>JAEDGJ010000069.1 GCA_016297585.1 Clostridiaceae bacterium
AATGGAAGTCTGGGCGCTCGAGGCCTACGGCGCGGCGCATACCCTGCAGGAGATTCTGACCGTCAAGTCCGACGACTGCTACGGCCGCGTCAAGACCTACGAGGCGATCATCAAGGGTCACAACGTCCCGCAGCCCGGCGTGCCGGAGTCGTTCAAGGTGCTCGTCAAGGAGCTGCAGTCTCTGGGTCTCGACATCCGCGTGCTCGACCGCGCGGGCGAGGAGATCGAGCTGCACGACGACGAGGACGAGGACGAGGCCTACGAGAGAAACGACGACGACGATTTCGACGCCGAGCGCGAGCTCGGAAGCGAGGTCGTGGACGACAGCGGCGAGGAAGGCGACGAGCTTTTCGACGATCTCGACGCGGACGGCGAGGACGCCGAGCCGGAGGAAGAGGATCTGTTCGCGGATCTCGATCTATAAGGGGGGCTTTACAAGATGTCCAATCAGAGCTTTGATTCCATCAAAATCGGTCTTGCGTCGCCGGACAAGATCCGCGAATGGTCCTACGGCGAGGTCAAAAAGCCCGAAACCATCAACTACCGCACGTTAAAGCCCGAGCGCGACGGTCTGTTCTGCGAGCGCATCTTCGGACCGACGAAGGACTGGGAATGCCACTGCGGCAAATATAAAAAAGTACGCTATAAAGGCAAGATCTGCGACCGCTGCGGCGTCGAGGTGACGAAAAAGAAGGTGCGCCGCGAGCGTATGGGCCACATCGAGCTGGCCGCGCCCGTGTCCCACATCTGGTACTTCCGCGGCATCCCCTCGAGAATGGGGCTTATCCTCAACATGAGCCCGAGACTCCTCGAAAAGGTGCTGTATTTCGCCGCCTACATCGTCACCGACCCCGGCGAGACCCCGCTTGCCAAAAAGCAGATCCTCACCGAGCGCGAATACCGCGATATGCGCGAGCGCTATGAGGACGACTTCAAGGCCGGCATGGGCGCCGAGGCCATCCGCGAGCTGCTCGCCGAGATCGACCTCGAAAAGACCTCCGCCGAGCTCCGCGCCGAACTGAAAGGCGCTTCCGGCCAGAAGCGCATCCGCATCATCAAGCAGCTCGAGGTCGTCGAGGCCTTCCGCCTCTCCGGCAACCGCCCCGAATGGATGATCCTCGAGGCCGTCCCGGTCATCCCGCCGGATCTGCGCCCGATGGTGCAGCTCGACGGCGGCAGATTCGCGACCTCCGACTTAAACGACCTCTACCGCCGCGTTATCAACCGCAACAATCGGCTAAAGCGCCTGCTCGAGCTCGGCGCGCCCGACATCATCGTGCGCAACGAGAAGCGCATGCTGCAGGAGGCCGTCGACGCCCTGATCGACAACGGCCGCCGCGGCCGTCCCGTCACGGGCCCGAACAACCGCGCGTTAAAGTCCCTCTCCGATATGCTGCGCGGCAAGCAGGGACGCTTCCGCCAGAACCTCCTCGGCAAGCGCGTCGACTATTCCGGCCGTTCCGTTATCGTCGTCGGCCCGGAGCTCAAGATCTTCCAGTGCGGTCTGCCGAAGGAAATGGCGCTCGAGCTCTTCAAGCCCTTCGTCATGAAGCGGCTCGTCGAGGACGGCGTCGCCAACAACATCAAATCGGCCAAAAAGATGGTCGAACGCGCGAAAACCGAGGTCTGGGACGCGCTGGAGGACATCATCTCCGAGCATCCCGTGCTCTTAAACCGCGCGCCGACCCTCCACCGCCTCGGTATCCAGGCGTTCGAGCCGGTGCTCGTCGAGGGACGCGCCTTAAAGCTCCATCCGCTGGTCTGCACCGCCTTCAACGCCGACTTCGACGGCGACCAGATGGCCGTGCACGTCCCGCTGTCCGCCGAGGCGCAGTCCGAGGCGCGCGTGCTCATGCTCTCCGCGAACAACCTGTTAAAGCCCGTCGACGGCCGCCCCGTCGCGGTGCCGACGCAGGACATGGTTCTCGGCTCATATTATCTGACCATCCTCCGCGAGGATGAGACCGGCGCCGGAAACGCCTACTCGAGCGAGGAAGAGGCGATGCTCGCCTACGACAACGGCCTTGTCGGCATCCATGCGCCGATCCGCGTGCGCATCACCCGCGAGGAAAACGGCGCGTCCGTCACCCGCACCGTCGACGCGACCGTCGGCCGCCTGATCTTCAACACCGTCGTGCCGCAGGACCTCGGCTTCGTCGACCGCGACGACCCCGAGCACGTCTGCGACCTCGAGGTCACGTTCCCCGTGACGAAAAAGACCCTCGGCAAGATCGTCGGAAGCTGCATCACGAAGCACGGCTTCGTGCGCACCGCGGAGCTCCTCGACGGCGTCAAGGCGATGGGCTTTAAGTACTCCACCCGCGCCGCCCTCACGATCGCCGTCGCCGACATGACCGTGCCGAGCGAAAAGGCCGGTATCATCGCCGAGGCCGAGCAGCGCGTCACCGCCATCGAGCGCAAGTATAAGCGCGGCTTCATCACCGACGACGAAAGACGGCGTCTGGTCATCGAGGAGTGGGACGAGACCACGAAGAAGGTCACCGCCGCCCTCCAGAACACGATGGACGCGAAGAACCCGATCTTCATGATGATGGATTCCGGTGCGCGAGGCAGTATCGCCCAGATCCGTCAGCTCGCCGGTATGCGCGGCCTCGTGGCCGATACCTCCGGCCGCACGATCGAGATCCCGATCAAGACGAACTTCCGCGAAGGCCTGTCCGTGCTGGAGTTCTTCATCTCCTCCCGAAGCGCCCGAAAGGGTCAGGCCGATACCGCGCTGCGTACCGCCGACTCCGGTTACCTCACCCGCCGCCTCGTCGACGTCTCCCAGGACGTCATCATCCGCGAGGACGACTGCGGCGAGACCGAGGGCATCGAGGTGCACGCGATCATGCAGGGCAACCAGGTCATCGAGCCGTTCACCGACCGTCTCGAGGGCCGCTACCTCGTCGACGACCTGATCGACGAAAAGACCGGCGAGCTTATCCAGTCGAAGGACGTCATGATGACCGCCGCCGACGCCAAACGCATCGAGGCCGCGGGCATCACGAGCGTGCGCATCCGGTCGATCCTGACCTGCAACGCGCGCCACGGCGTCTGCGCGAAGTGCTACGGCATGAACCTCGCGACGTCCGAGCCGGTCGCCATCGGCGAGGCCGTCGGCATCATCGCGGCGCAGTCCATCGGCGAGCCCGGTACGCAGCTGACCATGCGTACCTTCCACTCCGGCGGTATCGCCGGCGGCGATATCACGCAGGGTCTTCCCCGCGTTGAGGAGCTGTTCGAGGCGAGAAAGCCCAAGCGCGTCGCGACGCTTGCGGAGATCGGCGGCGTCGTGTCCATCGAGGACGTCCGGCGCGGCACGATGCGCAGCGTGACCGTCACGAATCCGTCGACCGGCGAGTCGCGCACCTATCCGGTGCCCTCCATGATGCCGCTGAAGATCGCGGACGGCGAGACGATCCCGCAGGGTCAGGAGCTGACCGAGGGCGCGCTGAATCCGCACGACGTGCTGCGCGTGCGCGGCGTTCTGGCCGTCTACGACTACCTCATTCAGGAAGTCCAGAAGGTCTACCGCCAGCAGGGCGTTGACATCAACGATAAGCACATCGAGGTCATCGTGCGCCAGATGATGCGCAAGGTCAAGATCGAGGAAGCGGGAGACACCCAGCTGCTGCCCGGCTCGATGGTCGACATCTTCGAGTACCGCGACGAAAACGCGCGCATCGAGGAGCGCATCCGCGCGGGCGAGACGGGGCTGCTGCCCGCGACGTACACGCCCGTCATCCTGGGCATCACGCGCGCGTCGCTCGCGACCGACTCGTTCCTGTCCGCGGCGTCCTTCCAGGAGACCACGCGCGTGCTGACCGAGGCCGCGATCAAGTCGAAGGTCGACCCGCTGATGGGTCTGAAGGAAAACGTCATCATCGGCAAGCTCGTTCCCGCCGGTACCGGCATGGAGCAGTATCAGCCGTCGTTCACCGTCGAAGAATAAGAGTACCTTTATCTGCCGCCGGAATGGGGGAAAACCTCCGCTCCGGCGGCAGAATCTGCGATCCGCGGCTCCGGACGGCCAAAAAGGGGACGCGGACGGCGAAAAAAGGAAAAAATCACGAATTGCGCGGACAAAGAACGCGCATAATAGTGAAAAAAGCTCTTGACTTGACAAAAGAAAGCAAGTATAATATGAAAGTGCCTGTCTGTGGGTATTTCTCCCGCAGGAACGGGACAAACACAACAAAAGTAGTATGAGGGAAAGGAGGAACTCTCAAAATGCCGACCTTCAATCAGCTCGTTCGCCATGGGCGCGAGCAGGTGACGTACAAGTCGACTGCGCCGGCGCTGCAGAAAGGGCTTAACACCCTGAAGAAGGCTCCGACCGATCTCGCAAGCCCGCAGAAGCGCGGTGTCTGCACGACCGTTCGTACCTCGACGCCGAAGAAGCCGAACTCCGCGCTGCGGAAGATCGCCCGTGTGCGCCTGACCAACGGAATCGAGGTCACCGCGTATATCCCGGGTATCGGCCACAACCTGCAGGAGCACTCCGTCGTGATGATCCGCGGCGGCCGTGTCAAGGACCTGCCTGGCGTTCGTTACCACATCATCCGCGGCACGCTCGATACGCAGGGCGTCGCCAACCGCAAGCAGGGCCGCTCCCTTTACGGCGCAAAGCGTCCGAAGGCAGGCGCCGCTGCGAAAACCGGCAAGAAGTAAGCTTCTTCGCCTGATTTGAGTTTAGTCCAGTTCGTTCGCCGGAAACTGAGTAAAAAGGCGATTGTGATACATTCGTTGTTCGCAGTCTTCTTCTGAAAAATGACGGCGCACAAACGGAAGCGGCCGCTTTCGAGTACCTGTGAATCCATTTTATATGAAGGAGGGAAGCAAAGTGCCCAGAAGAGGATTTGTTCCCAAAAGAGAGGTCCTGCCGGATCCGCTCTATAATTCCGTTCTCGTAACGAAGCTCGTCAACAGCATCATGCTCGACGGCAAGAAGGGCGTCGCCCAGAAGGTCGTCTACGGTGCGTTCGACATCGTCCGGGAAAAGACCGGACGCGATCCGCTCGAGGTGTTCACGCAGGCGATGGACAACGTCATGCCTGTGCTGGAGATCAAGGCCCGCCGCGTCGGCGGTGCGACGTACCAGGTTCCTATGGAAGTCCGCCCCGAACGCCGCCAGACCCTGGGTCTTCGCTGGCTGACGCAGTATTCCCGCAGCCGCAGCGAAAAGACCATGCGCGAGCGGCTTGCCGGCGAGATCCTTGACGCGATCAACAATCTCGGTAACTCCGTCAAGAAGCGCGACGATACGCACAAGATGGCCGAGGCCAACAAGGCGTTTGCGCACTTCCGCTGGTAAAATCCCATTATTCTATAAGCCCCAAAGGAGCAAAAAAAATTCATGCCACGGGAATTTCCGCTTGAACTCACACGCAATATCGGCATCATGGCGCACATCGACGCCGGTAAGACGACTACCACGGAGCGCATTCTGTACTATACCGGCGTAAACTACAAGATCGGCGAAACCCACGAAGGCAACGCCACGATGGACTACATGGAGCAGGAGCAGGAGCGCGGCATCACGATCACCTCCGCCGCCACCACCTGCCACTGGAAGGGCCACCGCATCAACATCATCGATACCCCCGGACACGTCGATTTCACCGTCGAGGTCGAGCGCTCGCTGCGCGTGCTCGACGGCTCCGTGACCGTGTTCTGCGCCAAGGGCGGCGTCGAGCCGCAGTCCGAGACCGTCTGGAGACAGGCTGACAAGTACCATGTCCCGCGCCTTGCGTACGTCAACAAGATGGACATCATGGGCGCCGACTTCTACAACGTCATCCGGATGATGCGCGAACGGCTCAAGACCCATCCCGTGCCGATCCAGCTCCCCATCGGCTCCGAGGATTCCTTCCGCGGAATCGTCGACCTCATCGACATGCACGCCTATCTCTATCACACCGAGAAGGGCGACCTCGGCACCGAGGTGCAGTGCACCGACATCCCCGAGGATATGCGCGAGCAGGCCGAAGAGTACCGTGCCGCGATGCTCGAAAGCATCGCCGAGCACGACGACGAGCTGATGGCCAAATACCTCGACGGCGAGGAGATCACCGAAGAGGAGATCCACCGCGCGCTCCGTACCGCCACGCTGTCCGCGACGCTCGTTCCGGTCGTCTGCGGCACCTCGTATAAGAACAAGGGCGTGCAGAAGCTGCTCGACGCGATCGTGCGCTATCTGCCGTCGCCGCTCGACAAGAAGGCCGTCTCCGGCACCAACCCCAAAACGGGCGAGGAAGCCGAACGTCCCGTCTCCGACGACGCTCCGTTCTCGGCGCTGGCGTTTAAGATCGTTACCGACCCCTACGGCAAGCTCTGCTTCTTCCGCGTCTACTCCGGCACCGTCAAGACCGGTATGACCGTCTACAACTCCACGAAGGGCACCCGCGAGCGCCTCGGGCGCATCCTGCAGATGCACGCCAACGAGCGCCGCGACATCGATACCGTCTATTCCGGCGATATCGTCGCCGCCGTGGGCTTAAAGAACACCACGACCGGCGATACCCTGTGCATCGAGTCCGACCCGATCGTCCTCGAGAGCATGGAGTTCCCCGAACCCGTCATCCGCGTCGCGATCGAGCCGAAGACCAAGGCCGGCCAGGAGAAAATGGGCATCGCCCTGTCAAAGCTCGCCGAGGAGGACCCCACTTTCCGCACCTACACCGATCAGGACACCGGACAGACCATCATCGCCGGTATGGGCGAGCTCCATCTGGAGATCATCGTCGACCGCCTGCTGCGCGAATTCCGCGTCGAGGCGAACGTCGGCCGCCCGCAGGTCGCCTACAAGGAGACCATCCGGCGCGAGGCCGTTTCCGATATGCGCTACTCCCGTCAGACCGGCGGTCACGGCCAGTTCGCGCATGTCAAGATCAAGATCGAGCCCAACGAGTCCGGCAAGGGCTACGAGTTCATCGACAAGATCGTCGGCGGCGCCATTCCGAAGGAATTCATCCCGGCTGTGGATCAGGGTATCCGCGGCGCGATGATGAGCGGCGTCCTCGCGGGCTTCCCCGTGGTCGACGTGAAGGTCACGCTGTTCGACGGCTCGTTCCATGAGGTCGACTCGTCGGATATGGCGTTCAAGATCGCGGGCTCCATGGCGTTCAAGGAAGCGATGAAAAACGCCGACCCGGTGCTGATGGAGCCGATCATGAAGGTGGATATCACCGTGCCCGACCAGTATATGGGCGACGTCATCGGCGATATCAACTCCCGCCGCGGTCAGATCAACGGCATGGAGTCGCGCTCCGGCGCGCAGCAGATCTCGTCGTTCGTGCCGCTGTCCGAGATGTTCGGATACGCGACCGACCTGCGCTCCTGCACCCAGGGACGCGGCGTCTATTCGATGGAGCCGAGCCACTATGTGCAGGTCCCGAAGAACGTCGCCGAGAAGCTGATCTCCGTTTCGGGACGGAAAGCGTAAAAAATTTGCGAAAATGTTTCGCAAAAGGCTTGCTTTTTGCGGACGTTTATATTACAATACAAACGAACAAGAATTTGGCGCGGGACAAAATGCGCCCGACGCCGTACAAGGAGGATAACCATGGCCAAGGCAAAATTTGAAAGAACCAAGCCCCATGTAAACATCGGCACCATCGGCCACGTCGACCACGGCAAGACGACCCTGACCGCTGCCATTACGAAGGTTCTCGCCCTTGAGGATACCACCCTCGCCGCCTTCACCGCCTACGATCAGATCGACAAGGCGCCGGAAGAGAAGGCCCGCGGTATCACAATCAACACCGCCCACGTTGAGTATCAGACCGCCAACCGTCACTATGCGCACGTTGACTGCCCCGGACACGCCGACTATGTTAAGAACATGATCACCGGTGCTGCCCAGATGGACGGCGCGATCCTCGTCGTTTCCGCGTCCGACGGCGTTATGCCCCAGACCTACGAGCACATCCTGCTCGCCCGTCAGGTCGGCGTTCCCTATATCGTCGTCTTCATGAACAAGGTCGACCAGGTCGACGATCCGGAGCTTCTCGAGCTCGTCGAGATGGAGATCCGCGAAGCGCTGTCGAAGTACGATTTCCCCGGCGATGACATCCCGATCATCAAGGGCTCCGCGCTGGTCGCGCTGGAGAGCTCCTCCACCGATCCGAACGCGCCCGAGTACAAGTGCATCATGGACCTGATGGCTGCCGTCGACGAGTATATCCCGACCCCCGCCCGTAACGACGACCTGCCCTTCATCATGCCTGTTGAGGACGTCTTCTCCATCACCGGCCGCGGCACCGTCGCCACCGGTAGAGTTGAGCGCGGTAAGGTCAAGATGGGCGACACCGTCGAGATCGTCGGCCTCATGGACGCGCCCCGTTCCACCGTCGTCACCGGTATCGAAATGTTCCGCAAGCTCCTCGACTACGCCGAGGCGGGCGATAACATCGGTATGCTGCTCCGCGGCATCCAGAAGACCGATATCGAGCGCGGCCAGGTTCTGGCGAAGCCCGGTTCCATCCATCCGCACACCAAGTTCAAGGGCCAGGTCTACGTCCTGACCAAGGAAGAGGGCGGCCGTCATACCCCCTTCTTCAACAACTACCGTCCGCAGTTCTACTTCCGTACGACCGACGTTACCGGCGTCATCTCCCTGCCCGAGGGCGTTGAGATGTGCATGCCCGGCGACCACATCGATATGGACGTTGAACTCATCACCCCCATCGCCATCGAGGAAGGCCTCCGCTTCGCTATCCGTGAAGGCGGCCGTACCGTCGGTTCCGGCGTTGTCTCCAAGATCAACGAGTAATTGACCCTTTTTGCGGGGCACGGTACGAAAATACCGTGCCCCGTTTTGCATAGAAAAACCTGATTATTTCGTCTTTGCAGGGCTTTTTTCGAACCGAAAAGGAACACAGAACATAAAGGAGAAGGGAAACATGGCTTATACCTACGCAAGAGAGCTCGAAACGCGCTACGACGTCGACGTCTGCGTCGCGGGCGGAGGTCCCGCGGGCGTCGCGGCGGGCATCGCGGCGGCACGGCAGGGCGCGCGCGTGCTGATCCTCGAGTCGCAGGGCTTTTTCGGCGGCTGCGGCACGGCGGCGCTCGTTCCGGCGTTCATGCAGTTTTCCAACGGCGTCGACTTCATGGCCGGCGGCATCGGACGCGAGGTCTTCGACCGCGTCTGCATCCCCGAGCTCGGCGGCAGCATCCGCGTGGAGCTCTTAAAGCGCGTCTATGACGACATGGTGCGCGAGTCCGGCGCGGATTTCCTCTTTTTCGCGAACGTCGCCGACGTCATCCGGCGGGAAAACGGCATCGAGGCCGTCGTCGTCGCCGCGAAGAGCGGCGTGTACGCCGTGCACGCGAAGGTGTTCGTCGACGCGACCGGCGACGGCGACCTGTGCGCGTGGGCGGGCGCGCCGTACGAGCTCGGCGACAAAAACGGGCACGTCATGCCCTCGACGCTCTGCCAGCAGTGGATCAACATCGACTGGGAGCACGACGAGCCGCTGTCCCGCGACGAGAAGTTCGAGCGCGTCGCCCGCGCGATCGACGACGGCGTGTTCACGCAGGAGGACTACCACCTCTCCGGCATCTGGAAGACCGGCGCGAACACCGGCGGCGGCAACATCGGCCACTGCTACGAGGTCAACGCGACCGACGAGCGCAGCCTGACCGAGGCGATGCTCACCGGCCGCCGCATCATCCCGGAGTTCGAGCGCTACTACCGCGACTACGTCGGAAAAGCCTACGCGAACGCCTCCGTCATCGCGTCCGGCTCGCTCCTCGGCGTGCGCGAAAGCCGCCGGATCATGGGCGACTATGTGCTCGGAGAGGCGGATTTCCGCGCGGATTCGCATTTTGAGGACGAGATCGGCCGCTATTCGTACCCGATCGACATCCATCCGAATCCCGGCCGCGAAGCCTACCGCGCGTTCCTTGCCGAGCACACCTCCCGCCACCTCGGCTACGGCGAGAGCTACTCGATCCCGTACCGCTGCCTCCTGCCGCAGAAGCTCGATAACGTGTTCGTGACCGGGCGCTGCGTCTCGACCGACCAGAAGATGCAGAGCTCCATCCGCGTGATGCCGGCGTGCTACATCACCGGTCAGGCGGCGGGCGTCGCGGCGGCGATGGCTGCATCGTCGGACGGCGAGACCCGCGGCGTCAGCATCCCCGCGCTCCAGACCGCGCTGCGCGCGATGGGCGCCTTCCTGCCCGAAAAAGTCTGACATACGGCATAGAATCCCCCGGAAATGCCCCGAAAACGGCGTTCCGGGGGACTTTTTTTGCGCGGAGGGACGCCGGATGCCGGGCAGGACAGCAAAGAAAGCCGTAAAAATATACAAAAGACGGTTGACTTCTTCCGGGAATATGGTATAATGAAGCAAAATTATAAATGCCTGTGCAAAAAATGAAGGGAGAAGCCTATGTCCACGATCAAACGCGCGATACACTTCGATTTCCATACGATGCCCGGAATTTATGATTTCAACCGGGACTGGGACGCCGCCGCGTTCGCCCAGCGCCTTGCGGACGCCCATGTGACCTTTATCAATATGTTCGCCCAGTGCAACCTCGGCTTTGCCTACTATCCGACGAAGATCGGCATCCCGTACCCCGGCATGAAGGGCGATATGTTCGGCGACATGCTCACGGAGTGCCACAAGCGCGGCATCCGCGTCGCGGCGTACATCAACGTCGGCCTGAACCACGAGCATCTGCGCCGCCATCCCGAGTGGAGCCAGGTCGACCAGGAAGGCCGCATCCTCTTTGGCGACCGCACGAAGAACTTCTTCCGCACGACCTGCTACAATTCCCCCGGCTACCGCCGCTATCTGCTCGACACCATCCGCGAGATCTGCGCCTATCCGATCGACGGCCTGTTCTGCGACTGCATGGCGCTTCGCCCCTGCTGGTGCACGAAGTGCACGGAGGACATGCTGGAGCGCGGCATCGATCTAAACGACGTCGACGCGGTCACGAAGTTTGCCTACGAGCAGATCCTCTCGATCTCCGCCGAGATCGCGAAGATCGTAGGCCCGGACCGCTATCTGCACCTCAACGGCGTGCCGTACTGGGACTGCCGCCAGTGGGAGAAGCACATCGAGGTCGAGTGCCTGCCGTCCGGCGGCTGGGGATATGACACCTTTGCCAAGCAGGCGGCCTATGCGCGCAACATCCAGGACACGGTGCTCTACATGACCGGCCGCTTCCAGGCGAGCTGGGGCGACTTCGGCGGCTACAAGACCGCCGCGAGCATCGAAAACGACTGCTATGACGCGATCATGAACGGCTGCGAGCTGTCCGTCGGCGACCACATGCACCCCGCGGAGATCGAGGAGCGCGACATCTACCTCGACATCGGCAAAATCTACCGGAAATTCGAGCGCTGGGAGCCGTGGACGGACGAATGCCGCTATCTGCCGGAGATCGGCGTCCTGACGGACAACCCCGGCTACCTCGGTGACACCTATTCGGGCGTCGCGCGCATCCTCGGCGAGCTGAAATACAACTTCGACATCCTCAACGTCGCGGACGATTTCTCGCGCTTTGCCGTCCTGATCCTCCCGGACGACCTGCGCGTGGACGAAGCGCTCGCGGCAAAGCTCTCGGCGCATCTTGAAAAGGGCGGGAAGATCCTCTCGACCGGCTTTGCGGGGCTGACGCCGGACGGCGCGGGCTTTGCGCTCCCGGCGTGGGAGTTCGACTTCGACGGCCCCGACCCGTCGGACTCGTCCTACTTCACCTTCCGCGCTCTCCCCGAGGGCACGGCCGACATGCGCTGGTCGGACTACCGCGAAGGCATCGTCATGTACGCCCGCGAGGGTTCGACGGTGCTCGCCGACCACTGGAAGCCCTACTTCAACCACGGCTGGGACGGCAAGCACGGCTACTACTACACCCCGCCGGAGAAGAAGACCGGCCACGCCGCCGCCGCCATCGCCGCGAACGGTCAGGTCGCCCACATCGCCTTCCGCGTCTTTGACGCCTACGCCGCCCACTTCCTGCGCGAGCACAAGCGTCTCGTGCAGCAGATCCTCGAGGCCTTCCTCCCGGACAAGCTCCTCCGCACCGAAAAGCTGAACGCGACCTCCCGCGTCACCGCGACCGGCTGCGACCGCTTCACGCTCGTCCACTGCAAGGTGGACTATCCCGAGCTGCGCGGCCAGGTCGGCGTCGTCGAGGAGCACAACGTCCAGCCCGCCGGGGCGAAGATTTCGCTGCGCGGCGAGTATCGCGCGGCGTGCATTCTTCCCGACGAAACGCCGCTTGACGTGACCTTCGAAAACGGCTACACCACCGTGACGCTGCCTGAGTTCGAGGCGTTTGCGATGGTGCGGTTCGATCGGTAAAACGAAAATGCCGTTCTTTGGATACCGAGGGACTGGGCCACCGGTCGTCCTCTTTTGAGGGTAGTATCAGCTATTGGGGTAGCTTTGGGGGGCGCTTCCCGCCCCCCCAAACCCCCTAGGGCTTCTTTCTTTGCTTGTGCAAAGAAAGAAGCAAAGAAACACACATAGGGGAACTCTGGTTCCCCTATGCACCCCTCCGGGACGCAAATCGCTGCGCGATTTGTAGACGCGGG
>JAEDGJ010000070.1 GCA_016297585.1 Clostridiaceae bacterium
CGCGTATTACGCGCTCCGCGTATTACGCGCTCCGTGTAACACACGCTCCGCGAATTATTCGCTCCGCGTATCACGCGAAACGCGTTGCGCGTTTTTGAGATCGTTAACAGAGGAAAGCGAGGATTATACCCATGAGAAAGCGTTCTTTACGGATTGTCTCCGCGCTTTTGGCGTTCTGCCTGTTTGCAGCGGCGGCACCCTGCGCCGCTGCCGCAAAGCAGAAGGTTACGGTGGAGCTCGATGGGGAGAAAATCACCTTCTCCGGCGCGCAGCCGTATTATGACGGCGAGGTCGGCCGCGTATACGTTCCCGTCCGGGGACTCTGCGAGGCGATGGACGCGGAGGTCGGATACGACGACGCGACCAAGACGGTGACGGTCACCCGCGGCGGCACCACGATCAAGCTGCGCATCGGCGTGAAGACCGCGACCGTGAACGGCACGGCCGTCGCGCTTGACGCGCCGCCGCTGATCGGGGACGGCAGCACCTATGTGCCGCTGCGGTTTGTATCCGAGAACTTCCAGCTCGGGGTCTCGTGGGACGCGCAGAAGTCGAAGGTGACGCTGACCACCGGCGCGGCGCTGGCGCTCGGCATGGAATCGGAGCGGGCCAAGGAAGTTTTCGGCGAACCGGCGCGCACCGCCGTTTCCGAAAAGGGGTATACCTGGTGGGTGTATGACGATCTGGACAATTACCGGATGATCGGCGTGGCCGACGGACAGGTCGCGGCGCTCTATCTGCATTCGGCATCCTGGCAGGTGGAGGAAGGCGTGCGCTGCGGAATGACGCCGGAGGAATGCGACGCGCTCTTTGCCGGTACGGAGCCGGAAAAGATGGGCACCTACACGGTTTATACGACGGAGAACAGAATTATCACCGTGTTTTTCGACGAGAACGCCGCCGCCTATGCCGTTCTGGAGGAGATCCCGGAATATGCGGAGAAGATCCGCGTTTCCGTTGCGGTGCTCGACGGTTATGCCCGGCAGTTTCTTGATCTGGTAAACGTCGAACGGCACAAGCTCGGGCTTTCCGCGATCGTCTGGGACGAGACGATCTGTGACGTCGCCCGGAACCACAGCGGCGACATGGCGAAAAACAACGGCTATTCGCATACCGGCTCTGATGGCACGTCCCCCGAAAGCCGTCTGCGCGCGGCGGGCTATGAGAACTTTTACCAGATTGAGATCATCGCGCGCGCGTTCCCGAACGCGCTGACGGCGTTCTCCGCCCATCTCGGCAACGCCCAGTACCGTGCGGTGCTGCGCGCCGGGTATACGACGATGGGCGCGGGCGCGGCCTACAATCCGCAGTCCGACGGGATCCTGTACTACACGCAGGTGTTCTACGCGGCAAAGTAAGTAAAAATCGTCCGAAAGCGCCGTCCGGCACGCAGCATCGAAGTGCCGGACGGCGCTTCCGTTATAAGGGTATGCGGCATATGCCGCGAAAAACCTCCGGGCGGAAAAAAGCACCGGGCTTTGGATGCCGAAAACGGCAAAAAAAAAAATTCGCAGCGGCGCGCGAAAAACGATGCAGAAGAACGCATACGGGCTTCTGCGGCTTGACAAGCGGCAATTTTCGCGGTATGATGTTAAAAAACCATCCTGTTTCACACAAAGAGAGAATAACGGTATGAAAATTCTCCACATTATCGGCGGCGGCGACGTCGGCGGCGCGAAAACCGCGGTGATTTCGCTCGCGGCAAGGCTCGGGCAGACGCTGGACGTCAAACTGGTGTCCTTCCGCGCGGGCGATTTTGCCGACGCCGCACGCCGCGCGGGCATCGATACCGAGGTCATTCCGACGCGCAACCTGCTTTCCGATTACCGGCGGCTGTATAAGCTCGTCTGCGCGTATCGCCCGGATATCCTGCACTGCCACGGCGCGCGGGCGAATCTGATGGGCACGCTGCTGAAGCGCAAGCTTGCGCTGCCGGTCGTGACGACGATTCACTCCGATTACAAGCTCGACTACCTCGGGTCCCCGCTGCGGCAGTTCACGTTCGGCGCGGTCAACGCCTGCGCACTGCGCAAAGTCGACTATTACACCTGCGTTTCCGACCGGATGGTGCGGACGATGATCTCGCGCGGATTCGACCCGCAGCGCTGCTTTGCGATCTACAACGGCATCGACTACACGCCACCCCTGCCGAAGCCGGATCGGGCGGCGTACTGGCGCGGATACGGCTATGCATACACCCCCGGAGACGTCGTCTGCGTGATCGCGGCGCGGCTGACGAAGATCAAGGATATTCCGACGCTCCTGCGGGCGATGCGGCGTGCCGTGGAGACGGCGCCGCGGCTGCATCTCGTGATCGCGGGCGACGGCGAGGACAGGGAAAGCCTCGGCGCGCTGACACGCGAGCTGGGTCTTGAAAAAAACGTGACGTTTGCCGGCTGGGTAAAAAATATGCGCGAGTTTTTCGCGGCGGCGGACATCAACGTCATCTGCTCGCTGTCGGAGACCTTCCCCTACTCCGTGTCCGAAGGCATCCGCGAGGGCTGCGCGACGGTGGTATCGGACGTGGGGGGACTGTCCGAGCTGGTGGAGCACGGGCACTCGGGCTTCATCTTCCGGCCGCGCGACGAGGAAGCGCTGGCGGAGGCGCTGACGAGTCTTGCGCTCGACGAAACGCTGCGCGCCGCCTTTGCCGAACGACTCCGGAAAAGGGCGTCGGAGAAGTTCTCGCTCGATCGGATGGCTGCCGATCAGACGGAGATCTACCGCACGGTGCTCCGGCGGGAAGCGCGCCGGGAAAAGAAGAGCGGCGTCACGGTCTGCGGCGCGTACGGCAAGGGAAACGCCGGGGACGACGCGATCCTCGAGGCGATCGTGCGGGAGCTGCGCGAGGTCGACGCGGATATGCCGGTCTGCGTGCTGTCGCGCAATCCCGAAGCGACAAGGCTCGATTACCGCGTCAATTCGGTGTTCACTTTCGACATTCCGGCGGTGCTCCGCGCGTTTTCGCGCTCGAAGCTCTATATCAACGGCGGCGGCTCGCTGATTCAGGACGTCACCTCCTCGCGGTCGCTGTGGTTCTATCTCTGGACGCTCGGGACGGCGAAGCGGATGGGGCTGAAGGTGATGATGTACGGCTGCGGCATCGGGCCGCTGCTGCGGCAGAAGAGCGAATGCCGGGCGGCCAGGGTGCTCAACGGGAGCGTCGACGCCATCACGCTGCGCGAAAGCGATTCCCGCGTGCTGCTCGAGTCGATGGGCGTGACGAAGCCGGAGGTCATCCTTGCGGCGGATCCGGCGCTGACGCTGCGTCCGGCGCCGGAGGAAAAGCTCGAGCCGGTGCTCGAGTCGCTGGGGCTTTCCCGCGACGGCGACTACCTTGCCGTCTGCGTGCGGCCATGGACGGGCTTTGACGCGGACGCTGTTGCACGCGCGGCGGAATACGCGTACGCGAAGTACCGGTGGGTGCCGGTGCTGCTGCCCATCGAGCTGCCGAGGGACGCGGCGGCCTGCGAGGCGGTGGAGGAAAAGCTGACCTGCCCGTATGTCCGCGTGGACGCGCGGTATCCGGCCGAAGTGACGATCGGCCTGCTGTCCCGGATGCGGGGGGTGCTTGCGATGCGGCTGCACGCGCTGGTGTTTGCGGCGGCGGCCGGTGTTCCGGCGGCGGGCATCTCCTACGACGTCAAGGTCGCTGGTTTTTTGCGCTATCTCGGCACGGAGCGCTTCTGCGAGCTGGAGGACGCGTCGCCGGAAACGCTCTGCGGTTTTGTCGACGCCATCGCGGCGGAAAACCGGGAAGCCGTGCTGAAAAATACGGAACGGCTGCGGAAACTGGAATTTGAAAACCGCCGGTGCGCAGCGGCGCTTCTTAAAAATTAAGTGATTTTGCACAATAGATGCCGCTTTCATTCCCGTTTTGCGGGGATATGAGAAAGTTGGTGCCGTTTTCCACGGTAAGATTATAAAAAAAGATGTTAATTTTTCAAATTACCAGTTGAAAAATGGTGACAAATCGGTTACAATATACGGGTATACCGATACGGCTGCAGGGTCCGAAGATAAAAACGGAACGAAAAGAGGAACGGACATGCCTGCCCGTACTCTTTTGCGGCAGCGGGAGGAATGGCGTGCGCGTCCCGCGGTCAAGGTGAATGTGACGCACGCGGAAAGGTAAGAAGTTATGACAGGAAGATTGTTTCAGGGTATCATCCTTCAGATGAAGGATGTCGCCGACCGCATCATTGGCGTCATCGATTCCACGGGCTCGGTCATCGCCTGCACCGAGCTGACGCTGATCGGCTCGGAGCGTGAAGATGCCGCCGTCGAAATGAGCTTCTCCTCCGATTTTGTTGTCCACGGCGGTTATATCTATCAGACCATCTCCACGAAGTCCGCGCGCTACGAGTACGCCGTGTTCGTCGAGGGCGACGACTCCCTCGCCAAGACGATCTGCTCCATGGCGGCCATCGCGCTGTCCAGCGTGCGCTCCCTCTACGACGAAAAGCACGACAAGGCGACGTTCATCAAGAACATCATTCTCGACAACGTCCTCCCGGGCGACATCTACATCAAGTCCAAAGAGCTGCACTTCGGACCGGATGTGCCGCGCGTCGTGTTCCTCGTCAAGCACACCGAAAAGACGGACTCCGCTGCCATCGACGTGGTGTCGTCGCTGTTCCCGGACAAGCAGAAGGATTTCGTCATCAACATCTCCGAGACGGATCTCGTCCTTGTCAAGGAAGTGCGCCCGAACATCGATATGCGCGACCTCGTCAAGATCGCAAAGCAGATCGAGGATACGCTGGGCACCGAGCTGATGATCAAGACGACCATCGGTATCGGCACCGTCGCGCCGCAGCTCAAGAATATCGTCACCTCCTTCAAGGAAGCCCAGCTGGCGATCGAGGTCGGACAGGTCTTCGATACCGAAAAGACGATCCTCAGCTTCGAGAACCTCGGCATCGGCCGTCTGATCTATCAGCTTCCGACGACGATGTGCGAGCAGTTCCTCTCCGAGGTGTTCCGCAAGGGCTCCATCTCCGCGCTCGACCATGAGACGCTGTTCACGATCCAGAAGTTCTTCGAGA
Organism: Clostridiaceae bacterium; assembly: GCA_016297585.1. Taxonomy (GTDB): domain Bacteria; phylum Bacillota; class Clostridia; order Oscillospirales; family QAMX01; genus JAAZKA01. The sequence goes on from JAEDGJ010000070.1 coordinate 5,049, forward strand.
ACAACCTGAACGTCTCCGAGACCTCCCGCAAGCTCTTCGTCCACCGCAATACGCTGGTGTACCGCCTTGAGAAGATCAAGAAGATCACGGGGCTCGATCTGCGTGAGTTCGATCATGCCATCATCTTCAAAGTGGCGCTCATGGTGCGCAAATATCTGGATTCGAGGGAAAACCGTCAATGATCCATCTCTCCGATGTATACCATTCCTACGCAACCGGTACGCGCGCGCTGCAGGGCATCGACCTTCGCATCGACGACGGGGAATTTGTCTTTCTTGTCGGGCCGTCCGGTTCCGGCAAATCGACGATCATCAAGCTGCTGACCGGCGAGCTGCGTCCCACCGCCGGACGGGTGTCGATCAACGGCTACAACACCTCCAAGATGCGCGCGTCCGAGATCCCCTATCTGCGCCGGACCATCGGCGTCGTCTTTCAGGATTTCCGCCTGATCGAAAAAAAGACCGTGTACGACAACGTGGCGTTCGCGATGCGCGTCGTCGGCGCCGCGCCGAAGGAGATCCGCGAGCGCGTCGCCTATGTGCTCGATCTCGTCGGACTTGCCCATAAAGCGAGACGCAAGCCCAATGAGCTTTCCGGCGGCGAGCAGCAGCGCGTTGCCATCGCCCGCGCGCTGGTGAACAACCCCTCCCTCATTATTGCCGACGAGCCGACAGGTAATCTGGATCCCGACCGGTCGCTGGAAATCATGATGCTTTTGGAGCATATCAACGACCTCGGTACCACGGTGCTGGTCGTCACTCACGAAAAGGAGCTTGTCAACCGTTTCGACCGTCGCGTGGTCGCCATCGACGGCGGCCTGATCGTCTCCGACAAAACGGGCGGCTATTATCAATATGAGCAACAGACATAATTTCACCTATTTCATGAAGGAAGGCGTGCGGGGCATCTTCACGCACGGCTTTATGAGCTTCGCCTCCGTCAGCGTCATCACGACCTGCCTTGTCCTGACGGGCACCGTCGTGCTGCTGATGCTGACTCTGACCGGGACGATCACCGACCTCGGTTCGTCCGGCGATATCCGCGCCTATGTGGACGAAACCCTGTCGGACGAGGAGTCGGAGGCGCTCGAGAATACGCTCCGCGCGATCCCGAACGTTTCGGGCGTCGATTATATCGACCGCGACCGCGGACTTGCCGATCTGCGCGAGGACCTCGGCGAGGATTCCGCGCTCCTCGACGGGCTCGAGTACGATAACCCCCTGCGCAACTGCTACCGCATCTGGGTCGTCAGCATCGACGACTATGCCGGCACCGTGGAGGCCGTGGAGAATACGGGCGGCATTGCGGAGGTCTACGCCTCCATCGACGCGATGACGCAGCTCCAGAACCTGCGCAATATCCTCGGATACGCCAGTCTGGTCTTTGTCATCATGCTGGGTATGGTGTCGATTTTCCTGATTTCCAACACGATCAAGCTGGCAACGTTTGACCGCCGTGAGGAGATCGGCATTATGAAGATGATCGGCGCAACCGACGGATTCATCCGCGCGCCGTTTTTTATCGAAAGTCTGATCCTCAGTCTGATTGCCGCGGCGCTTGCCTTCGGGCTGCAGTGGCTGATCGGAAACGCGATTCTCGATTCCGGACTTGCTTCCCTGTCGTTCATGAAAATCGCGGATTTCCGGGATTATATGCTGCCGTATGCCGGCGCGTTTTTCGGTACGGCGGTTCTGATCGGCGTCTGCGGAAGTCTCTTGAGTATCAGAAAGTTCCTCCGCGTGTAAATCCCCGCAGGGACGGAGGAAAGCGGCAAAAGGAGAACGAGAATGACCAAAACACGCGCAGTCAAGATCGCAACCGCGGTGATCGCACTGATTCTGGCGCTGGGGCTTCTGCTGAGCGTCGGCGCGGGCATCCTGTATACATATGCGGCGACCGATCTTGAAAAACAGCTGAACGAAAAGCTCGCGGGCCTGAAAAACGAGCTTTCCGCGCTGGACAGCCAGAAAGCGGAGCTGGACAGCAAGCAGGCTGAGATCCAGGCCAACAAAGACGAGGTTGCCTCGCAGATTTCCGACATTGAGGAGCAGATCGAGGTGCTCGCCGACCGCCATGCGAGTCTGATGGACGAGAAAACCACGCTCGATCAGCAGATCAGCGTTACGACCCAGCAGATCCGCGTTTCCCAGGAGATCATCGACGAGCTGACGCTTCAGATCGCCGAGCGGACGCGCGATCTCAAGGACGCCGAGCAGAAGGAAGCGGAAGAATACGAGCTCTTCAAGACCCGCATCCGCGCGATGTCCGAAAGCGGAAGCGTGACCGAGCTCGAAATGATCTTCACCGCGTCGAGCCTGACGGACGTGTTCGCGCGTCTGGAGGCGATGACCGATATTGCCCGGTATGACCGGAATCTGATGAAGCGGCTTGCCGAGGTGCGCGAATATATCGCGGAGCTGAAGGCGGAGCTGGAAGCCGATCAGCAGGCCGAACGGGAAGCGCAGGAAGCGCTCGTCCAGTACGAAGAGGAGCTCGAGCAGCAGACAGAGACGATCCAGACGCTGCTTGTCCGGCTGGACGCGAAGACCCAGGAAAGCATCGCGGCGCTGAACGAGGCGGAGCTGCTTGAAGAGCTCTTTGAAAAGGAGCTGCAGGCGAATCTCGCGGAGATCGAGGCGCAGAAGGCCGAGATCGCGGCGAAACAGGCCGAGATCGACAAGACGAACAGTGCGATCAAGGCGGAACAGGCGGCCGAATCCGCGCGAAAGACCGCCGAGGCTGCCAAAAAGGCGGCAGAGGAAGCGGCGAAGAATGTCAGCTCGAGCGCGGCCGAGCAGGTGAAGGCGGAGGCGTCCAAGGCGGCTTCCGCGGCGTCGTCCGCGTCCTCCTCCACGAAGGTCACCAGCATGACCTGGCCCTGCCCGAGCTCCAGCAATATTACCTCCAAATACGGTATGCGCACCCATCCGATCACCGGCGTATATAAGCTCCACAACGGCATCGATATCGCGGCGGCGAAGAACGCCAAGATCGTGGCGGCGGCGTCCGGTACCGTGACGACGGTCAGCTATACGAATGCATGGGGCAATTATGTGATCGTCACGCATTCGGGCGGCGTTCAGACGCTGTATGCGCACATGACGGAGGCGACCGTTTCCGAAGGCCAGAAGGTTTCCGCCGGAGACCAGATCGGCAAGGTCGGCGATACGGGATACGCGACCGGCTACCACCTCCACTTCACGGTGATGGTCAACGGCTCGTCCGTGGATCCGATGAAGTACCTCGGCTAAAAGGATTTTTATACCATGAAACGACGCTTTTCGATCGGCTCGATGATCGCCGCTGTCCTTCTGACGGCGGCGGTCACCTTCAATATCTGCTATGTGGCGATCTGGAATCACTTCTCGGCCCGGCTTTCGGCACTTTCCGAACGGGAAGAGGAATACGCAAAGCTCAACGAGATCCGGGCGTATCTCTCGGAGTACTATATTCTGGATGACCTCGATCATGAAACGCTGATCGAAGGCGCGGCGGAGGGCATGATCGCCGCGCTGCCGGACGGCTGGTCGTACTATATGAACGAGTCCGACTATGCCGCCTCGCTCGACACGGAAGCGGACGACTTTGTCGGCATCGGCGTGACCGCCTATTTCGACGAAAGCGCCGGGCTGCGCGTGACGGAGGTCTATACCGACTCCCCTGCCCAGCGCGCCGGCATCCGCTTTTTTGACCTGATCGTGGCGGTGAACGGGCAGGACACGCTTGAGCTCGGCTCGACGGCGGCGTTCGACGCGGTTCGCGGCGAGGAGGGCACCGACGTGGTGCTGACGGTCTTCCGTGCGTCCACCGGCGAAACGCTTGAGATCACGGTGACGCGGGCGCGTATCACGGAGCATGAGCTGCAGTCGGAGCTTCTCGATAACGGGATCGGCTACATCCGCATCTCCAGCTTTGCGGAGAACGTCAATGTCCAGTTCCGTGCGGCCGTGGAGGAGCTCTGCGAAAAGGGCGCGAAGTCGCTGATTTTCGACGTGCGCTTCAATCCCGGCGGGAGGCTGGACGTGCTCGCGGATATGCTCGATCTGCTGCTGCCGGAGGGCACGCTGATCCGCTGGGTCGACAAAAACGGGCGCGAGGGAAGCCTTTCCTCCGACGCCTCGCGCATCGATCTGCCGATGGTCGTGCTGGCGCATGAATATTCGTACAGTGCGGCGGAGTTTTTCGCGGCGGCGCTGCAGGAATACGGTGCGGCGGAGGTCGTCGGGATGCAGACGACGGGAAAATGCTTCGCGCAGACGACCTATCCCCTCTCCGACGGCTCCGCGATCGCCATCTCCACACTGCAGTACACCACGCCGTCCGGCAGGAGCCTCGGCGGCGTCGGCATCACGCCGGATTATGAGGTCGCGCTGAGCTATGAGCAGACGGTCAAATTCACCACGCTGACGTTCGAAGACGACCCGCAGATGTGTAAGGCGGTCGAAATTCTCACCGAATAATAAAAGAAAGCGGTATTCCGAAAGCATGTCCATGCTTTTGCGGGTACCGCTTTTTATTGCATAGGGTGATGCTGCAATTCCACTCAAACCTTGAAAACAACGGATTTAACGCAGCTTATTCACCTTATTATCGTTTTCACAGAGGCTTATCCTCTCCCCTGCACCTGATAAAGGCAAAAACGGGGGAAAACTCAGAGCATGCAATATAGAAGGGAACGTTCAAAATATGAAAACGATTTCTGTCGCTGCGGTTACTGCCGGAGGAAAAACGACGGTTGTCAATGAATTAAAGAAGCGATTGCGGAATTCACGATCTCTGCATTTCGACAATTATTCTTTTGAGGGTGAAGTTGATGACTTTTACCGATGGGTACTCGATGGGGCAAATTACAATGTTTGGAATTTAAATCCCTTGGAAGATGACATTCTAAAAATCAAATCTGCCGGAACATGCGATTATCTGATACTGGACTATCCTTTTGCATGTCGCACTTCTATATTCTCCTATCGGGAGTAACGTGCTGCCGTCCGCCGCCGGCAAGTTTGAGAAAAGGACGTAAGCAAATCCTCCGTATGTTCTATGCCATACGGAGGATTAACTGTTTTATGAACACCGCCCCATTGCGGCGGGTTTTCGGGTCATATTAAGTGGTATAACCGACGCGCGGCGCGATGGCACGCAGCAGCGCGAGGAAATCGAGCGACAGCAGATTCCCGCTGCGGCGAACCCCTTTCTGGCCGATGGACGAGGCCTCACCGTTGTCGCCCATATAGAGAAAGCACGGCTCCCCGGAGATGATGCGGTCGACGCGCAGGACGTCCTCGAACAGTGCGACGGCGAAAACGGGCATCGACGGCGTTTCCCGTTCCTGAACGGCATAGTCCGCCACCCGGCGCTGCTCCTCTTCCCCGGCGTGTTCATCCGCGAGAAAGAAGAAAAACGAGGTCTTGGAATCCGCGAGCCCCTCCTTCCAGCGGCCGCTGAGAATGTCGGCTGCGGAATCGTACACGGCATACAGGGCGGCAAGACAGCCCTTGCCGGTCAGCCCGGCGCAGAGCATGCGGGAAGCGGCGCCGTCCGAGCGGATGACGAACATGGTGTTGTGCAGACCGGTGAGAGTCGAATCCGGGATATCCGAAAAGCAGGCGGTGTCGGAAAGGATCCAGAACGCATGATCCGGGAATTTTTCCGCCAGCGCACAGCTTTCGCGCAGCGCCTGCGGCGTTACGGCGGTGATGACGCAGGCATAGATGCCGATGGTCTCCCCTTCTTCGATGGCCTTTGCCATCGCGGCGGTGTTTAAGGCGCCCTCGCCGCTGAAATCGCGGAACTGGACGAGCCACGGGATGTTGTAGCCGTCTGCGGCTTCCCGGTCGCGGATCATCGACGCGCCCATCGTCCAGGCGTTGTAGCCGACGTTGATGCCGAAGGTGCGGAGCGTGCGGTGATTGACGCGCCGTACGAGATTTTCAATGATGGTATAGTACGCGCTGTCCTCACTTGCCAGACGCGATCTTGCCGAGGCAAAGAAATTCTTCTGGAATCTGCCGCGGGCGAACTGGCAGCCCCAGTCCGCGAGCTTCCGGATGGTCTGATGCGGCGCGCGTTCGATATCGGCGATTCCATGGGAAACCGCCGTCTGTATAAAAGCACGTTTGACGTCGTACGGATTCATCGGCTTATAACCTCCGCTGTCCGGTATAGAGTGGGTACTGATTCTATTATAGGCTTTCCCCGCGCTTTTGAAAACGGTCAATTTTTGCTTTCTGTCCTATTGCTGCCGTTTGGTCCCGAAAAAAGCCGAAAAGACAGTTTTTCGGCGCAAAAAAGCGCATTCTTCCCCGAGCTTCTGCACGCCGGAATGTTTCGGAAGGGTTACAGCCGGATGGGCAGGCAAAAACTAAATTTGCAATTCTGTTACAGATTAAATAAATAAATTTACAAACCGATTTTTTGTGCTATACTGATAATACCATGTTTCCGGCAAGGGAAAGACCGGAAGCGAATCGGGAGGGATCGGCCTTGTTTGCCCTGAACCGCAAATTTACCCTGCTCGACTCCGTACGCATCCCGCTTGAGGTGTCGCCGGGCTGGACGGGCGCGTATCTGGCGTCGGTGCTGGCGGCGGCGCTGGTACCGGCGGCGCAGGTGACGGCGGTTGCGGGATTTGTCAGCGCCGTCGGACTGCATCTTGGCGGCGCGTCCGGAGCGGAGATCCTGGCGGCGCCGGCGGTTTTCCTGTTTGTTCTGCTGGCGATCGGCCAGTGCATGCCGCCGCTGCAGAATCTGCTCCGGCTCCGGCTCGACGCCGCGCTGCGCCGCACGGTGAGGCTTGCGTATTTTGACCGGCTTGCGGCGCTGGAGTACCGGCATATCGAGTCCGACGCCGTCCGGGAGCTCATCTCCCGGCTGTTTATGCAGCGGGAGCACGCCGACTGCCTCGACGAGTGCATCGCCGAGACCTTTCAGCACACGCTGACGCTGGCGAAGATCGCGGTGCAGATCGTCTCGCTGCTGGCCGTCGTCATCCGCTATTCCCCGTGGGTCGGCATCGGGCTGACGGCGGTGATGCTGCCGCTGTGCCTGCTTTCGGGGAAGATCGGTGAAAAGGACTACGATCTGGCGGCGGAATTCCGGAAGAACTCCATCACCAGCGCCAACCTCGGACAGATACTCCTGCTGCGTCCGTGGGCGATGGAGCGGTTTCTGTTTGCTTTCTCCGAAAAGCTGAACCGGAAATGGGCGCAGAACTATCGGGTCATTGCACGGAACATGGTTAAAATCACGATGCATGAGATGCGGACCGTGCTCCTCTGCGCGTTTGCGGGAACCTTCTTCGGTATGGCGTCGATTCTCGCCATGGCGGGCTTGACCGTATACGGGAAAATGGAGCTTACCGTCTTTTTGCCGCTGGTGACG
>JAEDGJ010000003.1 GCA_016297585.1 Clostridiaceae bacterium
CCTCCGCCATGATTTGACCGGTTGCAAAGCCCTTTAAGTCCATCGCGCCGGACATGCAGGCGACCGTGCAGGCGCCGCAGCCCTGACAGACCGCTTCGTTGACCTGTGCGACGCGGCGCACGGCAATCGTCCGGTCGGGCATCTTGAATTCCTTATCGATGTAGGTGATCGCGCCGTACGGACAGACCCGCTCGCAGGTCGAGCAGCCGTTGCACATCCACTCGTCCGAATGGGCGACGCAGGGGTTGCCGACGAGCTTGTCGCGGGCGAGAAGGCCGATGACCTTCGACGCGGCGGCGCCCGCCTGCGCGACGGTTTCGGGGATGTCCTTGGGGCCCTGGCAGGCGCCGGAGAGGAACACGCCCGCCGTCGGGCTTTCGACCGGGCGCAGCTTCGGATGCGCTTCGGTGAAGAAGTCGTTGGTGTCCATCGAGGCGGTCAGCATCGTCGCGAGCGGGCGCGCGGACTTGTCCGGCTCGATCGCGGCGGCGAGCACCACCATGTCGGCCTCGATCAGGAGCTGCTTATTCGCGAGCAGATCGGACGCGCGCACCATCAGCTTATCGCCGTCGGGCGTCTTTTCGGGGCTGACCTTGCCGACCATGCCCTTGATGTAATGGACGCCGTATTCCTCGACCGCGCGGCGGTAGAACTCGTCGAAGTTCTTGCCCGGGGTGCGCACGTCGATGTAGAAGACGTAGACGTCGGTGTCCGGATACTTGTCGCGCGTGAGCATCGCGTGCTTCGCGGTGTACATGCAGCAGATCTTCGAGCAGTATTCCTTGCCTTTTCCGGCTCCGGAGCAGCGGGAGCCGACGCACTGGACGAAGACGATGGTCTTCGGGTGCTTGCCGTCGGACGGACGCAGCAGCGTGCCGCCGGTGGGACCCGCGGCGTTCATCAGACGCTCGTACTCGAGCGACGTGACAACGTCTTTGGACTGGCTGTAGGCAAATTCGTCGAACGGCTCCATCGAGATCGGGTTAAAGCCGGTCGCCGCGACGATCGCGCCGTACTTTTCCTCGATGATCTCGTCTTTCTGCGTATAATCGATGGCTTTTGCGGTGCAGACCTTCGCGCAGACGCCGCATTTGCCGTTTTTGAGCATGTTGCAGTGGTCGGCATCGATGGTCGCGACCTTCGGGACGGCCTGTGCGAAGGGGATGTAGATCGCGCGGCGGTTGTCCATGCCGAGGTTGAATTCGTTGGGGATCTTCTTCTGGGGACACTTTTCCGTGCAGAGACCGCAGCCGGTGCAGATGTCCTCGCGGACATAGCGGGCCTTTCTGCGGATCTTCACGGTGAAGTTGCCGACGAAGCCGCCGACCTCCTCGACCTCGCTGTACGAGAAGATGCGGATGTTCTCATTCTGCGCCACGTCGACCATCTTCGGCGTCAGGATGCACGCCGCGCAGTCGAGGGTGGGGAAGGTCTTGTCGAGCTGCGCCATTTTGCCGCCGATGGTGGGCTTCGTCTCGACGATGTCGACGGGGAAGCCCGCGTCGGCGATGTCGAGGGCGGTCTGGATGCCCGCGATGCCGCCGCCGATGACGAGGGCGCGCTTCGTGACGGGGCTGGTGCCGGGCGTCAGGGGCGTGTTGAGATTGACCTTGGCGATGGCGGTACGGCCGAGGACGATCGCCTTTTCGGTGCCGGTCTGCATATCCTTATGCACCCACGAGCACTGCTCGCGGATGTTCGCGATCTCGACCATGTACGGGTTCAGCCCCGCCTGCGCCGCCGTTTTGCGGAAGGTCGCCTCGTGCATACGGGGCGAGCAGGAGCAGATGACGAGCCCCGTCAGCCGGTGCTCGCGGATGGCGTCCTTGATGATGTCCTGTCCCGCCTGGGAGCACATATATTGATAGTTGGTGGAGAAGACGACGCCGGGCTCGCTTTTGAGCGCTTCCGACACCGCGTTCACATCCACGGTTCCCGCGATGTTGCTTCCGCACCAGCATACGAATACGCCGATTCTCTGCATGTCGGTTCTCCTTTACTTTGCGTATTTTCTGAGTGCGCTGACGAGCAGCTGCTGGGGCAGCTCGTCGTCCAGAAGCGCCGGGATCTCGTCCGGCTTGAAGTGGTTTGCGCCCTGCTCGCGGATGACCATCAGCCGCACCGCCTCGACGAGCTTGGCGGGCTCCACGTTTCTCGGACAGCGGTCGACGCAGGCGAAGCACGACAGGCACTGATACAGCGATTTCGATTTCAGAAGCGGCTCGATATCGCCCGTTTCGACCATGTAGACGAACTGATGGGGGTGGTATTCCATCTCGTCATAGGACGGACAGGTGCCGGAGCATTTGCCGCAGCGCATGCACTTCAGGGGATTGACGCCGCTGGTGCGCAGAATCTGCTCGCGAAGCTGTTCGGTTTTCCGCGTCATTGCGCATCCTCCTTTACGCCGAGCGCCTCGGCAAGAATTTCGGTCAGATAGACGACCGGGAGCTGTCCGCCGCCGTTTTTCTCGAGGTTGTAGCGGCATAAGGGACAGGCGGTCACGATCTCCTGCGCGCCCATGCCGGCGGCGCTCGAAAGCACGGCGCCGCTCTTTTTCGCGGTCAGCGCGGGGTTTTCCAGCGAGACATAGCCGCCGCAGCATTCGTTGCGGTAGGGGTAGACGACCGGTTCCGCGCCGAGCGCACGGAGAAGCTCCTCCATGACCGTCGGATTTTCCGGATCGTCCATGCGCATCGTCTGCGACGGACGCAGCAGCAGGCAGCCGTAATACGCCGCGATCTTCCGTCCGGTCAGCGGCTTTTTCACCGCTTCGCGCACGCGGTCGAAGCCGACGACATCGCGCAGCAGCTCGAGGTAGTGATACACCTGCGTCTCGCCCTGATACGGTTCGCGAAGCGTCGGCTCGGCGCCGGAGGTCAGATAGTTGTTCGCGCGGAAGGCGAAGTCGGCGTCGGTCTGCATCGCGTGGTTGGTCTGCTTGATGACGTTGTGGCACGCGGAGCAGACGGTCACGAGCGGCTGCCCTTTCTGTTTGGCGTCGGCCAGCGCGCGCACGGCGGAGAGCTTCGACGCGATCTCGTCTTTGGCCGTCGAGAAGACGCCGCCGCAGCACTGCCAGTTTTCGGGTTCTTCCAGCGCGATGCCGAGGACTTCCGCGCAGCGCCGGGCGTAGACATCCAGCTGACGGGCGCGGGTCTTCAGCGTGCAGCCGGGAAAATAGCTAACCTTCATCATCTTTTTTATCCTTTACGCCATCTGTTCGGGGTGGAAGACCTCGTCAAACTTCTCCGCGGTCAGAAAACCGAGGGAGACGCAGGCTTCCTTGAGCGAAATGTTGTCGTGGAACGCCTTTTTCGCCGTCTTTGCCGCGTTTTCGTAGCCGATATAGGGGTTGAGCGCCGTGACGAGCATCAGGGAGTTGTAGAGATTGTGGTGCATCTTCTCGCGGTTGGCTCGGATGCCGGACGCGCACTTTGTATCGAACGACACGATCGCCTCGGCGAGCAGCCGCGCGGACTGGAGGAAGTTGTAGATGCACACGGGCATGAACACGTTCAGCTCGAAGTTGCCCTGGGACGCCGCCATACCGACGGCGACATCGTTGCCGCAGACCTGTACGGCGACCATCGTGACCGCCTCGCACTGCGTCGGATTGACCTTGCCGGGCATGATCGAGGAGCCGGGCTCGTTTTCGGGGATATAGATCTCGCCGAGGCCGTCGCGCGGACCGGAGGCCAGCCAGCGGACGTCGTTGGCGATCTTCATCATGTCGCAGGCGAGCGCCTTGACCGCGCCGTGCGCGAAGACCAGCTCGTCCTTCGAGGTCAGCGCGTGGAATTTGTTTGCCGCGGTGACGAACGGCTTGCCGGTGAGCTCGGCGACCATCTTTGCGACGAGGACGTCGAAGCCCTTCGGCGCATTGAGCCCGGTGCCGACGGCGGTGCCGCCGAGCGCCAGCTCATGCAGGGGACCTGCCGCCAGGACGAGCAGCTCGCGGTCGCGCTCGAGGCTCGATCTCCAGCCGCTGATCTCCTGGGAGAACTTGATCGGCGTCGCGTCCTGCAGATGGGTGCGGCCGCTCTTGACGATGCCCTCGTTTTCCTGCTCGAGGCGGCGGAAGGTCGCGATGAGCTGATCCACGGCGGGCAGGAGCTTGTCCTCGATCGCGATGACGGCGGAGATGTGCATCGCGGTGGGGAAGGTGTCGTTGGAGGACTGGCTCATATTGATGTCATCGTTGGGGTGCAGGAGCTTTTTTCCGGCGATCTCGTTGCCGCGGTTGGCGATGACCTCGTTTGCGTTCATATTGGACTGCGTGCCGGAGCCGGTCTGCCAGACGACGAGCGGGAAATGATCGTTCAGCGCGCCGGAGATGACCTCGTCGCAGGCGGCGGAGATCGCGGCGAGCTTCTCATCGGTCATCTTTTCGGGCTTGAGCTCGTGATTGGCGAGCGCGGCGGCCTTTTTGAGGACGCCGAACGCGCGGGTGATCTCGCGCGGCATCGTCTCGATGCCGACGCCGATCTCGAAGTTCTCGTGGCTGCGCTGCGTCTGAGCGGCCCAGTAGCGGTCGGCGGGCACCTTCATCTCGCCCATCGAGTCGTGTTCAATTCTGTATTCCATCGTGCTCTCCTTATCGAAACCTTATCGGTAAAATCTTTTGTTCTTGTGCCCTATCTTTAGATGTCAAGGCTCTTGATGACGGTTTTCAGGCACTCCGCGCTGTGCTGCAGCTGCGCGATCTCGCCGTCGGTCAGCGGGGACAGCACCTTGCCGTTTGCGCCCTCGTGGCCGAGGATGTTCAGAACGCTCAGGCACACGTCGCTGATGCCGTATTCACCGTGCATCATCGTGGAGACCGTCATCGTCGTATCGATGCCGCCAAGGAGGCATTTGCAGATGTTGCAGACGGAGATCGAGACCGCGTAGAAGGTCGCGCCCTTGCGCTCGATGACGCGCGCGCCGGACTTGCGGACGTAATTCTCGATTTCGGCGTGATCGAGCGGCGGGAAGAGCGAGTTTTTCACGGACAGCGACTCGGCGTATTCGTCCACGGGGACGTTCGAGATGTTCGCAAGCGACCACGGTACGAAGGAGGAATCCCCGTGCTCGCCCATCACATAGGCGTGGACGTTCTGCTGGTTGATGTTATAATATTCGGAAATGCGCGCGCGCAGCCGGGCGGTATCGAGGATCGTACCGGAGCCGATGATCTGATTTTCCTTCAGGCCGGAGCGCTTGAAGAAGGTGTAGGTCAGGATATCGACCGGATTCGACACGATGATGTACTTGGCGTCGGGCGCATAGCGGGTGATCTCGGGGATGATGGACTTCGTGATGTTGACGTTGGTCTGCGCGAGGTCGAGGCGGGACTGGCCGGGCTTGCGCGCGATGCCGGAGGTGAGGATGACGATATCGGAATTCGCGGTATCGCGGTAGGAGCCGGCGTAGATGGAGCACGGCGCACAGAAAGGCGTACCCTGACGGATGTCGAGCGCCTCTCCGAGCGCGCGCTCCGTGTTCAGGTCGATCATGACAATTTCCGACGCGAGCCCCGTGACGGCGATCGTGTACGCGATGGTGGAACCGACGCTGCCCGTACCGATAATGGTGATCTTGTTCATGGTGTTTCCCTTCCGGGCGGGTGATGCCGCCGCCCTTTGCAAAGTTGTAGCCTGGCACAGTCTCTATTGTAACTGGCCGCAGTCAAAAAATCAAATACGAATGTGGAATATCGATATTACGTTATTGATATAGTCCGACGCACTTTTTTCAGCGTTTTGGCAAATTTCCTCGTCAAATATATGTTCTTTTTCAATCGGATGAACAGATTCCCGGAAAAATTCGCCGCCGGGCGGGAAAAAGGCGCTCAGAACATCCGGAGCTGTTCTGAGACTGCCGGAAATTCCCGGAGATACGAAAAGATTTCCTCCTCGCGGAACAGGACGCCGTGCGCGCGGCATTCGTCCCGGAGGATCCGCATCAGCGCGGCGTGATGGTCGCTGCGGCATTCGTAGGAGAGCCCGTAGCGGCGCAGATAGCGTGCCCGCAGTCCGGGAAACTCCCGGTCAAGCGCAGCAAAGAAGGGTTCCCGGCTGCCCTCGCGCAGCGTCACGCCGAAGCCGAAGCAGAGGATGCCGCGCACGCCGGCCTCGAAGCAGTAGGAAAGGATGCCGCGCAGGTTTTCCTCCGTGTCATTGATGAAGGGCAGCACCGGGCAGAGCCAGACGACGGTGGGAATGCCGCAGTCCCGGCAGGCACAGAGCACCTCGAAACGGCGCTTCGTCGTGCAGACATGGGGCTCGATGCGCCGGACGAGCGCCTCGTCATAGGTCGTCAGCGTCATCTGCACGACGCTTTTGGCCTTTTTCCCGATGCTCTGCAGCAGATCGAGGTCGCGCAGCACGAGGTCGGACTTTGTCAGCACGGTCACGCCGAAGCCGTAGCGGTCGATGAGCGCAAGGCAGCGCCGCATCAGCTCCGTTTCCCGCTCGAGCGGCAGATAGGGGTCGCTCATCGAGCCGGTCGAGATCATGCACGGCGCGCGCCGCCGCAGCTCGCGCTCGAGCAGAGCGGGCGCCCCGGCTTTGACGCCGACGTCCTCGAACGCATGCGCCATCCGGTAGCAGGTGCTGCGGCTGTCGCAGTAGATGCAGCCGTGGGTGCAGCCCCGGTAGAGGTTCATGCCGTTCTGAGGGGAAAGAAGGCTCCTTGCAGGCTGGACGTGCATAGAGGGGGGCGCACCTCCTTTGTGCGGGAACATCTGCATTTTCTCTCTTTATCATATCATATGCGCGCTTTTTCGTCAATGTCATCATCCTCCGAAACTTCGCGCGAAAACGCCGCGGAAAGTGTGCGGCAGCGATAAGAGGGTGGGGTGCTCCCGGGGAAAAAAGAAGAGCCGGTTATCCCTGCGGGCGGTCGAGCCAGCGGATGAACGCGGTCTTGTCGCGGCGGTTGAAGCCGCAGTTTTCATAAAACCGCAGCGTTGCATCGAGCTTCGAGCCCGTGAGCAGCATGACCTTGTAGCATCCGGCCTCCCGCGCCAGCTCGCAGGCGCGTTCCATCAGCGCGGACGCAAAATGCCTTCCGCGGAAGTCCGCGTGCGTGACGACGTTTTCGATCAGCGCGTACGGATGCATGTCATGCGTCAGATTTTCGATGACGACCAGCGTCACCGACGAGACGACCTGCCCGTCCGTCTCGCCGACCAGCAGATGGTAGGACGGATCGGCCGCAAACCGCGCGAGCTTTTCCCGGTAGACCGCCGGGAGAAGCGGCTCCGGGGAGGGGTTCTTCGACAGATGCTGGGTATACAGCGCATACAGCGCTTCCGCGTCATGGGGGGAAGCTTCCCGGATGAAAAACGGCATGGCGGATCGCCCTCCTTATGTTGTTTCTTCGGTCTGATTGCACCGGTTAACATATTTTGCTTCGTACGCCGCAAAGGCCCGGCACGGATAGTCCGGACACGCGGCGCACGCATCGACGCCCCGTTTGCGGCAGCAGGCTTTCCACGGACAGTCCCGGCAGAGACGGAGCGTTTCCCCGGAACGGCAGCCGAAGCAGCGGAGCTCCTCCGGAGACAGCGCAATGCCGAATTCGCTTTCGTAGAACCGCCGGGCGCGCTCGCGCAGAGCGGGGTCGTTCCTGACCGACGCGAGCCGGGTGATGCAGCGGGAGCAGTCGTGCCCGCAGAAAGATTTCGTCGGCGGATTCATGCAAAGCGCCTCCTTTTTAGAATTCAGTATAGCACGTTTTGTCCCAAAACGCAAGCGCGCCGGGGCAGGACTTCCGGGACAAACACCGAAAAAGTGCCGTTTCCGGTGGTTTTGGGAAGGACAGGACGGCGCTTTCCGGCGCGGGTCTGTCAAAAACGCGGAGGGGGCCGATGCAAAAATCAAACCGAAACGCGCCTTGACATGCTTTTTGCAGTATGCTATGATACCTTTATAAAGCGGGAAGCCGCTCGGACGGCTTCCCGCGCATCCGCTTTGAAAAAAGGACGCGGGCGGCACCGCCAAACCGGAAAAATCCGCGCGGAAGAATATTCCGGTATATTGTAAGCCCAGCAAGGCGCTTTTGTTGGTTTTTGCCGGGCTTTTTTACGTTTTTTCTTTCCGAAAGCGGATGGCGGCATGCGGGACTGCCGTCCGTTCGATGAAACTTCCGTGCCCGTGGTGACGTCGAATCATTGACCGCGAAGGACGAAGCGGTACAGGGAGCGGCCGGCAGGGAGTGTTCGTGAGGACGAGCCGGCGCTTGAGGGTCGGGCTGTTTTATAAACGTGCGGAAGCAAACGGATAAAAGGAGAAAACCGGTTGATCAGTTTTTTGCAGACATACGGCGTTGTTTTTCTGTTATCGATGGTGCCTGTGGCGGAGCTGCGCGCCGCCATTCCGGCGGGGATCGCGATGGGGCTGGAGCCCTGGGCGGTCCTGCTTGTCAGCGTGCTCGGGAACATGGTGCCCGTGCCGCTGATTCTGCTGCTGATTCGGGGGATTTTCCGCTGGTTTTTGCGGCTGGGCGGCGTTTTTGCGCGCATTGTGAACTGGCTGGAGCGAAAAGCGGCGAAGAAGGCGTCGCTGCTTTACCGGTATGAGCTGCTGGGGCTGGTGATTCTGGTGGCGGTGCCTTTGCCGGGAACCGGCGCATGGACCGGCGCGCTGGTGGCGGCCATGCTGGAAATCCGCATGAAGACGGCGGTGCCGGCCATCCTTCTGGGCGTTTGCATCGCCGGCTGCATCGTGCTGGCGCTTTCCTGCGGCGTGGGAATGCTGTTTTCCGCGTAAGAAGGAAAAGGGGGGCGCATTGCCGGCAGAGATCCTGCGGGTGGGAAACCCGGCGTTTTCACAAAGGGAAGAATGAAGGGTGACGGTTCGGTGGAAAACTGCAAGAAAAAGGGGAGCGGGGAAGGAACGGACGTGCAAAGGATGCCGGTGCGGATCGAGGATTTGCTGGGCAGAGAACCGATCCGGCCCGATATGGAGGAAGTCTTTGCGCATATCGCCGGGAAGGCCGTGCTGATAACCGGCGTCGGTTCCATCGGCTCGGAGCTTGCAAGACAGGTCGCCTCCCACCGTCCGGGACACCTGATTCTGTTTGATATATATGAAAACAACGCGTACGACGTCCAGCAGGAGCTGCGGGCAAAGTATCCGGATCTGAAGCTCGATACGGTGATCGGTTCGGTTCGGGACGGCAGGAAGGTATTCGGCTTATTTGAGGCATACCGTCCCGACATCGTCTACCATGCGGCGGCGCACAAGCATGTGCCGCTGATGGAAGACAGCCCCTGCGAAGCGATCAAAAACAATACGCTGGGGACCTATATAACGGCGTATGCCGCGATGGCGCACGGCTGCAAAAAGTTTGTTCTGATCAGCACGGACAAGGCGGTTCATCCCACCAGTATCATGGGGGCATCGAAACGCCTGTGCGAGATGATCCTTCAGGCCTTCGACCGCAGGATCAAAGAGGGCAGAGCATCTGAGATCCCGCAGGCTTTCATACACGGCATGGATGAGGTGCTGGCGGCGCCCGGGGTGACGGAAGCGCTGAAGAAGGCAGAGACGGAGTTTGTCGCGGTGCGCTTCGGCAATGTTCTCGGCAGCAGCGGCTCGGTCGTCCCGCTGTTCCAAAAGCAGATCGAAGCCGGAGGCCCGGTGACCGTGACCCATCCGGACGTCATCCGTTACTTCATGACGATTCCGGAAGCGGTCAGTCTCGTGCTTCTGGCGGGCGCCTACGCGAAAGGCGGGGAGATCTTCGTGCTGGACATGGGGGAGCCCGTAAAAATCGACACCTTGGCGCGCCGGCTGATCCGGATGTCCGGTTACACGCCGGATGTGGACATCAGGATCGAGTATACCGGGCTGAGAAGCGGCGAAAAGCTCTACGAGGAGAAGCTGATGGCGGAAGAAGGACTGAAAAAGACGAAGAACCGCCTGATCCACATCGGCAGTCCGATACCGTTTGACATCGAGACCTTCTGGCAGCAGCTCTGCGGGCTTTTTGAAGCGGCCCGTAAAGAGGAAGCGGACATCCGGGAAAGGGTCAAAAAAGTCGTTCCCACCTACCATCCCGTATAGAAGCGCCCTGTCCCGGCAGAACGAAAAAAGTTGGAATCCTACCTGCTTGCGGTGTGATTCCAACTTTTCTTTGTGCGTAAAAAAGAATTACCTGACTTGAAAGGAATCAAGTCAGGTAACGGATTTGGTTGCGGAGAGAGGACTTGAACCTCTGACCTCCGGGTTATGAGCCCGACGAGCTACCAACTGCTCTACTCCGCGATATGAAATTTGGTGCCGGAGACCGGGTTCGAACCGGTACGGAGGTCACCCCCCACGGGATTTTAAGTCCCGGGCGTCTGCCAGTTTCGCCACTCCGGCAAGTCGCCATCGAAACGTTTTCCCGACTGCTCAATCAGTATAGCACAGCTTGCAGGATTTGTCAAGGGGCAATTCCAAATTTTTTTCAGGAATCGGAACGGTATTCCAGGATGTCACCGGGCTGACAGTCGAGAACCTCGCAGAGCCGCTCGAGCGTCTCCAGGCGGATGGCGCGGGCATGACCGTTTTTGAGGACGGAGAGGTTCGCCATTGTGATGCCGACGCGGGCGGAAAGCTCGGTGAGGCTGATTTTCCGGCGCGCCATCATGACGTCGAGGTTAATGATAATCATGGCTTTTGGCTCCAAACCCCGCTTTCAGATGGTGAGGTCGTTTTCTTCCTTGATCGCCCGGGCACGGTCGACCAGATTCGCCAGCGCCAGCGCCGCAACGCCGATGCCGAAGCCCATGACGGCGATACAGAAGACAAAGGGGAGCATCCGGAACGCCATTTGATGGGTCAGACCGAGGACGGCGGACAGAATGCACACGGCGCCGGTATCGAGAAACGCCAGAATGCCGATGGCCTTCATCGCCCGGACATTCTCCCGGCAGAAGGAGCGGTCACACGCAATGTTTGTGACCACGCGCCAGAAGATCACCAGCGCAGCATAGCAGGGAACGGATAAAAACGGAAGCGCCCAGCGAAAAGCGGACGAAACGTCGTAATCCAGACGCCCCAGCAGGGAAAACGCCAGTACGGCGGCGCCCATGACGCCGATCAGCACCGTTGCGATGCGCAGCCATACGATCATCGAGCGTTTCAAATAAACCGCCTCCTTCCGCCCCTATCATAGCACAGCGGACGGAAAAAGTCAACCTTCCGATGCTTTTGCCTTCCCTGCGCTCTTGACAAACAAAGTGGGAAATAGTATACTAAGTATGAAAAAACCTACTTACAAAGGAGGAAGCCGGCATGAAGAAAGCGGTGCCGCCGAAAGGCAAGCATATGTTTGGAACGGTTCGCGTCGGGGAAAAGGGGCAGATCGTGATCCCCAAAAGGGCGAGGGAGATCTTCTCGATTTCGCCGGGTGACGAGCTGACGGTGCTGGGCGACGAGGAACAGGGACTGGCGCTGATCAAAAACGAGAAATTCCTGCAGATCGTCGCGGAGATTATGAAACGGCAGGAGCTGCCGGAGGGATGGGAGGAAACGGAAAGTGACGACGGCGATTGAAACAAGGGGACTGACCAAGCGCTACGGAACGCGCACGGCGGTCGACGGGCTGTCGCTTTGTGTCAAAACTGGTGAGATCTTCGGCCTTTTGGGCGCAAACGGCGCGGGCAAGACGACGACCATCCGGATGCTCTGCGGGCTGACGCCGGTCAGCGGGGGCGACGCGCTGGTCTGCGGAGACAGCATCGTCACGGCGCCGGGCAAGGTGAAGGCGAAGATCAACCTGTCGCCGCAGGAGACCGCCGTCGCGTCCCGGCTGACGGTGGAGGAAAATCTCGCGCTGATCGCCCGGCTGTACGGCAGTACGGCCGCCGAGGCGCGCGAAAAGGCGAAGCGGCAGATGCGGGAGCTCGGGCTGGAGGCGCGCGCCGGGGATCGGGCAAAGGCGCTATCCGGCGGACTGCAGAGGCGGCTGTCGATCGCGATGGCGCTGATCACGGAGCCGGAGGTGCTGTTTCTGGACGAGCCGACGCTCGGACTGGACGTCCGGGCGCGCCGGGAGCTCTGGCGGGAGATCGAGGGGCTGCGCGGACGGATGACCGTCGTGCTGACCTCGCACTATCTCGAGGAGATCGAGCATCTGGCGGACCGCGTGGCGATTCTGAACGCGGGAAAGCTGCGGACAGTGGGAACGGTCGAGGAAATCTGCGCCGAAACGGGGAAACCGTCTCTGGAAGAGGCGTTTCTGGAGCTGACGGATGGGGAAGGAGACGAGGAAGCATGAGAAGCACCGCTTTCGCGGGAAGGAACGCAAAGGAGCTTTTGCGGGATCCGCTGACGCTGATTTTCGGGATCGGGTTTCCGGTCGTACTGATCACGCTGATTTCCGTCATGCGCAGAAGCATTCCCGATATACCGAATGCGATGTTCGGCATCGAGAACTTCGCGCCGGGTATGGCGGTGTTCGGGCTGTCGTTTCTGTCGCTGTTTTTGGGGATCCTGATTGCGGGAGACCGGGACAGCTCGTATCTCGCCCGCATTTTCGCGTCGCCGATGACGCCTGCGGACTATCTTTGGGGCTATACGCTGCCGCTGCTGCCGGTCGCGGCGGCGCAGGGGGTCGTCTGCTTTGCCTATGCGCTGCTCTTCGATCTGAAATTCACGGTCAATCTGCTGGCGGCGGTGCTCGTTTTGGTGCCCGTTTCGCTGCTTTTTATCGCCGTCGGCATTCTCGCCGGCTGTACGCTGACGTCGCGTCAGGTCGGCGGCGCGGCATCGATCGTCGTCAACCTCGCGGCGTGGCTTTCCGGAACCTGGTTCGACCTTGGGATGATCGGCGGCGCGTTCGAGCGCATCTGCCGCGTTCTGCCGTTTTCCCATGCGGTGGACGCCGTCAAGGCGGCGGTTTCGGGCGATTTCGGCGCCGTCTGGGGTCATCTGGGCGTGACGCTTCTGTACGCCGCGGTCATCTATGCGGCGGGCGCGGTTCTGTTCGGACGGCGGATGAAGGGCGAATGACAAAAAAGAATGGCATCGTCGCAGTGCCCGAAACATAAAATTCATAATATAGGGACGAAAAAACGTCCGAAAATACTTGCGTTTCCGGATGGTATAGGGTATAATATTCCTATCCCATCGAATAGAATGCAGAAAGGAGCTTATGAATATGGATCCCAAGGTTCGTGAGCTGTTGAATCGTGTAAAAGAAGGCGCTGTTTCGTACAGCAAAGCCGCCGGCAAGTTTGCGTCGGGCGCGGCGGAGAAGGCGCGCATCAACCTTCAGATTTTCGATCTGAATACGGAGATCGATATCGCGTACAAGGAGATCGGAAAGCTCGTCTACGATATGCACACCGGAGAAGACGTGGCGGGAGAAGCCGTAGAGGCGCAGATCGACGCGATCGACGCCAAGAAGGCGCAGCTTGTCGAGCTCCGCGCGCGGCTTGCCTCCTTTAAGACCGCGCAGAATACGGCGGAGGAACCGGCAGAGGACGCCTGCGAGGAGCCCTGCTGCTGTGAGCAGAAGGATGAGCCCAAGGAAGCGTGCTGCGAACCCTGCTGCTGCGCCGAGGAGGCGCCGCAGGAGGAGGCAAAGCCCGAGGAACCCTGCTGCTGCTGCGAAGCAAAGGAAGAAGCTGACAAATAAGGCGTATTTCGATAACACAGGGGATGCGGGATTGTCAAAACGCATCCCCTTGTTTTGAGGAGCATGGCATGAAACTGGATTACCTGTTTGCAGACGTTGCGGCGCTGCTGCCGGAGGGTGTGCGAAAGGGTGTGTATGTCGGCGTCGCGGACGGAAAGATCGTCTGGGTATCGGACGAGGCGCCGGAGGAATGCGGCGCGCGTGTCATTCGCCGTCCGCGCCGTGTGCTGCTGCCGGGGCTAACGAACGCGCATACCCATATTGCGATGACCGCGTTCCGCGGCTATGCGGACGATCTGCCGCTGCAGGCGTGGCTGAACGAGAAGATCTTTCCCGCGGAGGCAAAGCTCGACGCGCGGGGCGTCTATCTCGGGGCGCGGCTCGGCATGCTCGAGGCGCTGTCGTGCGGCACCACGGCCATCTGCGACGCGTATTTCCGGCTGACGAGCGTGGCGAAGGCGGCAAAGGAGTGCGGCATCCGCGCAAATCTCTGCAATATGCTGATCTATTTCGGCGAAGGCGCCGCGCCCGACAGCGACAATTCCTTCCGCGAGGCGCTGGAGGTGCTGGAGGCGTATCCCGACGATCCGCTCGTCACCGCCGATATGGGACTGCACGCCGTCTATACCTCCGGACCCGCGTCCTGGAGAAAGGCCGGCGAATTTGCGCGCGCGCATGGACTGCGGCTGCATCTGCACCTGTCCGAGACGCGGCAGGAAAATGACGATTGCCGCAAGCAGTACGGCCGCTCGCCGACGCAGGCGCTGGCGCGGGAGGGCGTTTTCGACGGCCCCGTGCTCGCCGCGCACGGCGTGTACCTCGACGATGCGGACCGGGAGCTCCTGCGCACGCACGGCGTGACCGTGGCGCACAATCCGACGTCCAACTGCAAGCTCGCGTCCGGCATCGCGGCGGTGCAGGCGCTGGAGGGGATTCCGACGGCGCTCGGCACGGACGGGATGGCGTCGAACAACTCGCACGATCTGTTCGGCGAGATGAAGCTCTGCGCGCTGCTCGGCAAGGTGCGCGCGGGAGACGCGGCGGCGCTCCCCGCGGCATCCGTCGTCCGGATGGCGACGGAAGGAGGCGCCGCGGCGCGCGGAAAGAGCGGCTGCGCGGGGAAAATCGCGGTGGGCTGTGACGCCGATCTCGCGCTTGTCAACTTCGATACGCCGGCGCTGTCCCCGTGCTACGACGTGCTGTCGCATCTCGTCTACGCGGCGACGGGGCGGGACGTCGAGCTGACGATGACCGCGGGACGCGTCGTTTACGAAAACGGCGAGTTCCCGGGGCTGGATGCGGAGAGATGTGCGGCGGAGCTGCGCGAATACTGTAAAGCAACGTTTGGAGAACAACTATGAGCAAAATCCAGAAGCAGAGCTTTCTCGAGGGCGCGCTGATCATGGCGATCGCAAACATGATCGTCAAGGTGATCGGCGCGTTCTTCAAAATCCCGCTGAAAAACCTGATCGGCTCGGACGGCATGGGCATGTTCTACGGCGCGTACAACATCTATTCGGCGCTGGTGGTCATTTCCACGGCCGGTCTGCCGGTCGCGGTTTCGCGCATGATCGCGGAGGCGAACGCCCGCGGCAGGGGACGCGAGATCGACCGCATCTACCACGTCAGCTTCGGACTGTTTCTGGCGATCGGCGCGCTGTCGACGTTCCTGATGGTGGCGTTTGCGAAGCCGCTGCTTGCCTATCAGGGCAACCCCGACGCATTCTGGTCGCTGATCGCCCTGGCGCCGGCGGTCTTTTTCGTCGCGCTGATGAGCGTCTACCGCGGGTATTGCCAGGGGCTGCGGAATATGGTGCCGACGGCGGTGTCGCAGCTGATTGAAGCGCTGTCGAAGCTCGTTTTCGGCTACGGACTGGCGATTGTCGCGCTCAAGCTCGGCTACGGCGTGGAGATCGCGTCGGCGGGCGCGATCCTGGGCGTCACGATCGGCACGGTGCTCGGCGCGGTCTATATGGCGGTGCGCCGCAGACGGGTGCGCGAGGTGTCGAAGTTCTCGGACTTCGATCCGGAGGTGCGCACCGACCGCGAGCTGCTGAAAACGCTCGTCATCATCGCGATTCCGATCACGATCGGCGCGGCGGTGATGTCGCTGACGAACCTGATCGACAACTTTGTCGTCATGCGCCGGCTGCAGTCCATCGGCTATGCCAAGGAGCTGACCGTCGCGATGTACGGCGCGTACTCGAGCATGTCCGTTGCGCTGATGACGCTGCCGCAGACGCTGATCGTCGGCATGACGGTCAGTCTGATTCCGGCGATCGCCGACGCATACGGCGCAAAGGACTATGCGCGCGCACGGGCAAATACCGAATCGGCGACGCGCCTGACCGGCATGCTGGCCTTTCCGTGCGCGTCGGGACTGTTTGTGCTGGCGTGGCCGCTGCTGAATCTCCTGTTTTCGGAGGACGTGGACTTTGCCGCGCCGCTTCTGCAGACGCTGGCGTTTGCGTTCCTGTTCGTGTCGCTTGTCTCCGTGACGAACGCGCTGCTGCAGGCGGCGGGAAAAGAGCGCCTGCCGGTCATTTCCATGATCGCGGGCGGCGTCGTCAAGCTCGTCACGAACTTCATCCTGATCGGAACGCCGTCGATCAACATCCACGGCGCGCCGATCGGTACAATCGCCTGCTATGCGACGATCGCGATTATCAACATCGTCTTTGTCTACACCAAAACGGAGCTGGGGCCGAAGCAGTGGTATATGCTGTGGAAGCCGCTCGCCGCGGCGGTGGTCATGGGCATTTTCGCGTACTTTACTTACCCGCCGCTGGCGGCGCTTCTGGGCGCGCGGCTCGGCGTGATCGTCTGCATCGGACTGTGCGTGGCGGTCTATCTGGCGGTGATGCTGCTGGTGCGGGGCTTTGTCAGGGAGGATATCCTGATGCTGCCGAAGGGCGCGAAGATTGCCCGGATGCTGAGATTAAAGTAAGAAAAAACTTTTGAAAAACACTTGCGGAGAAGCGAAAGATATGATAAATTATAAACGGAAGGAACACTATCGGGTCGAGGATCTCGTGGAGATCATGAGCATTCTGCGCGGCGAGGGGGGCTGCCCCTGGGATCGCGAGCAGACGCACGAGAGCATCCGGCAGAATATGCTGGAGGAGGCCTATGAGGCGGCCGAGGCGATCGACCTGAAGAACCCCGAAATGCTCTGCGAGGAGCTGGGCGACGTGCTGCTGCAGGTCGTGTTCCATGCGCGTATGGAACAGGAAAAGGGCGGCTTTACGTTCGACGACGTGGCAGACGGCGTGTGCAAGAAGCTCATCCTGCGGCATCCGCATATCTTCGGCGATGTGCAGGTGCGGGATTCCGACGAGGTGCTGAAGAACTGGGACGCCATCAAAAAGGTGGAGAAGTCGCAGAAAACGACGACCGATACGCTCCGTGCCGTGGCACGCAGCCTTCCGGCGCTGATCCGCGCGGAAAAGGTGCAGAAAAAGGCGGAGAAGGCCGGGTTCCCGGTGGAATACTCGGACGCGGAGAACAAAATCGGCGAAAAGCTCTTCGAAATCGTACGCGAAGCGCGCGCGGCGGGCGTGGATCCGGAACGGGCGCTCGAGTGCGCGACCGACGCGTTCATCGAAAGCACGCACAAACTGGAAAGCGAACGGAATGTATGAGACTTGATAAATATCTGAAGGTTTCCCGCCTGATCAAGCGCCGCACGGTGGCGAATACCGCCTGCGATAACGAGCGCGTGCTGGTCAACGGGAAGGAAGCCAAGCCGTCGTATCAGGTGAAGCTCGGGGACGTCATCGAGATCACCTTCGGACAGCGCACGCTGAAGGTCGAGGTCACCGACATCGCGGAGCACGCGACCAAGGAGAACGCGGGCGCGCTGTACCGCGAGATCGTCTGAGCGAAGGATCCGGTTCTTTTTTCCGCGTGGCCTGCATAAACATATCCTGACCGGAAAAAGGGAGGGGATTATTTTGCAGGCAAAGACGGAAACGGCTGAAAAACGGCCGCAGAATCTGAATATGACCGACCGCTCCCATGCGAGTCTGACCGGGGTCGAGGAGGTCGAGCGGTTCGACGAGCGTGAGATCGTGCTCGCAACGACACGGGGCCGGCTGACGCTGCAGGGGGATGCCCTGAAGATCGCGCGGTTTTCCGAGGAAACGGGCGAGCTTGCCGTCGACGGCCGGATCGATGCGCTGGGGTATACCGGCGAACGGGAGAGCGCCGGCTTCTGGACGAGGCTGTTCGGATGAACGGCATGCGCGTGGACAGCGCGGTGCAGGCGGCGCGTTTCCTGTATGCCTGCGCGTTCGGAGCGGGGGCGTATCTGCTGTATCTTGCGCAGACGCGGCTGCACCGGCGCGGACGCGTGCTGGCGGGGCTGCTGCTGGACGCGGGATACTGGCTTGTGACGCTCGGGGCGTTTGTACTGCTGATTCTGGGCTGCTGCGGCGGAGAGCTTCGGCTGTACCATCTCTGCGGCATCGGCGCGGGCGCGTCTGCGGCGGGGATCGCCGTCATGCGGCGCAATAAGGAGAAATCATGAGAAAAATCACCTTTCGGCTGCTGTTTCGGATCGTTTTGATTCTGTTTATCGTATACGCGGCATACAATCTCATCACGCTGCAGGAAAAGCTGAACGAAAAGCAGGCCGAGTATCAGACGCTGCAGGAGCAGATCACGGAGCAGAAGCTTGAAAATCAGCGGCTGGAGGAAAACAGCCGGGAGGAGCTGGACGACGAGGAGATCGCGTCCATAGCGAGAGAAAAACTGGGATATTCCCTGCCCGGAGAACGGGTATTTATCGATATAACGGGGAAATAAAAGCACAAAAGGAGTACACGGCAGGCATGGAACACGGCGTGGGAGAGATTGTCGAGGGGCGCGTCACGGGGATAACGAAATTCGGTGCGTTTGTATCCATCGGCGACGGAAAGTCGGGTCTGGTACATATTTCCGAGGTAGCCAATACATTTGTGAAGGATATCCGGGAACACTTGACCGAGGGGCAGACCGTCAAAGTCAAAATCATCGCGATCGACGAAAACGGCAGAATCAATCTGTCCATCAAGAAGGCGCTTCCCCAGGAGCCGCCGCGTCCGGCCTATGCGCAGCCGTTTTCCGCGCCGCGCGCGCCGATGACCGCGGAGGAGTCCTTCGAGGATAAGCTGAAAAACTTCATGGCGGATTCCAACAGCCGGATGTCCGATCTGAAGCATCAGAACGACCGGAAAAGCGGTTACCGCCGCCCGAGGCAGAAATAACCCATGTCGAAACGAATCGTTTCCTGATGAGAGGAGAGGGGAGCCCGGACTTATTCGTCCGGCTCTTTTTTCGATGCTGAACAAGGAAGGGAACAGCAATGGAGAAGCTTGTTATTTTAGGCGCGGGTCCCGCCGGACTGACCGCCGCCATCTATGCGGCGCGCGCAGGCTGCGATCCGCTGGTCGTGGAAATGCTCTTTGCCGGCGGGCAGATGGTCAATACGCCGGAGATCGAAAACTACCCCGGGTACCGCAGCATTGACGGGCCGTCGCTTTCGGAGGCGATGCGCGCGCACGCGGACAGCGTGGGCGTGCGCTTCCGGACGTCGGAGATCCGCGGGCTTGAAAAGACGCCGGAGGGCTTCCGCATCGAAACGGCGGACGGGCCGATCGACGCGGCGCGCGTGATCGCGGCGACCGGCGCGTCGCGCAGAAAGCTCGGCATTCCGGGGGAAGCGGAGCTTGCGGGCCGCGGCGTCAGCTACTGCGCGACCTGCGACGGCGGCTTTTTCCGGGGCAGGACGGCGGCGGTCGTCGGCGGCGGGGACGCCGCGCTGGAGGATGCGCTGTATCTGTCGGAGATCCTCCGCGAGGTGACGCTGATTCATCGCCGCGACACCTTCCGTGCCGACGGGATTCTCGTCCGCCGCATCCGGGAAAAGGGAAACATCCGCATCCTGACGCCGTACCGGCCGCTGGAGATTACGGGCGGCATGAAGGTGGACGGCATCCGTCTGGCGCATGCGCAGACGGGGGAGGAGCGCCGGGTGGACTGCGACGCCGTCTTTGTCGCCGTGGGCAATGTCCCGAATACGGCGTATCTGGCGGGACTTGCCGATCTGGACGAAGCCGGCTATGTGCTGGCGGGGGAGGACTGCCGCACAAAGACGCCGGGGCTGTATGTCGCCGGAGACCTGCGGCGCAAGCCCCTGTATCAGATCGTTACGGCGGCGGCCGACGGCGCCGTCGCGGCGAAAGCCGCCGCAAACTGAAAAAATCGTTTCGAACCGCGAATAAAACGGACAGGCAGGAAAAGCGCGATGCTTTCCCTGCCTTTTTGCTGTTGTCCCGAAAAGAATGTTCCGACGGACAAACGGGGTAATAATACGATTAACATAACATAGACGACATTTTGCGCTATAGGGCGTCCCGAAGGTCAGAGAAGCCGCCGCGATACGAGCTCCGGGGTCACGACCATCTCCGCGTTCGGATGCCGCTGCAGAAACGACGCGGGGGCAAAGCGCGAGGCGGGCTCCAGCGCGATGCGGCGCATGATGCCCCACTGCCAGTCGCCGGGCAGATAGACGCGCAGCAGCCGGGAGGCCAGCAGCTGCCTGAGCCCGAGGGTGACGCAGCGCTTCGGGAAGATCTCGAGCGCGCCGCCGAACATCCGCGCGCCGTTGTTGACGATCGTCTCCGGCGCGAGCGGAAGGCAGCGCGTCCCCAGCGCCGCGTAGGCCTCGTCCGTGACCGGATCGTCGGGGGCGGGAGGCTCGTTGAAGGCGATGTGCCCGTTGATGCCGACGCCCGTCAGGCACGCGTCCGCGCCGCCGAGGGCTTCGAGCGCTGCATCGTATTCCGTCTCGTGTCCCGGCTGCGGAAAGAGCCGCTGCTCGGGCGGCATGACGAGCTCCGGATCGATGCGGGAGTACACGAGCTTGTCCATCGTTGCCCGGAACGAGAGCGGATGGCTGTGGGAGATCAGCGCGCCGTCCTCGCCGAGATACTCGTCCATGTTAAAAAACCAGACGTTTTTCAGCGAAATTCGCTCGGCATTGACGATTTTTGCAAATTCCGGATATTGCAGCACAGGGCCGACGGGGCAGATGAAGACCGCGCGTCCCCCGTTTTTGGCCTTGATGATGTCCGCCATCGTGCGCGCCATGTCGTAAAACATGGCATCCGGCGACAGAACGCGCACCGGAATGCGGGACTGCCGCAGAAAATCGTCTCCCGAACAGGTATAAGTGGTCAGCATAGCCCGGAAATCCTCCTTATAGGGGCTTTTCGTCCGCCGCATGCGGCAGGAAAGCCCGTCTTTTACGAAGGATGGTATCATATTGCGTCCGGAAAGTCAAGCGCGGATTTGTCCGGACGGGGCCGGATGTGAAAAACGGGGCTTTCCCATAGCTGGGAAGTCCGAAAAAACGCACAAAACCGCCGCATGAGCAGATCATACGGCGGTTTTGTTCGCGGAATGGATTCAAATCGTGATACAGCGTCCCTGTGCAGGCTGTTATTTCATTTTCGGTCCGGCTTCTCCAGCCCGTAGATAAAATAGGATGCGCCGGAGGTCCCGGCGGCATCGCGGTAGACGATGGTCTGATAATCGAGCTCCGACACGTCTCCCATGCACAGCAGCACGCTCAGCGCTTCCGGGCAGTCGAGATACGCGCCGTCCAGACGCCGGAGAAAGGACAGATCGCGGTTCTGTACGGCTTCCCGCGTGACTTCGTCGTTTTGCAGGGTCTTTTCCGGCGTCTGATAGTGCGAAAAATCGATGGAGCAGAGGACGAACAGTTCGCGATCCTCGGAAAGGGCAAGCAGTGCGTCCGCGAGCCGGGACAGGGTTTCCGTCTGCACGCCGCGGGTGAAGAGCAGCGTCACGACCTTTGCGCCGGGAAAGAGCTGCGCGATATAGGGCGCCCATAATGACGCCGCATACTCCTCCGACAGGAGCTGCCGGTCCTCCGCTGCGTCCGGAACGGCGGTTTTGCGCAGGAACGCGGCGGCGTCCCCGTCGCCCTCGACGGAGCCGTCCGGCCAGAAATACCCGCTGCCGGACAGCTCGACCGGCGGGCCTTCCCCTTTGTGGTTCGGCGCGAGCAGCACGACGGTCTCGATTTTCCGGGACTGCGCGGCGGCGGCGAGCACCGGTACGCCGAGCTTCATCATCGGCGCGTAGTGCGGCATCGTTGCGCCGAGCAGGTTTTCCGCCCCCTCCATCGGTACGACGGAGGCAAGCTGGGAGGATACGGTGCCGGCATTGTAATTGGGGCAGGGCAGGAC
This sequence comes from Clostridiaceae bacterium, assembly GCA_016297585.1. Lineage (GTDB taxonomy): Bacteria > Bacillota > Clostridia > Oscillospirales > QAMX01 > JAAZKA01. The sequence continues at coordinate 21,873 of JAEDGJ010000003.1, forward strand.
GGCGTTGGACTGCGCGGCGGGTGCAGAGCAGGCGGTCAGAAGAAAAAGCAGCGCCGCGAGAGAGGTCGCGGCGCTGCGGAAAAGCCGCCTCATTGGATCGTCACCCGCGTGCCGCCTCCGACCGCGGCAATGCTGCCGCCGGCGCTCGCGGCGCGGTTGTCGGTGACGACGGCCGGTTCCGCGCGGTAGGTGCCGGGCAGCACACAGCGCAGATTCAGCGTGACGGTAAAGCGGGAGGTCTCGTCGGCATACAGGAAGACGCGGACGCGGCCGTTTTCCTCGTTGGCGACCCACCAGGTGTGGTCAAAGCTGTCCGGCATCCCGACATAGCGCATGCCGGCGGGCAGCGCCAGCGACAGTTCGGCGGATTCGGTGCCGTCCGGTAACTGAACCTGCACGGTCAGCACCGCACGTCCGCCGGGCGTCAGGTCGCCGGAGAAGACTTGCGTGACGGAATAGCCGTCGGCGCTGCGTTCGGCACCCTCCAAAGAGGAGACGAAGGAGGCGCAGACCTCGACCTCGCCCGACAGCAGCCGGAAGTCGGCGGCAGCGAGCTCGCTTTCGGAAAGCGTCAGCGTAAAGAACCGCACGTCAGCAAAGGACACGGTATGACGCTTGCCGCCGAGCACATAGGCAAAGGAGGCGGAAGCATCGGCGGCGGGAAGCCGCGTCAGATATGCCAGCAGCGCGAAGGCGGGGGACACGCGGTCGTTCGGGGTATCCAGGATCGCCTCAAACAGCGCGTGCGATTCCGCATCCATGCCGCACAGACGGCAGAGCACCATCGACAGAAGCGACGCGGAAAAGGCTTCGTCGGAGTCCGCGGGATCGTCGATGCGGCTGCGGTTCTGCTCATACCACGTCCGCGCTTCTTCCGTGTCGCCGAGCAGCGCCAGGGACACGGCAAGCGAAAGCTCGTCGGTCAGCGTCAGGTTATTTCCCGAGCGCAGCAGCAGACGGACGTCCGCGAGGATCGGTTCGCCGAGCGCGGCGAGTCCCATGTACGCATAGGCGACTTCATAGGAGGCGGAATCCCGGGTGTAGAGGACGTTGTAGAGGAAACGGCGCGCCGCCTCCGTGCCGACGGATTCGGGGGAGATGAGGAGCATCCACGCGGTGGCCTCCGCGGTCGCGTCGCCGTAGGAGAACAGGCGGAAGGCGCCGGTGTAATCGCGGAAGGAGTCGAGGACGGCGGTGCTGTCGGTATCGCGGAGCAGCCGGTCGGCCGTGACGGACGCGAGCGCGCCGTCGAGCCGCGAGGTGCCGGCGACGGACGCCCGGGACAGCGCCCGCAGCGCGTCGGCATCGGCCGCATCGCAGAAGGTAAGACGGACGGGATAGCGCAGCGAATCGAGCTGAACGCCGTCCGAGAGCGCAAAGCAGGAGGAAACCGCAATTTCCTGCCGGCTTTCGACGACGGAGACGGGATAGGAGACCGCGTCGGCAAACTCGCCGGAGCAGGCGCGGACGGTCAGCGTATAGACGCCTGCGGGCAGGGTGCCGAGGTTTACATAGGTGAAGCCGTTTGCGGAACCGGCGATTTCCCGGGTAATGTCCACACTGCCGCCCGAGAGCGTCACCGTATACTGCGGCGCGCCGCCGCCGACCGTGCGGAGGGAGAGGGAAAAGTCGTCGCCCGTCAGGATTTCCTCGTTATATACGACGTTGAGGAAGTACGGCAGGCCCGTCGGGACGTTCGCGACGCCTTTTCCGGCATAGGGATGCCCGGAAACGTCCGCGACGGCGACGGCGGTCAGGCGCCAGGAGGTCAGATTGTCCGGCAGCGTAAAGCGCACGGCAGCCGTGCCGTCCGCGCCGGTCACGCCGGTGAGGAAGGCCGCCGTATCCTTGAAGTCGTCGCGGACGGAGCCGCCGCCGCCCTCGCCGCCGCCTTCCGCGGCAAAGGAAAGGCCGTTTGTATGGTCGACATAGGAGTGATACTGGACGGGACCCTCGAAATAGCGTTCGGCATAGACGCCGGACAGGGGATCGATATACTGCTCCATCACGGCAAACGCCGCGTTGTCGACGACGCCGAGCGCGAACGGCGTGGAAACGGGATTGCCGTCCGCGTCGGTGATGCGGAGCGTGACCAGAGCCTCCGCACCGGGTGCATAGGACGCCGCATCCGTTTCGATCGAGATGTTCAGCTCCCGCTCGCGGGAGGAGTAGCTGACATAGGAGAGCGAGACCGGATGGATGTGTGCGCCGTCGAAGTAGGCGCCGGAGAGCAGGACGTTCGGAAGATGCTCCTCGGTAAAGGTCAGCGTATAGGAGCCGGATTCGTTGACGGAGGCGGAAAGCAGGGAATCGTGCCATGCGGAAACGAGCAGCGTACCGGATGTGACCGGATCCATGCCGCGGTAAAGCGCAAAGGACACATCGCTGCCGACGGCGATGTCGGCATCCGTGAGCCGGCGAAGCGAGTAGCCGGTGTCATGGGTATAAAAGGGCGTCGAGACGTAGAGCTTTTCTACAAGGGACGCGCCGTCTGGCGTCTCGGCACGGACCGTCACGAGATACCAGACGCAGCCGTCATGGGAGAGGGTATGCTCGGGAAGGGAGACGAAGCCGTTTTCGGTACGGAAACTGCCCGTATAGATGTCCGTCTCCACATAATCGTACTCGTATTTCTCCACGGAGATGTTGTGGATCGGATCGTAGGTGCGGCCGGTCGGGCGGCGAATCTGTTCATGGCGGGTGATCGTGTAGGTGCCGGTCAGCTCGACCGGATCGCCCCGCAGCGTCTCAGGACTCGACAGGAAATCGAAGACGGCGGGATTTCCGGCGGAAAAGTCGATGGAATTGGCCCGGATTTCGAGCTTTACGCCGGTTTCAGACAGATTCTCTGCGGTCAGCATCGTGTCGGAACGGTAATAGGGGATCGTAATGTTGGCATCGACCCAGACATCCTCGGCGCCGGAGGTGTTGACCGTACAGTACAGCAGAGCGGGGTACCAGGAGCCGGGTTTGCGCGTCGGCGTATAGGTCAGGGACGCGCGGCCGTCCGCATCCAGCACGGCGGATTGCCGGATAGTGCCGTCCGCGGTATCGCAGCGGAACTCGACCTCCAGCCCCTCGGCCGGCGTGCCGTCGTAGAACGTGCCGGAAGCGGTCAGCGTAATGGGCTCGCCCGCGCGATAATAGGATCTGTCGGCGGTCAGGGTCAGGATATAGGCGGGTTTGGTGTAATCCTGAACGGAGAACCAGCAGGACAGCAGCTCCTGTCCGTCCGACGCCAGATACAGGTTATGCCCATAGGATTGCAGATTGGAAAAATCCAGCGTTCCCGAAAACGTGCCGTCCGCCGCGACGGAGACGGTCAGCTCCGGCGCGCCCCCGTCGATGCCGTCGAGATACAGATCGAGCGACTGCGGGAGGGAACCGTCCGCACTGCGGGGCAGGATGCGTCCCCAGAAGCACAGGGAGTCGGTGGGCTGATAGGCGGAGCGGTCGGTATAGAGGAAGGTATAATAGGATGCCGCGGGAGAGGGTTCCGTGCCGGCGGAGACGGGGATGTAGTCCGTGTACCGGTCCTCGCCGATGCGGAGCGCCGCGTAATGCTCGCTTTGTCCGATCCGGAAGGACGCGAGGCCCTGCGAGTCGGTAACGGCGCTGCCGGAGCCGAGGGACACGGAGATACCGGGACAGGGCTCGCCCGTTTCGGAGGAATACACCCATACGACGGCGCTGCCGTTCAGCGTTTCGGCGTAGACGGAGAGCTCGGAGATCTGGATCAGCTTCTGGAACCGGACGGAGGAGCCCGTCGCGGTCACCTCGGCCAGATACCGGCCGGAGGGGAGCGTTTCGGGGAAAACGAGATACGCGGTATCCCAGTAATCGTTTTCCGGACGGGCAAGGGAGGCGGTAAAGCTGAAAACGGGCGCGGACGAGGGGGTGTCGAGCAGCACATCGGAGGAATAGCCGATGGTGGGAACGACCGCCCGTTCATGCTCGGCGGCAAGCGAAAGGTATTCGTCGGCGCCGGAGAGCTCCCAGACGCGCACGGTGAATTTCTCGCCGTCCAGGGCTCCGGAAGCGCGCAGCGTGAAGGCGATGGGGTCGGAGGGCAGATAGCTTTCGGTAAAGCTGTCGGCAAGATAGAGGTAAGGCGTGTCCCAATCGGCGGGGGTGCGGAAGGAGAAGGAATAGTCTTCGGCGAGCACGGCGCCGGAATCGGAGGTAAGCCCCGCGGCGAGGGTCACGGTGAACGCGGTATCGGCGGGGAGGGACGCGTCGGGGATGAAGACGAGCGTATACCCGTCATACTCCAGATGGCCGGTAATTTCGGGCGATATGGAGAAATAGGCGTCCGCACCGGACGAGACGGGCTGGGAAAGCACGATTTCGATGCCGGTATCGGGCGAAAAGCCGGAGGAAAGGTGCGCCGGAAGCGTGGTGGTGACGGTCAGGGAAGCCTCCGTCTGGAACGCCCAGGTATGCAGGCCTTCCTCCTCCGAGTAGATCGAGATATTGTAGACGGTGTTCTGCGAAAGGGAGGAGGAGGGCACCAGCGCGGTGCCGTTTTCCGAAGCGGTCAGCGTATAGGGAATGTCCGGCGAAACGGAGAGCACGCTTTCCTCCGTCAGTCCCGTGATGAGGAAGGCGGTGTCGGCGGAGACGTAGTCGCCTGCGGGATCGGAGGCGCGGACGGAGAGGCGCTGCAGATCCGTCGGGGCGTCGGACTCGGAAGCGCTGCCCTTGTCCGCCGATACGGCGGGCGGAAGCGTGTTTTCCGGGCCGCGGACCGCTTCGTTTTCGGTAAAACGGGGAATGCCGTAGGAAACCAGCAGGATCACCGCGAGCACCGCGGCGACGGCGGCGGTGCCGTAAACGGCATAGCGCCGCGGAAGGGATGACCGGTGGGTTTCGGCGGCGCGGCGGCGGACGCTGGCCTTCTGCTCGTCGGTCATGGTGACATGCCGGAGACTTCGGTCAACAATTTCACGCAAGTCGTCTAATGAAGGCATACAGGGTAACTCCTTTTTCCTCTAGTCGGCCAGCACCCGCCGGAGCATGTCGCGTCCGCGCTTGAGCCGGACGTTGACGGTGGCCTGCGGACAATGCAGGATCTTCGCGATTTCAGCGGTGGAGAAGCCGTTGTAGTAGTACAGAAGTATGGTTTTCCGATAGATCTGCGGCAGATCGGTGACGGCCTGCAGCAGCGTCATGCGGGTATCGACGTCCGGTTCGCCGTTGTCCTGCGAGGCGGCAAGCTTGCGCTCGATATACTCCTCCTGCGCGTCCTCGTCCTCGGGCAGGAAGAGCGGGCGCTCGCTGTAGGAATGGCGGCGCATCATGTCGCGGCAGACGTTCATCGCGATGGTCGTGATCCAGGTTTTGACGCTGCACTGACCGCGGAAGCCCGCGTATTTGGTGTAGACCTTGAGAAAGGTTTCCTGTACGGCGTCCTGCGCGAGCTGATAGTCTTTTAAGTAGAGCGTACACAGGCGCAGGATTTCCGTGCCGTATGTGTTCATCAGATCGTCAAGATCCGGCTTCGGCGCCGCTTCCGTATCGGCAAGTAGGAAAAACAGGAACATGGACACACCTCGTTTTATCATCAGGAAACGTTCCCGTTCATGGTATTGGACGGGGATTCACGCTTGTATATTTCAAAAAACGAAAAAGTTTTTGCGGCAAAGCGGGATAATCCGCAGTTTCCTTTCGCGATTTCAGTATAACATAGTCAACATAAAATAGCAAGTCATGCGGAAAGAATATGCTGAAAAACGGAAACGGCGAGACAAAGGCCGAGTTTTGTCTGATACGCGTCGGTTTTCAGCTTCGCTTCCTCGGCGGCGTTGGACAGAAACCCGCATTCGACGAGGACGGCGGGGCAGGAGACGCTGCGGTACAGGTAGAGATCGGGACTGACCGGCATGACGACGCGCGTATTGGCGGGGTCGGCGGCGTCGATCAGATTGCGCTGCAGCACCTCGGCGAGAGCCTGCGCACCGTCGGTTTGGTTGTAAAAGACCTGCGCGCCGCTGTAGCGGGACTGACCGAAGTTGTTCATGTGGACGGACAGGAGAATGGCGGAGGGCTGCGCGTCGACGATGGCGCGGCGCTCGTGCATGTCGGCGGCTTTGCGGGCGCGGATGGAGGCGTAGGGGCCGCCGGGCGCGATATCGGCGTCGGTGGTGCGCGTCATGACCGTCGGCACGCCCAGAAGCGCCAGCAGAAGCTCCGTTTTCTGCGCGACGGCGAGGTTGATGTCCCGCTCCAGCGCGCCGGATATGCCGACGGCGCCGCCGTCCATGCCGCCGTGTCCCGCGTCGATCACGACGGTGGGAAAACCGGCTGCGGCGGCCGACACCGGGACGGCGGAGGTCCCGCGGAGCGCATAGGAGATGCTGCCGGCAAAGAGAACCAGCGCAAACAGGAGCATCGCGAGAGTTTTCAGCGTTTCTTTCATATAAAAATACCTCCCATCCGGATTCTATGGCCGGAAGGGAGGTATTAGAAGTCGTCAGCGGAGGCGTTTATCCTTTTCGCGGGGCTTTTGCTTATAAATGAGGCGATCCATCAGCCGGATGAGGTTGTAGCCGTTGTGATAGCCGAGCCAGGCGGCAAGCGGCATGTAGCCGCAGATCAGGATCAGCAGCCAGGAATAGGGGGAGGGAGCAGAGGTCGCAGAGGTGACGAAGAATAAAAACGGCAGCGTGATGACCCGATAGACGACGGTGAACCAGTTCGGCAGGAACGGCACATAGGTGTTGATGATGGCGAGCACCGTCATGACGGCCAGCGGCACGGTGACATACAGTGCCGCGCGGAGGGCGCGGTACTTGTCTTCCTTGATATGGCCGAAGAGAACGAGATTCCGGTCGCGTTCGGCGGTCCCCCAGAAGGCGGTATAGGTGAGGAAGAACATCAGAAACATGCCGACAGCCGAGACGATGAGCGACGACAGCGTCTCGGACAGGAATGCCGAGCAGATCACGAGCGGAACAAGGCTGACGACCACCGCATAGGCGTAGGTGTTGATGGCGCGGATGATCAGGTATTTGAACGGGCTGGTCATTTTATTGGGTTCGGCTTGTTTGCGGGGCACTTTGAAAATCCCTCCTTAGTCGTTGGAACCGCGGTCGTTCGGCGTATCGTCTTTATGGGGGGCATTGTCCGAGAAGGGCAGCATCTCCGGGGGTCTGCCGTCGTCGTCGCTGTCGTTTCCGCGCAGGGAAGCGGCGGAGGAGCGGGCGCTGACGTCGTCCGAGAACAGGGATTCGGGCGTTTCCTTTGTATCCTCCTCTTCGAGGATGGTGATCGTGCCGTCCTCGTTCTGACGGCGGGGCTTGAGCATGTATTTTTCCACAACGGGGTAGGCGTTGAAGGTGGTGATGAAGCCGACGAGCGAGTAGGTCAGCGTCAGCATCAGGGGGATCGGCACGAACAGCGTCGCGGCGATGACCAGACCGGAGAAGAGGATCGTGCAGAGGTTGCGGACGATGCCCAGAACGGAGAAGATCCAGGAGTTGCGCAGGATCGAGACGACGGACATGTCGAACGTGACCATGATCAGATAGATGTAGAAGCGCATGACGGTGTAGACGATAAAGATCACGATCGCGACATAGCGGAAGACGAACAGGTACTGTCCGAGCGTGGAGCTGCCGGTGAGGTCAAGGCTCATATACAGTACGAAGCTGACCCAGACGAGGATGTCGATGATGCCGACGGCGAGACCCTGCTTGAAGTTGGAGCGGAGGCGCTCCCAGAAGTCGCCCCAGACCCAGGAGTGCTCCTCGCGGGCGAACTGGCGCCACACATAGGTGGCGGCGGCGGTGGCGGGACCCATCAGAATGGCGGAAAGCGCGACCAGCACATAGCCGAGGTTTGCCGGCAGCCCGAAGACCGTCATCGTGAAGATGTACATCGTCATGTCGTCGGCGAACAGGGTGGCGTCCAGGCCGAAGGCGGAGCAGACCCAGATGACGAAGGCGGAGACGAACGGGAAGGTGATGACGGCGTACATGATGTTCAGCAGCATCAGCTTCCAGAACTTGCGGAAATACAGCTCAAAGAACAAAAAGAAGCGCTTTTTTTCCGGAGCGTCTTTCGAAACGCCTTTACCGGGCTTTGCATAGTTGAACAATCCGAAGAAACCGGCCATGATCGAGGATCCCCTTTGCATCAAGTGTGTTTATGAAAAAGGTAACGTCCCCTATTATAACGCGAACTTTGTAAAATGTAAAGGCGGAACGGTGAATATTATATGAATTTTACGGCGCATGGGAGAATATGACGATTCCCCTGCATGCGCCGCGGATGGATTTTGGATAAATAATCGGTCAGCTTTTCCGGCTTTTGGGATGCGCTTTGTCGTAGACCTCCGTCAGCCGTCCCTTGACGAGCTTGGCATAGAGCTGCGTGCTCGACGCGTCGGCATGTCCCATCAGCTCCTGCAGCGCATGGAGATCCGCGCCGTTTTCGAGCAGATGGACGGCAAACGAATGCCGCAGCGTATGAGGCGTGATGTCCTTCTGGATGCCGGCGAGCTCGGCATAGTGCTTGATGAGCTTCCAGAAGCCCTGACGCGTCATCCGTTCGCCGTTGACGTTGACGAAAAGGGAATGCTCGTCGGGAGAGGCGAGCATGGCGCGCCGCGCGCGGTTGATGTAGTTGGAAAGCGCCTCGACGGCCGAAGGGTAGAGCGGAATCATGCGCTCGTGCCCCTCCGAATTGCAGCGGACGAACTTCAGGTCGAGGTTGACGTCCTCGACATTCAGGGAAACAAGCTCCGTGACGCGCATACCGGTGGCATACAGCAGCTCGAGCATCGCGCGATCGCGGTAGCCCTTGACGTCGACGGTTTTGGGCTGGGACAGGAGGAGATTGACCTCGGAAGCGGTGAGGATTTCGGGGAATTTCTGCTCCTTTTTTTTCTTGCGGTCGATCCGGACGGGAGAGGTTTCCACGACGCCCGTTAAGACCAGATGATTGTAGAAGCATTTGAGCGCGGCGGCGGTGCGCATGGACGTCGCCGCGGCTTTCCCGTCGTCGTCGAGCTTTGCAAAATAGGCGTTGACGTCGTCGGCACCGGCGCGCGCCAGGGAGACATGGCGTTCCGAGGAAAGGAACTGCTCGAAGGCGGCCACGTCGCGCATGTAGGACAGATATGTATTTTTAGACGCACGCTTTTCAACGAGCAGATAGGTTTCAAATTCCTTGAGAAGTGCCGACATAACATAGCCATCCTTTTTCTACGATCAGGTGTGCAGACGGGCAAGCGAATAAAGGGAAGCGAGCGCGAGAAGGAGGAGAGCGGCGCACAGCAGCAGCGGCAGAGGAGGGGCGAGCGGAGAACGGCGGGGAGGACCTGCCCGTCCGATCCATGCGGAAAAGGCGGAGGAAGCGCACAGCGCGGCGGGAACCGCGATCAGGAACAGCAGGGGAACACCGGCAAAGTTCTGGGGCGCAAGAGCCAGAAATGTCCGCAAAAAACCGTCGGAGCCGTACTGCCGGACGGCGGCAGCGATGGGCAGCGACAGCGCGCAGCCGTACCAGAACAGCAGCAGCGGCAGCAGAAAGACGCCGCAGGCGGTAAAGCCGCAGAGAAAGGCCGCCAGCACCGGCAGACAGAGCCCCAGCAGGGTTTTCCAGTAGCCTGCGTTCTCCGCCGGAATCCACAGCGCGGGCAGAGCCGCGCCGAACCGGACGGCAAGAAAGGAGGCAAGCGCCGCGCCGGCGAGAAACGAAAGGAAGAAGACGGTCAGCCACTGCGGGATCTGACGCCGTTCCCGAAGATTCCAGAGCCCCATAACATCCCCCTTGTATATATAAGGATGGTATCAGCTTATGAGACTCCCGGGAGGAATATGTATCAGCGCCCGAGCTCCGCGGAGCGGACCGCGCAGGCGTCCAGCCCCGCACGCAGGGCTTCGTCGAAATGCCGCTCGGTCATCGCGTCGAGCGCCGCCTGCGTGGTGCCGCCGGGCGTTGCCACCATACGGACGAGCTCCTCGGGCGTCTTTTCGCCGGAGAGCAGGACGGCCGCCGCGCCCTCCATCGTCTTGGCGGCAAGCTTTAAGCCGACGGCGGGATCGATGCCGTTTTCGGCCGCGAAGTCAGCCATCACCGCGGCCATTCTATAGAAGTAAGCGGGGGAGGAGCCGTTGACGGAGACGACGGCGTTCATCGCGGATTCGGGGATGATCTCCGTAATGCCGCCGGCGGAGAAGAGGGAAACCGCATCCGCAAAGGCGTCGGCGGGAACGCCGGGTGCTTCGGCGATGGCGATGGCGCCCCTTCCGACGAGCATGGTGGCGTTCGGCATGACGCGGACGACGTGCGCGCCGGGCACGCGGGAACGGATGAAGCCGGAGGATACGCCCGCCGCGATGGAGACCAGCGTCTTGCCTGCGCATACGGGAGCGATGCGGTCGAGCAGCTCGGGAAGCTGCGCCGGGCGGACCGCCAGCAGGACGAGAGGCGAGCGCCGGACGGCTTCGGCGGGATCGGCGGTGTAGACCGCACCGCGCGATACAAAAGCGGAGGCGGCGTCCGCGGACAGATCGCACAGGGTCAGCGCCTGCGGTTCCAGCGCACGCGCGTCGAGCAGGGAACGAAGAATGGCGGAAGCCATATGGCCGACGCCGAGAACGGTCAGGGAAGAGAGCATCGGAAAAGTACCTTCTTTGATCGGGAAATTTTGGCTGCCAAAACGGGCTTGACATAAATCGGTAATCCTATCTTACACCATTTGAATCAAAAACGCAAGAGCGAATTGGATTTTCAGTAAATTTGCACAGATATTATGACTCCTATGTTATGTTAATACTAAACATATGTTCTATAAAGATTTTTGATGCCGCCAGAACACAATATATAGTAGAAAATGCGATAACAAAACACAATATTTTGTGTCGCCGGGAAACAAAAGAAAAAGGCGGAAACCACGGATGCGCCGCGGTTTCCGCCAGAGCGGGAAAGGAGGGGGATGATCGAAAAAGAGAAATTTTAGTTTTTTTCGGAAGGAGAGGATTCTTTGTTGGCTTTCAGCAGGGCGTTGAGCTCGTCCATGAAGCTGGAGATATCCTGAAAACGGCGGTAGACGGACGCGAAGCGGATGTAGGCGATCTCGTCCACACTGCGCAGCTTGTCCATCGCAAGCTCGCCGATGCGGCGCGATTCCACCTCCCGCTCCAGGCCGTTCTGAAGCTGCTGCTCGATGTCGTCGACGATCTCCTCGAGCCGGCGAAGGGGGACGGGACGTTTCTCGCAGGCCTTCAGCAGCCCGTTTAGGAGCTTGCTGCGGTCAAACGCCTGACGCGAGCCGTCCGATTTGATGACGACCAGCTGTACATGCTCGATGACCTCGAAGGTCGTAAAGCGCTGCTTGCAGGAAAGGCACTCTCTGCGCCGGCGGATGCTGGAATCGTCGTCGGCGGGTCTGGAATCGACAACGCGGCTGTCGGTATAGCCGCAAAACGGACATTTCATTTTCGGAAGCCTCCTTAGTCGGGAGATTGTATCCATGCACCGGAACCGGCGGGAAGCCCTCTTACCCGACAATCCAGATTATACCATAGACGGGATGAAAAATCTGTAATCTTTGGAGGACGAAACCGACAAAAAACTAGCCGACGGCGGTCAGATCCTCTATCACATCGTGGAGTGTGCAGGGAGAGACGCTTCCGTCGATCAGCAGCTTCAGGATCTGCATCATCACGCTGCGGTCGGAGGTAACACTCGGGACGGCTTCCTGAGACAGCAGCGTGCCGCTGGAGCTGGTTTCCATGATCCGGACACCGTAGCGGGCGGGATCGGTATCTTCCAGAAGGAAGTAGAAAAGCGTTTCGGTGTCCGCGGGCGTCGGATAGACGATTCTTCTGATAAACCGTGTATTCATGCGCGTTTACCTCCTGAAAATCTTTTGCAAGTGCTACAAGAGAAGGTTAACACGCGAGACTGGAAGAATCAAGCATTATTTGTCGGGTAAAACCGTGAATTTCGAAAACTGAAGGAAGGACGCCCTTAAAAATTCATTTAGAGAGACATGATCTTATAGCGGTTGGGACCGGAATTTGCCGACTGCTGGAGCTTGACGCGCTCGGGATCGCACAGCTCGTAGAGATGCGTCAGGTGGGTGACAAAGACGAATTTGGCATGCGTGCGCGGCAGCACGGACAGAATGTCGAAGATCGCGACGGTGCCCTCCGCGTAGGCGGTCGTCTGGAAGGTCTCGTTGAGCAGCACGAGCGCATGGGGGCGCAGACGGTCCATGATATGCGCGATGCACTGCACCTCGCCCTCGAAGCGGCCGGCGGTGTCGCCGACCTTGAACTCGCGCTCGGCGGAGGAAAACTGCGTGAAGATGCCGTCGCGGATGCTGATCTTCGCGCTCTTGGCGCAGACGGGGAGGCCAGCCTGCGCGAATAATTGCGCAATGCCGAGGGAGCGCAGATAGACGGTCTTGCCGGAGCTGTTGTTGCCGCGGATCAGGATGCCGTCGCAGGAAGCGTCCATTAAAATGTCATTGGAGACGATCTGATCGCCGGAAAGCCCCTCGGAGAGCAGTAAAAAGTCGTAAATATCGTGCGCGTCGAAAATATCGCGGGAAGCGTCAACGACCGTCGGCATACAGGCGGTCATATGGTGCTCCTGAATTTTTGCGCAGTACAAAACGGCGGTGTCAAAGAACTGCAGCTCGCGCGAAAGGCCGAAAAAGAGATCGTAGACGTGATTGGTGATGTCCGTCAAAACGGTGTACATCCGGTAAATCGCTTCGTTTAAGAGGAAGTCTGCGTCGTCGGGCAGCTCGTCGCGCACCTCGATTTCGGGAGGCGCGTTCTCCGCCTCGCGGCGCCGGTCGAGATAGCGCTTGAGCGGATTGCCCTTCGGCTTGACGGTCAGATCGACCGCGTCGCACAGCGCGCTGACCCGAAGCCGGAAGCCGTCGTCGATGCCCGCGCGGACGGAGAACTCGTAATGCTCGGGCGTATAGTGCAGAAAATGCGACGCGATGTCCACGATCTCCTGCAGAGCGGAGTTCGAAATCATCTCCGCACAGTAGTCCTTGATCGTCTGAAAACCCTCGGATTTGAAGGAATACTGCGCGAGAATTTCATGCAGCGAAAAAAAGTAGCCGATAATCATTTTCGAAAATTTCGCCGTCACCTGAAGCTGCGAGAACGTAAATTCGAGAAGCGCCCGCTGACTGACCGACACGCCGAACGAATATACGTTGGCGCGCATCTCCTTCCAGTCGGCGCTGATCGTGTCGTACCGCTTGAAAAGCCGGTTCAATTCGGGCAGCAGGTTCGGGTTCTGGAGGATGTCCTGCAGAACGTCCTGCCGGTAGCGGACGTTTTCCACGAGATGCAGCGGGTTTTCGAGAATTTCGATAAAGTATTCGGCCTGCTTCTTATTCGGGCAGAGCGCATTGAGCGCCTGATCGAGGGAGAGATCGTAGACGGCCTGCTTGAGATCCTCGGCGATGTCGAAATCGCGGGTCTCGGGGATTTTGTACAGCAGGGAAAACTTTCGGTTATCGCCAGCCATCAGTTGTTACCTCCCTTGTCCGCGTCGGCGGGAAAACGGGCGTCGAGCGCCTCGCGGGTCAGCGCGTATTTCTTCAGAATATCCTTCGCATAGGAGCCGGACACGCCCTTGCGCCGGGCAATCTTATAGGTACGGCGGTTTTCGTCCTCCGAATCGACGATGACGTTCAGATAGGGGATGCGGGTCTGACCGAGAGAATGCTGGTGGGTGATGTAGACGCCGAAGCAGCCGCTGGCGAAGAGCTCATCCGCGAGCTTTTCGGTTTCCGCAACGGCAATTTCCTCGCTCGTCGTCGCGTAGGTCTCGTTTAAGAGAATCAGCGAATCGCTGCCGCGCACCGCGTGGATCTCCGCGACGCGTTTCTTCTCGTCGGCAAAGCGGCCGTCTCCGTCGAAGCGCTCGTCGCGCGGAAAATGTGTGTAGACGCCGGACAGCGGATAGATTTCCGCGTCGGTGCAGGCGATGGGGCAGCCGCATAAAAACAGCAGCACGGCGACGCCGACGGTGCGCAGGTAGGTGGTCTTACCGCCGCCGTTTGCACCGGTCAGGTAGAAAAACGGCGCGTCCTCGTCGAAGGCGACGTCGTTTGGAACGATCGACGTCTCGTCCTTCGAAAGAAGCGTGATGTCGTAGCAGTTCCGGATGTCGATTTTCTTCGTTTGGGCGATGCGGGGGAAGGTCAGCGGGATGCCGGCTTTCCGGATGCGGTCGCCGAGCCGCGTGATCTCGATGCAGAAGGAGAGCTCGAGACGGTATCCGAGCAGGGACACGTCGAAATAGGCTTCGTTTTTTCGGTAGAAATCGCGGAAGGCGTCGAATTCCTTCGGATAGAGCGCCGCGATCGCGTCGATGAGCTGCGGCGCCGCGGCGTGCGTGAAATCGCGGGCGGGAGAAAACTCGGCAAAGCCCAGCTCGCGGGCGCAGCGGGAAAGGCGGTCCTCGAAGGTCTCGGGCGACTCGGCGGAGACCTTCAGACGGCTGCCGCGGATGCGGATGCGGTTTTCCCGGATACTGTCGATATACGGATAGAGCGCGGAAAGCTCGGCTTCCATCGCGCGGAACGCGTCGGAGGCGGTCAGCTCTGCGAAAAAGCGGACGAAGCGGGTATACAGCGTCCCTGCGCCGGACAGCTCGGGCGCGTCCGCCGCACGGCGGCAGAAGACATGATACGCGTTGACGAGTCCCAGATAGGAAAGGAAGCGTTCGTTGTCGCAGCGGACCGCGGCGAAGCTCTCATAGCAGCCTTCCACCGCGTCGATGTCCCGGGAGAGCGCGGAAAAATAAGCGCGTCCGGCATCGGAGGACGCGAGCGCGCGCAGAAGCTCCTGACGCGCAAGGATGTCCCGTGCGCCGCAGGGCATACAGAGCGCAGGCGTCACGGACTGCGGCAAAAGCAGCGTCAGACGCAGATCCTCCGGTACGTTTTCGGGATTTTTCCGTTCCGGCGGCGTGTCGCAAAACAGCAAACTGGGAAAACGCATATCGGTTTACCTCATCATCGGGCACAATATTGTTTTTCAAGAGACCCGCAAACCTCATTATAACACAGCTTCCCGCTTTTGACAAGACGGAAAGATTGACGGATTGTAAACATACCGCCCGGAAAGGCCGGTTTTTACAATCCGTCAGTCGAAAAAAGTCTTATTTCCGAACGCCGCCGGCCGATTCGATCTCCGAAAGCACCAGCTCCAGCGACTTGACGGCCTCCGGAAGCGTGTTGATCCCGATCGGCTCCCCGGCTTCGATGTGCTGCGTGAAGTACTGCAGCTCGTTGAAATACGCGCCGAGGTCGGAGATGTTGCCGCCGCCCTCGACGACGGTGCCGGACGCCTCGTGCTTGTAGGCGGGATGCTCGACGCCGCCGTCGGTATAGACGGTCAGCTCCCCGTGCTCCATGACGACGGTCGCGCGCTCGAACATCACGCGGAATTCCATCGAGAATGGGAACGTCGCCGGATAGTCCCAGATGCCCTCCGCAAAGACGGTGGTGTCGCCGTAGCCGTAGGCGGAGCAGATATGGACGATCTTTCCGGACGCGTCGCGGGAGACCGCCGCGTGCACGGTTTCCGGCTCGCCGCAGAGCGAGCGGATGAAGTCGCAGTCGTGGATGTGCATATCGAGCGCGGAGGTGCCGGAGCGCGACGGATCATCCATCCAGTTGTCCCATGCCCAGGTCGGGCGCGGGCTGACGCGCTTGAAGGTGGCGGTGACGAGCTTGCCGTAGCGGCCGTCGTCGTGCGCCGCTTTGAGCCACATATATTCGTCCCACAGCCGGATGACCTGACCGACCATGACCTGCGCGCCGGTCTTTTTCTGCGCGGCGAGCAGGGCATGTCCCTCGGCAGCCGTCAGCGCGACGGGCTTCTCGATAAAGACGGCGCGCACCTTCTCCATTGCGGCGAGCGCGTGGGCGGTGTGCAGATAGGTCGGCAGGCAGATGTCGATGACATCCACACCGGATTTTTCGATCAGCTCGAGTCCGGTTTCATAGACGGCGCAGCCGTACTTTGCGGCCATCTCCTCCCGCTTCTCGGGACGCAGATCCGCGACGGCCGCGATGGGGCAGCCGAGCGCTTCGTAGCAGGCGGCGTGCATGGAACCCATGAAACCCGCGCCGATCAGACCGATTTTCAGCATAAAATGACTCCTTTCCATGAAAAAAGGGGACACAGGGCTAATTTTCAAAAAAACAGTCTTGTGTCCCTTTTGAGATGACAGCTGATAAAATTACAGCAGTTTTTCAAGCATGGCTTTCGCGGCGAGAATGTCGTGCAGCTGCTGCTCGCCGGAGATTTCGCGTTCGATGGTCAGCGGTCCCGTGTAGCCGAGCGCCTTGAGCTTGGCGATCAGGGCGGGGAAGTCGACCTTGCCCTCGCCGAGCGGCGTTTCCCGTCCGAGATGCCGTCCGTCGGTCGGATAGCAGCCGTCCTTCATATGGGTGTTGCGGACATACTTGCCGAAGACGTCGAGCGCGTCGACCGGATTGGCCTTGCCGTAGAGAATGAGGTTCGCGGTGTCGAGGTTGATGCCGATGTTGCCGGTGCCGATGTCCTCGATGGCGCGCAGCAGGACGACGGGCGTCTCCTGACCGGTCTCAAAGAGGAAGTACTGGCCGCGTTCCTTCAGGATGCCCGCGATATACCGGAGCATCGCGATGGTGCCGATATAGTCGGGATCGTGCGGATTTTCGGGCATGAAGCCGACGTGGGTGATGACGTCGGTCACGCCGATGCGGTAGGCGAAGTCGGCGCCGGCAAGGAACTGCTCGGAGCGCTTCTGACGGTAAGCCGGGGGCACCATGCCGAGGGTGGAGGGGCCGGAGATGAAGTCCCAGATGCCGGGACCGCCGTACCAGCCCGCCCATACGGCGGAGACCTCCACGCCGGTTTCCGCGGACGCGCGCTTCACCATTTCGGCGTATTCGTCGGTAAAGAGCGCGGGATCCCAGCAGCTCAGCATGCAGGTTTCAAAGCCGAGCTCGCGAAGCTGGCGCATTTTCGGGGCGACCTCGTCGCCGAGCGTGATAAAAACACCTAATTTCATCGGTTAATCCCCCTTTTTGCCGAAACTTTATTTCTTGCCGTCGAGCAGACGCGTGACCGCGCCGGCGAGGTAGTCGCCTTCAAAGAGCTCCACCGCGCCCGCGTCGCAGACCTTCGCGAGCTCCGGATCGATCGGGATGCGGGCGAGCACGTCGAGGCCGTTTGCGTCGGCGATCTCGGAGATGTGGCTGTCGCCGAAGATCTTGTATTCCTTGCCGCAGTCGGGGCACTTGAAGTAGCTCATGTTCTCGATGAGGCCGACGATCGGGACATTCATGAGATTGGCCATGTTGACCGCTTTCGCGACGACCATGGAGACGAGCTCCTGCGGGGAGGTGACGATGAAGATGCCCTCGATGGGCAGGGACTGGAAGACCGTCAGCGGCACGTCGCCCGTTCCGGGCGGCATGTCGACAAACATATAGTCGACGTCCTTCCAGACGACCTCGGTCCAGAACTGCTTGACGGTGCCGGCGATGACGGGACCGCGCCAGACGACGGGACGGGTCTCCTCGTCGAGCAGGAGGTTGACGGACATGATCTGCGTGCCGAATTTGCTTTCCTTGGCGAGGATGCCGTCGTCGATGCCCTCGACGGGGCCCTTGACGCCGAACATCTTCGGGATGGAGGGGCCGGTAATATCGGCGTCGAGGATGGCGGTGCGGTAGCCCTGGCGCTGGATGGAGGCGGCGAGCATCGAGGTGACGATGGATTTGCCGACGCCGCCCTTGCCGCTGACGACGCCGTAGACATGCTTGACGCTGGAAAGCGGATGGAGCTTTTCGATTAAATCTTCGGGATTAGCATGACCGCAGTGCTGGCTGCAGGTGCTGCAATCATGGGTGCATTCTTCGGACATGACGAGCCTTCTTTCCTGTTCGAGATAATTCTTTGCAAGGTATTATACCCCGTATTGCGGAAAACGTCAAGTCATAATTCGAGAATGTTTTCCAGCAGGCGCGGCAGGGCCGAAAACCGGGCACTTTCGGGAGAACTTCCTGTTGACGGAGACAGGGAAATGGTGTAAAATGAAATCGGTTACAGGCGGATTCGCGGTGCGCGGCAAAATCGGGCGCGCCGCTTTTTGAAACGATATAAAAGGGAGAAAAAGGATGAAAAAACGCATGGCGGCGCTGCTTGCCGCGGTAATTTTTGCGGCGGCGTGCATGACGGGCTGCGAAAGCATGCTGGAAAGGGAATATATCGTGACCTCGAGCCATGCGGAGATGACCGAGGCGCCGCAGGATACGGCAAGCGTGCGGCTCGGGTCGATCGACGAGGTGATGGAGCATCTGTCGGAGGCCGTGCGCGCGGGGGAGACGGAGCTGTCGGTGCAGCTTGCCTATCACGGCGACGACCTGGAAGGTGAGCTGCGCGACGCCATCGCCGAGTACCGCAACGATCCGATCTGCGCGTATGCGGTGCAGCTCATTCCGTATCGGATCACGAAAATTCTGACATACTATGAGATCCGGTTCGATATTTCCTACCGCCGCACGGCGCAGCAGATCGCGGCGATCCGGGAGGTCGCATCTCCGGAGGCGTTCGAGCAGGAGCTGCGCGCGATGCTCTCCGTGTTTGAATCGACGCGGGCGTTCCTGATCCCGTCGTACGACCCGGAACGGTACGATTTCGAGTCGGTTTTCAACGAGATCTATGAGAATACGCCGGCGGTGGCGTACGGCGTTACCGGCGTTTCCGGCACGCTGAGCCCCGAGAGCGGAGACGCGCGCGTGATGGAAGTGACGGTCAGCTACACCGCGGGCGCGGCTGCGCTGCTGACGAAATCGATGTCGGCGTCGAGCCTTGCGAAGGTGATCGCCTCGACCGCGGACGAGACGGGAGACGCGCTGTATGTCGAGCTGCACGACGCGCTGTGCCGGTTTGCACGGTATGACGAGGAAACGGAAAACGCCGATCTTTCGCTGACGAAGACGGTCTATACGGATCCGTATACGGCGTACGGCGCGCTGGCGCAGAACCGGGCGGTGTCGACGGGATATGCGATGGCGTATAAGCTGCTCTGCGACGAGGCGGACATCCCGTGCCGGATCGTCCACGGACGGCTCGGCAGCAGCGACCATTCCTGGAACCTCGTGCAGCTTTCCGACGGGAACTGGTATCATGTGGACGTGTCGCTCGACGACGAGGAGGGAAAGACCGGCTACCGGTTCTTCGGACTGACGGACGAGGAGATGAGCCTGACGCATCAGTGGGATGTGACGAAGACGCCCGTATGCGGGGGGACGCACGGCCGCGACGCGCTGCCGCAGGACGAGACGCTTCTGAACCATTCCCGCTATGAGGATACGGCCGTGAACCTGAAACCCGGCATCGTTCCGGCAGACAGCAGCGACGTGGACGTGGAATCCGGGACCCTGCCGCCGGAGGTCCCTGACGGAAACGGGACGGACGGGTCGGAAGAGACCGGCACGGAGGAGGGCACGGAGCCCGCGCCGCCGTCCGGAGAGGAACCGGAGGAGAGCCCCGCCGAGGGGCAGAAAGAGGGCGGCGCCGGAGCCGCGGAAGACCCGCCGGAGGGAGCGGGCGTCTCAAATATACAAAACAACGGCTGAAATGTCGCGGGGAACGTGGGAAAATCTTGACGTTTCGGTGAAATTCTGCTATAATGAAAGGCAGGAGGATGAGGAATGAAACAGAAAAAGGTTCGCAGCGCCGTACCGATCTATATCACCGCCGGAGCGTTCATGCTGTACGGGCTTCTGTTCCCGCTGTACACCATGCGTCATATTACGGCGGCGCTGATCGTGTGCGCGCTGATTTATTGTCTCTGCCTGCCGTTTTTCCCGAAGAAGACGATCCTCGAGGAGGAAAAGCCCGAGCCCGTCAATACGGGCGACCCGGAGGTGGATACGGTGATCACGCAGGGGCGGGAATCGGTCGCGCATCTGCGGAAGCTCAACGATCTGATCCGGGACGAGTACCTGACGCTGCAGATGGCGCGGATGGAGAAGGCCTGCGGTCTGATCTTCGACACGGTGGCCGAGCACCCCGAGCGGGCGGGAAAAATCCGCAAATTCCTGAACTATTACCTGCCGACGTCCTTAAAGCTGCTGGAATCCTATAAAAAGCTTTCGGAAAAGGGCGTCGAGGGAGAGAACATACGCGGAACGCTGGATTCGATCAAAAACAGCATGGATATGATCGCGACGGCGTTTGAAAAGCAGGCGGACAGCCTGTTCGCGGACGAAAACATGGACATCACGACGGACATCGAAGTGCTGGAACGCGTGATGAAAACGGAAGGCCTGAAGGAGTAAGAAAAACATGGATGCCTATAAGCCCACTTTGACGCTGGAACCCGACCGGGAAGCCCCCGCTGCGCCGGAGCTTACCGTCATGGATATCGAAAAGGAAAAGGCCGTCGTGCAGCAGGCGGTCGACGAGCTGTCGAGGCTTTCTCCCGAGGAGCAGGCGGTCGTCTCGGACTTCGCGTCGAAAATCAACATCACCGATTCCGGACAGGTGCTGTCCTACGGCTCCGCCGCGCAGAAGAAGCTCGCGAGCTTTTCCGATACCGCGCTCGAAAAGGTCAAAACGAAGGATCTGGGCGAGGTCGGCGAGATGATGACGAATCTCATCACCGAGCTGAAGGGCTTTAATCTGGAGGAAGAGGACAAAAAGGGCATCCGCGGCTGGTTCAGGAGAAGCAGCAACCAGCTTGCCGCGACGAAGGCGAAGTTCGACTCGTGCGAGGCAAACGTCGAGAAGATCGCCGGGATGCTCGAGGATCATCAGATCACGCTGCTCAAGGACATCGCCGTGATGGACAAGATGTACGACCTGAATCTGGCGTACTTCAAGGAGCTCACGATGTACATCCTCGCCGGCAAGAAGAAGCTCGAGGAGTTCCGCGCGACGACGCTGAAGGAGGCGGTCGAGAAGGCGCAGAAGTCGAACCTGCCGGAGGACGCGCAGGCGGCAAACGACCTGGCAAACTACGCCGACCGCTTCGAAAAGAAGCTCTACGATCTGGAGCTGACGCGCAACGTCTCCATCCAGATGGCGCCGCAGATCCGGCTGCTGCAGAACAACGACAGCCTGATGGCGGAAAAGATCCAGTCGACGATCGTCAACACGATCCCGCTGTGGAAGAGCCAGATGCTTCTGGCGCTTGGTCTGGAAAATTCGCGCCGGGCGATGGAAGCGCAGCGCGCGGTGTCCGATATGACAAACGAGCTCCTAAAGCGCAACGCGGAAGCGTTGAAGCTCGGCAGCATCGAGACCGCGAAGGAGTCCGAGCGGGGCATCGTGGACATCGAGACGCTCAAGGCGACGAACCAGTCGCTGATTTCGACGCTCGACGAGGTCATGAAGATTCAGGAGGACGGGCGCGTCAAGCGCCGCGCGGCCGAGCAGGAGCTGACGCAGATCGAAAACGAGCTGAAGGCGAAGCTGCTGTCCGCACGCGCATAAAACAGGGAA
Organism: Clostridiaceae bacterium; assembly: GCA_016297585.1. GTDB lineage: Bacteria > Bacillota > Clostridia > Oscillospirales > QAMX01 > JAAZKA01. The sequence continues at coordinate 43,367 of JAEDGJ010000003.1, forward strand.
GGAAGCTATGAAATTCATGTATAACCGCAGGTTCGCGGCCGTGATCCTGGTCGTCTGCATCATCGGGACGATCCTGATCGGCGGCGGACACTCGCTGGAGCGCTATCGGGATGCGCAGAGCCGGCTTTTTGCCGAGGGCACCACGGGAGACGGCAACAGCATCCAAAACGACCTGCGCGCGCGGTGCGAGGCGGGTCACAACCTCATCACCGTGGCCAAGCGCTATATGGCCGCCAATGCCGCGGAGATCGAGAGCCTCAGCGGCGCGATCACCGCGCTGGAAAACGCGGCGACGGTCAAAGAGGCGTTTGACGCCAACTACGATCTGACGATCGCGGCGGATCATATGTACAGCGTGCTGAACAATACCGAGCTGTCGGATGCGGATAAGAAGCTCGTCTCGGGACAGTTTACGGAGCTGACCTCGCGGAACCGGACGATCAGCCACGACGGCTACAATACCGCCGCGATGGAGTTCAACGAGCTGCTTGGACGCTTCCCGACGTCCGTGATTGCGGCGGCCAACGGCATCACGCCGCTGGAGCTGTTCCGGTAAGGAATGAGAAAATCGGAGAAGAAAGTGAAAAATAAGGTTTTTACCCGTTTTACGGCGTTATTTCTGCTGGCGGCGCTGCTGCTGTCGGGACTTGCGCTGGCGGCGGATATCCCGGAGCCGTCGGACGCGTTTTATGTGCTCGATCAGGCGGGCGTCTTAAAGCAGGACACGATCGACGCGATCCTGCAAAAGGGCGCGAGCCTTGACGACCAGACCGGCGCGCAGATCTGCGTGGTGACGGTGGAGTTCATCGGCTCGTCGCGGATCGCGGATTACGCGTATGATCTGTTCAACGAGTGGGGCATCGGCGACGCGAAGAAGAACAACGGCCTGCTGCTGCTGCTCGTGACGGGCGCCGAGGACTACTATATGCTGCAGGGCACGGGGCTTGAGGATTACCTCTCGTCCGCGACGCTGCAGAACATCCTCGACGAGTACATGGAGCCGTATTTTGCGAAGGGCGATTACGACGGCGGCGTCCGCGCGACGGCGGATGCGGTGTTTACGCGGCTTGCGGCGTACTATAACGTCAGTCTCGACTCGTCCGCGGTACAGTCCGGCAGTACCGTACCGGTGCCGGAAGCCGTTCCCGCGGGTCAGCAGAGCATAGGGCTTCTTTCCCGGGTCGGATCCTTTTTGTCAAAGCTGGTGTTTATCGTGTTTATTCTTGCGATCGTCATTATCATCATTGCCGTGTCGTCCATCGGCAGAATCGGACGCCGCCGCAGATACTGGGGCGGCGGTTTCTGGGGCCCGAGAGGGCATCGTCCGCCCCCGCCGCCTCCCGGCGGCTTTGGTCCCAGAGGATATCGTCCGCCTCCCGGAGGCTTCGGTCCGCGGGGCCCCGGCATGGGAGGACGTCCGGGAGGTCCCGGTATGGGAGGACGCCCGGGTGGCTCCGGTATGGGCAGCCGTCCCGGCGGCGGACACAGCGGCGGTTTCGGCGGAGGCCGGACGGGCGGCGGCATGGGCGGCCGTTCCGGCGGCGGAGGCAGCTCCCGCGGGGGCGGCGCCGGACGCCACTAAAGCGATGCAGTAAGAAAACGGGACAGAGAGCGCACCGCCCTCTGTCCCGTACTTGTGTGATTTCCGGAGTATTGGAAAGGAAGGGCTTTTTATGGCAGTCAGAACCCCCAGCGCCACGGCACGGTTTATGCCGCAGGATATCCTTGTGCAGAATCCGCACATCGGATTTCAGACCTTTCAGCGCTTCAACGGCGATCTGCTGAATCCCGCCGCGTCCCGCAACTGGACGGAGGGGTACCCCATTGAGTACCAGCCGGACCGCGGAACCCGGCATAATATCGAACACCCGGACACCACGGTGGCGTATTTCCGCGTGTACTGGCGCTTTTTCGAGCCGGAGGACGGGCAGTATAACTACGAGCTGTTCGACCGCGCGCTGGAAACGGCGGCGTCGCGCGGACAGACGCTGATGATCCGCCTTGCGCCGCACGGCGAGACGGAGACGTCGGATACGCCCGACTGGTACCGGCGGCTCTCGGGCGATCCCGACCGCGGGTTCCGCGACTATTTCCATCCGACGAGTCCCGTCTTTTTCGACCGGTTTACCCGTGCCGTGCGCGCGCTCGGCGAGCGGTACGACAAGGATCCGCGGCTGGACAGCGTCGACATGGCGCTCTACGGACAGTGGGGCGAGGGCGCGGGCATCCATGACATTCCGGTGGAGCGCCGGCATCAGCTCGTCGACGCCTACACCTCGGCTTTCCGGGAAACGCCGATGATGGGACTCATCATCGCGCCGGAGCTTATCAACTACGCCAATCTGACGCGCCCGGTCGGTTTCCGTGCGGACTGCCTCGGCGACATGGGCGAGTGGCGGCATATGACCGACTTCTATCCGCGCATGATCGCGCAGATGCCGGACGTCTGGAAGCGCGCGCCGGTATCCTTTGAGGTCTGCTGGGTGATGTGGCACTGGATGGACGAGGGCTGGGACATCGACTATACGATCGAGCAGAGCCTGAAGTGGCATATCAGCACCTTCAACGCGAAATCCTCGCCCGTGCCGCCCGCGTGGGAGCCGAACGTGAACGCGTGGCTCAAGCGCATGGGCTACCGCTACCAACTCCGCTTCTTCGACTATCCGGAGGAGGCCTGCCCCGGCGACGTCCTGAAGCTCGGCTTCTGGATGGAAAACGCCGGTGTCGCCCCCTGCTATCGCCAATACCCGGTCGTGCTCCGGCTCGTCGGCGAGCACGCGTCGTATACGCTCGGGCTGGACGCGGACATCCGCAGCTTCCTGCCGGGCGACACCCTCTGGAACGGCACCGTCGAGCTGCCGCGGGAGATGGTGCCGGGCGATTACCGGCTGCTGTTCGGCATCACGGACGCCGCAAGGACGAAAAACGTCATCACGATGCCGATTGACGGAGAGCGGGAGGACGGCTTTACCGTTCTCGGAAAGATTCATATCGGAAAGGGCGAAGAATAATGGACATGCAGCAGGAAAAACTGTCGCAGCAGATCATCGGGTGGCGTCGCGCGCTGCACCGGATCCCCGAGGTCGGCTTTGATCTGGTACAGACGACCGCCTATGTCGAGGCGGAGCTTGCAAAGCTCGGAATCCGCGCGGAGCGGGTCGCGGGCGGCGCCGGACTGACGGCGGATATCGAGGGAAACGCGCCGGGGAAGACGGCGGCGCTGCGGGCGGATATGGACGCGCTGCCCATCCGCGAGGAAACGGGACTGCCGTTTGCGTCCGAAAACGGGAATATGCACGCCTGCGGGCATGACGGACATATCGCGATGCTGCTCGGCGCGGCGGCTCTGCTCGCCGGAAACCGGAATTTCCCGGGAAAAGTCCGGCTTCTGTTCCAGCCGGCGGAGGAAAACCTCGGCGGCGCGAAGAACATGGTCGCGGACGGCGTCCTGCGCGGCGTGGATGCGGTGTTCGGGATGCACGCGGGGCTGCTGACGGACGCCGCGCCCGGCACGTTCTCCTTTAAGTCGGGCGTTCTGACCGCGAGCTTCGACCGGTTTGACATCACGATCCGCGGCGCGGGCAGCCACGGCGCGCGTCCGGAGGACGGCGTGGATCCGATCGTCGTTTCGGCGAGCGTGATCAGCGCTCTGCAGACGCTTGCGAGCCGCGAGCACCGTGCGACGGATCCGTATGTGTTCTCCATCGGCTCGATCCACGGCGGGGAGACCTATAACATCATCCCGGACGAGGTGACGCTGAAGGGCTGTATGCGCGCCTGCTGCGAGGAGACGCGGGAACGGCTGAAGGCACGCGTGACGGAGATCGTCGGCGGCGTCTGCGCGGCGATGCGCGCGAAGGGAACCGTCACGTTCTATCCGGGGTATCTGTCGGCGGTGAACGATGCGAAGTGCACAAAGCTTGCGCACGACAAGGCGGCAGAGCTTTTCGGCGAGGACAGCACGGAGTGGATGGAGCAGCCGATCATGGTCAGCGAGGACGTGTCGGAATACTTAGCGCGCGTGCCGGGCTGCTTCTGGCTGTACGCGACGCCGGGCGCCTGCTGCCTGCATCACAGCTCGACCTTCGATATCGACGAGACGCTCCTGTGGCGCGGCAGCGTGCTGATGGACGCGTCGGCGCGCGCGTTTCTGGCGGGAAGCGGGGATTGACCGATGGAAGCGCTGGAAACGCTGCGGACGTGGATCGCGCAGTCGCGCAGAGCCGTCTTTTTCGGCGGCGCGGGCGTCTCGACGGAGTCCGGCATCCCGGACTTCCGCTCGGACAGCGGCATTTATAAGAAAAAATATCCGTATCCGGCGGAGACGATGCTCAGCCACAGCTTTTATGTCCACAGGACGGCGGAATTTTTCGATTTTTATAAAACGGTGATGCTCTATCCGGACGCGCAGCCGAACGCGGCGCACCGGGTACTGGCGAAAATGGAGCGGGACGGGCATCTGGCGGCCTGCGTGACGCAGAACATCGACGGACTGCATCAGAAGGCGGGCAGCCGGACGGTATATGAGCTGCACGGGAGCGTGCTGCGCAATACCTGCGAGCGCTGCGGGGAGAGGTACGGCCTTGAGTATGTAATGCGCGCGCCGGGCGTGCCGAAATGCGAAAAATGCGGCGGTACGGTGAAGCCGGACGTCGTGCTGTATGAGGAAAGCCTCGACACGGACACGGTCAACGGCGCGGTCCGGGCGATCCGGGCGGCCGATCTGCTGATCGTGGGCGGGACGTCGCTTGCGGTGTATCCCGCCGCGGGACTGATCGACTATTACCGCGGCGGCAGGCTGGTGCTGGTCAATCTCCAGCCGACGCCCGCGGATTCCCATGCCGATCTCGTCATTCACGGCAAAATCGGCGAGGTTTTGACCGCCGCATATGGAGAAGCGTAAAGATGGAATGGATCATACTGGCCGTCGGTGCGGCGGCGATGATATGTGCGCTGATCGCGGTGCTGACCGTCGCAAAACTGCGATCGGATCAGGCGGCGGCGATGCGCGCGATGCAGAACGCGCTGGAGCAGCGCCTGCAGGAGACGGAGCGCAGCCTCGCGCAGCAGCTGGCGGACGGCGCGCAGGA
>JAEDGJ010000228.1 GCA_016297585.1 Clostridiaceae bacterium
CGATATCCTGCAGCATGGCCTTGCGGCGATCGCCGAAGCCCGGAGCCTTGACGGCGACGCAGGTGAAGGTGCCGCGCAGACGGTTGACCAGGATGGTCGCCAGCGCTTCGCCCTCGATGTCCTCGGCGATGATGACGAGCTTCTTGCCGGACTGCACGATCTGCTCGAGCAGCGGCAGGATCTCCTGGATGCTGGAGATCTTCTTATCGGTGATCAGGATATACGCGTCGTCGATCACGGCTTCCATCTTGTCGGTATCGGTGACCATATAGGGGGAGATATAGCCGCGGTCGAACTGCATGCCTTCGACGACCTCGGAATAGGTCTCGGCGGTCTTGGAATCCTCGACGGTGATGACGCCGTCGTTGCCGACCTTCTCCATCGCTTCCGCGATCAGCTTGCCGATCTCTTCGTCGCCGGAGGAGATGGCCGCGACGCGGGCGATATCCTCGGTGCCGCTGACGGGCTGAGAGTTGGCCTTCATGGTCTCGATCGCGGTGGCAACGGCCTTCTGGATGCCGCGCTTCATGATCATCGGGTTCGCGCCGGCGACGACATTCTTCATGCCTTCGCGGACGATCGCCTGGGTCATCAGGGTCGCGGTGGTGGTGCCGTCGCCGGCGACGTCGTTGGTCTTCGTCGCGGCTTCGCGGACGAGCTGAGCGCCCATATTCTCCGCTGCGTTCTCCAGCTCGATTTCCTTTGCGATGGTAACGCCGTCGTTGGTGATCAGCGGCGTGCCGAACTTCTTATCGAGAACGACGTTGCGTCCCTTCGGACCCAGCGTAACCTTAACGGTATCGGCGACCTGATCGACACCACGCTGCAGAGCGCGGCGGGCTTCCTCATCAAAAATAATAATCTTGGACATCTCAATATCCTCCCAATTTATTACTCAAAAGACCCGAAAAAGCGGCGATTACTCGACGATCGCGAGGATGTCGTTCTGACGGACAACGATCAGCTCTTCGCCGTCAATCTTGACCTCGGTGCCGGAATACTTCGACATGATGACATGGTCGCCGGCCTTCAGGTACATCACAACGTCCTTGCCGTCCACGTTTCCGCCGGGGCCCACCGCGATGACTTCGGCAACCTGGGGCTTCTCTTTCGCAGAACCCGTCAGAATGATGCCGGACTTCGTGGTCTCTTCGGTCTCGATCATCTTAAGAACGACTCTATCCGCCAAAGGCTTCAGTTTCATGGAAATTACCTCCTGTATTGTTGCGGTTTTAGCACTCGTTCTTCCTGAGTGCTAGCACATCTAATACTATAGTGCAAATTCCTGCTTTTTTCAAGCCTCGTATTCCGTTGTAATTTTCGGATTTTCCGATATATAATCCGTTATCGCAAAATATCCTTCTGGTTCATTTTGTATCTTTGAATTTCTTCGAATCTCTTCCGTTTTCTATGCTTCAACAGGCACACTGGCGGGACTGCACGGATTTCGCACCAGACGCACCCCTTCGGGCACGACAAAACGCAGCGCATTGCGCACGAGCCGGATTTCCGCGCGGTCCGTCACGATGATATCGCCGTCGCAGCTGATGGGCTCGGGACGCTCGGAAACGAGCGTCAGCGACTTTGCGCGGCGATAGAATTGACAGTCCCCGAGCTCCGAGTGCCGACCCCCGGCAAAATCCGGCAGCAAACGGAGAAACGTCGGGCGGCTGACCTTGCGGATCACGAGGATGTCCAAAAGCCCGTCTTCGGGGTCGGCCTCGGGCACGGCGTTGAAGCCGCCGCCGTAGCAGCGGCCGTTCGCGGCGATCATCAGCGTAATATCCGCCTCCAGCGGCTCGCCGTCGATCTCGATCCGGTAGCGCCGGTCGATCTTCCGGAAGAAATTGATCGCAAGGGAGAGCTTATAGGGAAAACCGCCGCCGAACAGGCATTTGCGCTTGTTGCGCACGACCCAGTGGCAGATGCGGGCGTCGAGCCCCGCGTTGCAGATGTTGATCGAGTAGCGGTCGTTGACGGCAAGCACGTCCATCGGCATCGCCTCGCCGTGCACCTGCGCGCAGATGCTGCGAAACAGCTCCGTCTTGTCGAAAATCTTGATGAAGTCGTTGCCCGTGCCATACGGCAGGCAGGCGATCTCGGCATTTTCGCAGCCGACCGCGCCGTTGACGACCTCCGACAGCGTGCCGTCGCCGCCGCAGGCGTAAAAGCGGCAGATCTCGCCTCCCGCCTCTCCGGCGATCCGGCGCACTGTCTCCGTCGCGTCCCCGGGACCCTTCGTCACAAGAATTTCGTAGTCAAAGCCTTTCATTTCCGCCGCCGCGTCCCGGCGGATGCGCTCGGTGCTGTCCTGCAATCCCGCCGCCGGATTGATTAAAAAGATATGCTTCAATTCCCTCAAGCCCTTCCGTTGCGAGTTTCTCT
>JAEDGJ010000071.1 GCA_016297585.1 Clostridiaceae bacterium
AAAAAGACCGGGATCATCCGGGATTTCACGACCGGCAGCATCGGACGGGAGCTGCTGCTGTTTTCCGTCCCGTTCATGCTGTCGAACGCGCTGCAGGTGCTGTATTCGATGGTCGACATGGCCGTCGTCGGCAACGTCGTCGGCAGCGCGGGACTTTCCGCAGTCTCGACCGCGAGTCAGGTCGTCAACTTCATGACCATGCTCTGCGTCGGCTTTGCCACCGGCGGGCAGGTCTACATCTCCCAGCTCATCGGCGCGGGACGGCGGGACGCGCTGCGGGCGGCGATCGGCACGCTGTTTTCGCTCGTCGCGCTCATCGGCGCCGGGATGACCGTGCTCGGCACGGTGTTCGCGCGCGTTTTCCTGCGCTGGCTCTCGACGCCGGCGGAGTCGTTCGACATGGCGGTCTCCTATCTGCTCGTCTGCGCGGGCGGCATGCTGTTTACCTACGGCTACAACGTCGTTTCCGCGGTGCTGCGCGGCATGGGCAACTCGAAGATGCCGTTCGTGTTCATCGCGGTCGCGTCCGTCGTCAATCTCGTGCTCGACTGCGTGTTCGTGATCTGGTTTGACTGGGGCGTTACGGGCGCGGCGGTCGCGACGGTCATCGGGCAGGCGGTGTCGTTCGTCTATTCCGTCATCTATCTCGCACGGCGCCACGAGGCGTTCGGCTTCGACTTCCGCCCGGCGAGCTTCCGGATGGACAGAACCGCGCTGCGGACGCATCTGCGGCTCGGCATCCCGTTTGCGCTGCGCAGCGGCGCGGTCAATCTGTCGATGATGTTCGTCACGGGGCTTGTCAACGGCGAGGGCGTCGTGGCGTCGGCGGTGTTCGGCGTCGGACTGAAGGTCGACGACATCGTCAACAAGATCTCCGTCGGCATCACCTATGCCGTTTCGACGATGGTCGGGCAGAATATCGCCGCCGGGAAGATCGACCGCGTGAAAAAGTCCGTCTACTGGGGCTGGGTCTACGCGCTGATCCTCTACGCCGTCTTTACGCTCGTCTATCTGACCGAGGCGGAGGCGCTGTTCGGGCTGTTTACACAGGACGCCGCCGTGCGCGCGCTCGCGCCGGTGTTCGTCTCCGCGCTGGTGTGGAGCTTCCCCGCGATGATCCTGATGCGCGGCACCAACGGCTTTACGCAGGGCATCGGCAACTCGGGGCTGAGCCTCGCGTTTTCGCTGCTCGACGGCGTGATCCTGCGCATCGGCCTGAGCTGGCTGCTCGGCGTCGCGTGCGGATTGGGCATTTTCGGCTTCTTTCTGGGCTACGGGCTTGCGACCTACGGGACCGCGATCCCGGGCATGATTTATTTCTTCTCCGGTATCTGGAAAAAGCGCCGGATGCCGGAGCTGGCGCGGGAGTAAAACGACAGAATTCGGGCGTACTGCCGGATGGGAGAGGATTTACAATGGAAATTCAGGGCTATCTTTTTGACAAGGACGGGACGCTTCTGCAGCTCGACACCTACTGGCTTGCCTTTACGGAGCACGTCGCACGGAAGGTGCAGGGGATGCTGCCCGGGGCGCGGGGGGAGGAGACGCTCGCGCGGCTGATGGAGCTCGCGGGCTTTGACCGGCAGGGGAAGGTCATCCCCGAAAGCCCCGTGGTCGCGGGCACGAACGAGGACATCGCCGTCATATGGCGGGACTGGCTCGCGGGCTGCGGCGTGCGGGTGCCGGACGGCTTCGTTTCCGACGTGACGGGGTGGTTTTGGACGGACTACGAGCACGGCGAGGTCGTGCCGACGACGCCGAAGCTCGCAGCGATCCTGCGGGAGCTCAAAAACCGGGGCTGCCGCATCGGCGTCGCGACGTCGGATTACTACGATTCGACGTGCTACTGCCTCGATAAGCTGGGGATTTCCGGCATGATCGACGCCATCTACTCCGCCGACCGCGTGGCAAAGCCGAAGCCGGATCCGGAAACCGCGCGCAGGGCCTGCGAAGCGTGGGGGATCCCGCCGGAGAGCCTCGCGATGGTCGGCGACTCCGAAAACGACATGCGCTTTGCGCGTAATGCCGGATGCCGGGGGATCTATCTTAGCGCGGACGGGGCTCTGCCGCCCGGCGCGCAGCGGTGCATCGCGAGCCTCGACGCGCTTCTGGACGAATCGCGCGAAAGCCGCACGCAAACCTGCAAACGGGGCGACAGTATGTAAATTTCTTGTATGCCGCAGGATTTTTCGGACAAAAAATGCGGCGCAGAGACGTGGATACTGTCAAAACGGCCCGAAAAGACGTTCAACAGAATATCATCTTTATACCCAAATATAATTTTTGGAGTTGTGCGCCGGAGAAAAACACGATATAATCAATATGATTTATCCGGGACTGTGGGTGTAACTGCGCCGCCGGAGAGAATCAAATTGAAAGGGAGGTCCCAAAGATGAAAAAACTGATCACGCTGCTGCTGGCTGCCATGATGCTTTTCTCCTTCGTCGCCTGCAGCGCCGGTACGTCCACGCAGACGACTGCTGCGACGACTGCCGCCACCACCGCCGCCGCCACCACCGCTGCGACGACCGCCGCCGCGACGACTGCCGCGACGACCGCTGCCGCCACCACCGCCGCCACCGAGCCCGCGGATCCGAAGGCCGACTGGGCCGGCAAGGAACTGACCGTGGTTCTCGCCGTTACCGAAGCCACCAAGGATCAGAACTGGTGGGATACCGATATCTGGAATGCCGCGAATGCCTGGTCCGAGGAGAACGGCGTGACGCTGAACTTCCGCTCCGGCCAGGGCGTTGAGCAGCTGATGGCTGCGCAGGCTGCCGGCCAGGGCGTCGACCTGATCCGCCAGACTCCGTTCCCCTCCATCCCCGCTTCCGGTGTTGCGATGCCTGTCGAGGACTACCTCGAGGGCTATGAGGACATCTTCAACCAGACCGAGCTCGACACCTGGCAGGGTCACATCTGGAGACTGACCAACGCCGAGTGCAACTACATCTCCGGTATGCTCTACAACGCGGGCCTCTTTGAGGAAGCCGGCGTCAAGACCCCGAAGGAATACTACGAAGAAGGCAATTGGACCTGGGAGACCTTCCTGGAGACCTGCCGCGCCATGACCCAGGACCTCGACGGCGACGGCGTGACGGACGTCTGGGGCTGCAACGTCAACAATCTGGCGCTGAACCTCGGCTACGCCATCGTCGGCTTCAACGATGACGGCTCCGCGTACTCCAAGATCGACTCCGACGAGAACCGCGAGATCATGGAATTCATGTATCAGCTCTGCTCGGTTGAGAAGGTCATTCCGGACGCCTCCGTCGATCTCTCCACCATCAGCTGCGCCAAGGGCACCTGCGCGATGGAGCAGAACTACTCCCTGTACGGCAAGGTCGCGGATGACGGCTCCGCCATCATTCCGGTTCCGATGCCCAAGAAGACCGCGGACAGCGAGTATGTCTCCCACTACATGAACGACTACGCCTACTATGTCGGCGCGGCCTGCGACGAGCCCGAGATGGCGGTCGACCTCGCGGCGTACCTGATGGTCAACGCGCATCAGCTCTACCGCGCGAAGCGCCTTGAGCTCAAGAACAACAACGATTCCATCGACCTCCAGTACATCCTCGACCTCGACAAGACCCTGATGGCTGTCACCGTCAACGACTGGTTCACCATGTCCGGCGTTACGATCAACCTGCCGGCGAACCACAACGGCGACTACGGCATCATCTTCACCACCCCGACCGCGACCGCGATGGCGACCCTGGCCGAGAAGCATCAGGCGGAGATCGATACCTACAACGCAAAGTACGTCTACTTCACCGCGTAACCTGATAAAAAAGCGCGTCTGCCTGCCGTGCGGCGCGAAAATGTACCGCCTCCGCTCAAAGTTTTGAGCGGGGGCGGTATTCTCTATGCGGCAAATCGGGGGAAGGGGGCTTGCAAACTCCGAAAAAATTGTGTAAAATAGGAATGAGCCGATGAAAAACGGCCATATTCGCTTTGAAACGCCGCAAAACGGCAAAATATAGAAAAAACGGGAGGATTGCGCTGTGTACCGACTGATCGTTGTCGACGACGAGGACATCATACGCGAAGGGCTGTGCCTGGGCGTGGACTGGAAGAGCATGGGCTTTGAGGTTGCGGCGGACTTTGAGGACGGGGACAGCGCGCTTTCCTGGCTGGAGGAAAACGAGTGCGACGTCGTGATGACGGACATCATGATGGCGCGCACCGGGGGACTGGAGCTTGCGCAGCAGGTGCGCGGGAAGTATCCGGGCGTCCGGGTGCTGATCCTCAGCGGCTATCAGGAGTTCGAATACGCCAAGACGGCGATGCGGTACGGGGTGTCGGATTATCTGCTCAAGCCGCTGCGCACGGCGGAGCTGCGGTCGGTGTTTGCCAGACTCCGGGAGGAGCTGGATCGGGAGCGCCGGGACGAATCCATGACGCAGCGCCAGAACCGGGAGTTCCTCGCGGCGGCGCGGACGAATTTCTTCCGGACGCTGCTTTCCGGACAGATCCGCTCGGAAAAGGAGCTGGAGCTGCATCTGACGCTGCTCGGGCTGCCGCGCGGGCTCTGCGACAGTCCGCTGTTTCTCTGCGCGGCCGAGCGGCAGGGAGAAGCGGGAGAGGACTGGATCGAGCGGCTGACGGAGACCCTTCCCGAGGAGGCGGAGGGCTGCCGGCTCTTTGCCCTTCCCGATTCGCAGGAGCGCTGCCGGCTGCTGATTGCCGCCCCGCCGCTGCAGGGACGGCTGGACAGCGCCGCGGAATACCGGATCCGGCCGGTGCTGGACCGCCTGGAGGAGCGGCTGGGGGTCTCTCTGCGCCTTTCCCGGACGCTGCTCTCGACGCGCAGTCTGGTCGGCAGCGCGCACGAGGACTTTGAGTCGCTGGACGCCGCGGAGCGCATCAACGAGGCGGCGTCGCTGGCGCTGATGTCGCGCTACAAGCTGTTCGTGCTGCGCTTGAACAACGACGATCAGGCGGGCATCGAGGAGCTTCTCGGCGCGTATATGACCGAGCTGGCGCATTTTCTCGATCCGGAGGCGCATTTCGGGTATATGCGGTTCATGCTGAAGAGCCTGATCGCCTCCATCGCCGCCGATTACGGCCGCAGCGGCATCGATACCGCGGCGCTGACCGGCGGCGCCTTCGACGGCTGCCGCCTGCTCGAGTGCGCGGACCGGGATGACCTGCGCGAAACGGCGCTCGGGATGCTGGGCAAGCTGCGTCAGGCGCTGCAGCAGCGCGAGACAAGCCCCAACTATATGATCAAGCGCATCGAGCAGTACATCCGCGAGCATCTGGACAGCGACATCTCCTCGGAGAAGCTCGCGCGGATCGCGCATATGAATCCGTCGTATTTCGGACGGTATTTCAAGAAAAACACCGGCGAATTCATCAACGAATACATCCTCCGGCTGCGCATCGAGAAGGCGATCGAGCTTCTGCGCGAGGGACGGCATAAGGTCGGCAGCATCTCCCGGATGGTCGGCTTCTCGAATCCGAAATACTTCTATTATCAGTTCAAAAAGAGCACCGGCTATACCACGACGGAATACTGCCGCTATGTACTGGCGGGAGCGGAGGAACAGGAAGGCGGAGAAGCGCAATGAAAAACCCCCTCGGCGCGCTCAATTCGCTGCGGACCTACCGGTTCCGGAGCCTCTGGCTGTTCAATTTCGCCGTGGCGCTCGTGCTGATCATCCTGCCGCTGACCGGCATCACGGTCTTCTCCATCCGGCAGACGGGACGCCGGATGAACGAGCAGATCTGCGCCGCGAACGAGGAGCTCCTCGCCCGCTGCGTGGTCGCGCTCGACAACGTCGGCAGCAGCGCGGGGTATCTTTCGGATTATCTGATGGAGCAGCCGCAGGTCAGCAGCTATTTCGAGCGGCAGCGCCTGCGGCCGCTGCGGGAGGAACGGGTGCTCGCACTGGAGCGGGAGCTTGCGCGGATGAAGACGCTGCTGCCGTACGTCGACGCGATCCTGCTGATCCCGCAGGACGGGCGGCCGGTGGTGGACAGCCGCGGCTCCGCAGAGCTGTCGGAGTACTGGCAGCAGCTCTGGTACCGGATCTGCCTCGTCTATACCTATGACACCCCGTTTGCCATCGTCAGCGACCCGGAGACCCTGCTTTTCGGAACGCCCTACGTTTCCGAAAAGGGCATCGAGGGGATCCTCGCCGTGACGGTGAACATCCGGGAGATGTTTGCGAGCGTGCTCGACGAAAACGAGATGAACGACCTGCACAAGTTCATCCTGATGGACATCTCCAACCGGATCCTGTACAGCAGCGACAGCCAGCCGCTGAATACGGATATGGGAAAGCTCTTCGAGCTGTCGAGCTTTATCCGCGCTACCGCCGAAAAGACCGGGACGGATATCGGCAGCTGGCAGGGAGAGCAGGTGGTCGTGTCCTACCGGATGTCCCGGCACCATACCTATAAATATGCGCTCGTCACGGGGCTTTCCGCGTTTTCGGCCCAGCGGCGCAGCATGAATACGATGGTCGGCGTTCTGCTGGCGGCAGCCGTGCTTTTGAGCGTGCTGGCCGCTTTTGTTATCACCTATGTGACCTACCGGCCGGTATCGAAGATCCTCGGCGTCATCCGCGGCGAGGCGATGCCGGAAATCGAGGACGCGGGAAACGAAAACGAGCTGCAGTACATCCTGACCTGCATCCTCGGCACCGTCTCCGACCGGCGTCAGACGGACAGGGAGCTGCGGGAACGGATGCAGGCGCTCCGGCGCGCGCAGGTGATCGCGCTCCAGCTCCAGATCAACCCGCATTTCCTGTTCAACACGCTCGATACCATCCGCTGGATGACGGTGCGGGAGGCGGGAATGGACAACCCCGCCGCGCAGATGATCGAAAAGCTCGCGGAGATGTACCGCGCGACGCTGTCGAGCGAGACGATCGTCGTGCCGCTGTCGGAGGAGCTTTCCTCGCTGCGGCTGTACGTCGAGATCCTCGAGATCCGGCACAGCGGGCGCATCCGCTTTGTCTGGGACGTGGACGAGTCGCTCCTGCCCTGCCGGGTGCTCAAGCTCTGCCTGCAGCCGGTCGTGGAAAACGCCGTGCAGCACGGCCTGCGCCCGTGCTCCTACCGCGGCACGATTGCGATCGGCGCAAAGCGGCAGGGAGACGACCTGCTGCTGACGGTCGACAACGACGGCGTGCCGGTGCCGGAGGAGGAAGCGGAGGCGGTCAACCGCGACAACGCGGGCGCGCTGCGCTACGGCGGACGGCATATCGGGCTGCGCAACGTCGCCCAGCGCATCCGGCTGCTCTACGGCACGGAGTACGGCGCGACGATCCTGCCGCGAAACGACGGGATACCCGGAACGTCCGTCGTGCTGCGGCTTCCGCTCGATCTGCCGTCGATGGAAAGCGACGGGAGAACGCAGGAAAACGATAAAAACTGCAGCATTGTTACCAATGTATAATTTTTAGAGTATACAAGCGCCAAAACGTCTGCTATACTAAATGGTGTTATATATTGAAGCTGTCATTATGCCCGTACAGATCGGTAAAAAAGAGAGGCAAAAACGCGGCTTCAGCGCAAAGGGAAGGGGACTGGAACGCGTATGATGAAAGCGACGACTGCCAGCGGACGTTTTGAACGCAGCAGGAGAAATGGGCTGCTGAAAAGAGCGGGAACGCTGTTTTTGGCCATCCTTTTTGCACTCCCGCAGTTCGGAACGACGGCGCTTGCCGCCGGACCCGACACAGGAGAGCTGACCACCGTCGCCTCCGCCATCGATTACGACGGGTATTTCTATTACATACAGGATTATGCCGGCGCGGCGCGTCCCGATGTCGAAGTCGGGGTGGAGCTGCCGGCTTATACGCTGTCCGACGCGGATGTCGCGTCCATGAAGGAAGTGGACGGGACGGCCGGGCTGTTCTTCGGCGACGTTCCGGGGCTTGCGACCTGGGAGGTGGAGATCCCCGAGGACGGGCTCTACAGCATCCAGGTCTGCTACTATACGCCCGACGACACCCGCGAGCAGGTGTCCGTCGGCCTGCGCTTCGACGGCGAGCTGCCCTATACGGAGGCCAATTCGTGCATCCTGACCCGCTGCTTCTCGAACAGCGGCATCCGTACGGACAAGGACGGCAACGGACTGCGGCCTCTGACCGAGCAGGTCAGCCGCTGGACGACGACCTTCCTTTCCGATCAGAACGGCGTCGTCGGAGAGCTGGATTTCTTCCTGACGCGCGGCACGCATACGATTTCGCTGACCTCCGCCGGCATCGGCTACGGCATCAGCGAGATCACGCTCAAGCAGAAGCCCGCTCTCCTCAGCTACGCGGAATACCGCGCGGAGCTCGCGGCAGCGGGCGTGGACGGGCAGGCGTCGCCGTCCGGCGTGCTGCGCATCACGGAGGGCGAGGATTATCTCTACCAGTCCGATACCATGCTCTCGCCGACCTATGACCGCAGCGACCCGCTGGTGCAGCCCTATGACTACAACGCCATCCCCCTCAACGTCGGCGGCGGCTCCAACTGGACGTCGCCGGGACAGTGGCTGTCCTGGGAGATCGAGGTGCCGGAGGACGGGTACTACCGTCTCGGCATCAAATATAAGCAGACCTATCTGCAGGGCCTCTTCTCGTCGCGCCGCGTGCGCATCGACGGCGAGGTGCCGTTTGAAGAGCTGGACGCCGTGGCGTTCAACTACACCGATACCTGGAAGATCCAGATCCTCGGCGACGGAGGAACGCCGTATGAGATCTATCTGACCGCCGGTACGCACGTCATTTCGATGGAAAACGTCGTCGGAGGCCTGAGCGAGACGATTTCCGTGCTGCAGACCTGCGTGCAGGAGCTCAACGACCTCTATCTGTCCATCATGATGATCACCGGCCGCGATCCCGACCGCTTCCGCGACTACTATCTCGAACGCCGCATCCCCGACATCCGCGAGCGCTTCACGACGAACTCCGAACGGCTGATGGCCGAGGCGCAGCGGCTGATCGCGCTGACCGGCAAGAGAGGCTCGGAGTCGGTGCTTCTGGAGGATACCGCGTTAAAGCTCGTCAGCTACGCGGAGGACGTCGAAAGCCTGACCTCGAAGGGCAGACTGACGAATTTCAAGAGCGACCTGACCTCGCTTTCGAATAAGGCGTCCTCGCTGACCTCGCAGGGGCTCGATATCGACTACCTGTTCCTCGCGTCCGACGACGCTGAGATCCCGCGCGCGACCGCGAATTTCTGGGGCTCTCTTGCCCATTCGTTCCGCTCCTTCATCGCGTCGTTCACGCATGACGAGACGCCGGAGGCGGGATCGGTGCGCGTCTGGATCGTCACCGGCCGTGACCAGCTCCAGGTCGTCAACGACATGATCACGAGCGATTTCACGCCCCGGACCGGCATCGAGGTCGAGCTGGAGCTGGCGGCGAGCGCGTCGCTTCTGAACGCCGTCGCGTCCGACGCGGGCCCCGACGTCGCGATCAACATCGACTCAAGCCTGCCCGTCAACTACGCGCAGCGCGGCGCGCTCCTTGAGCTGAGCGCGCTCGAGGGCTTCGACGAGCTCAAGGGGCAGTATTTCGACGGCGCGTTCAACTCCTACATCCTCAACGGCAAGACCTACGCGATGCCCGCGGAGCAGAGCTTCTGCATGATGTTCGTGCGCACCGATATTTTCAAAAAGCTCGGCATCGAGGTGCCGACGACGTGGGACGAGCTGCGCGACATCGCGCCGATCATCCAGCGCAACAACCTCGAGATCGGCCTTGGGGATCTGTATACGACGTTCCTCTATCAGATGGGCGGAACGCTCTACAACGACGAGATGACGGAGATCCTGTTCGCCGATCAGACGTCGGTCGAGGCGTTCCAGCTCTATACCGACTTCTACGCGGATTACGATTTCCCGCTGACCTATTCCTTTGAAAACCGCTTCTCGACCGGCGAAATGCCGATCGGCATCGCAAACTATACCACCTATAACCGTCTCGTGTACTTCTACCCCGAGATCAAGGGACAGTGGGCGATGTACCCGCTGCCCGGCACGGTGCGGGAGGACGGCACCTATTCCGCGGTGCAGGCGACCGGCGGCGAGCAGATCTCGCTCGTACAGACCCCCGCCTCCGCGACGGCGAGCGTCATCTTCACGAAAGCCCGGGACTATGACGCGGCCTGGGAATTTCTGAAATGGTGGTCGGACGGCGACACGCAGGCGCGCTTCGGCAACGATCTGGAAGCGATCATGGGTCCCGCCGCGCGTTATGCGACGGCGAACGTCCGGGCGTTTGAGCAGCTTCCGTGGAGCGCGTCCGAACGGGAGAGCCTTGCGGAGCAGATGGAGCAGCTTGAGGTGCTTCCGATTCTCCCCGGCAACTACTACGTCACGCGAGGCATCACGAACTCCTTCCGCGACGTCGTATATGACCGCACGAACGTCCGCGAGCTTCTTGTCAAATGGGAGGAGATCATCAACGAGGAGCTTGCGCGCAAGTGGGCGGAGTATTACCGGAACAATCCGTAACGAAAAGGAAGGGGCAAAAGCCAAATGACAGTAGAGGTTGAAACCAAAAAAACCGCTGAACCGGCGAAAAAGCGCCGGCGCCGCCCCCGTGACGGCTCTCTGGCGGCGCGCCTGAAGGCGTCCATCCCCAGCTACCTGCTGATCGCGCCCTTTATGATCTTTTTCATCGTCTTCGTCGTGTCCCCCGTCGGCGCCGCGATCGGTCTGAGCTTTACGGACTTCAATATGCTCCAGAAGCCCCACTTCGTCGGGTTCGAAAACTATATCACACTGATTTTCAACGACGATATCTTCAAGATTGCGGTCAAAAACACCGCCATTTTCGCGCTGATCACCGGTCCGCTGAGCTATATGGCGTGCTTCTTCTTCGCGTGGCTGATCAACGAGCTCCCGAAAAAGCTCGCGTCCGTGATGATGCTGATCTTCTACGCGCCGTCCATTACGGCGAGCACCTATACGATCTGGACGTACATCCTCAACGGCGACCGCTACGGTATGCTCAACAGCATTCTGATGCAGCTCGGCATCATCTCCGACCCGATCTACTGGCTGACCGACCCGCAGTACATGATGGGCGCCTGCATCGTGGTGCAGCTCTGGCTGAGTCTGGGCACGAGCTTTCTCGCGTTCATGGCGGGTCTGAAAAACGTCGACGCGACGCTCTACGAGGCGGCGGCCGTCGACGGCATCCGCAACCGCTTCCAGGAGGTCTGGCACATCACGCTGCCGTCGATGAAGCCGCAGCTCCTGTTCGGCGCGGTCATGCAGATCTCGCAGTCGTTCGCCGTCGGCGCGGTGCCGCAGGCGCTCAACGGCTTCCCCTCCACCGACTACGCGACCCATACGATCATCAACCATATCTACGACTACGGTACGGTACGCTATGAGCTGGGCTATGCCTGCGCCATCTCCACGGTGCTGCTGATCGCCATGCTGCTGTCCAACAAGATCATCAACAAGCTGCTCGGCAAGGAGTAAGCCCCCGGCAACAAAAAATCGTCAAAAAGGAGTGGCCGCGACCATGGCAACCGCAGCGCGCAAAAAAGAACGGGCCCCCAAGCCCGGCTCGCTTCATACCGGCAAAATGCTCAACCGCTCCCGGGGGGGCAATGCCGCCATCTTCCTCATCCTGTTCCTCATCGCCCTCTTCATGGGGCTTCCGCTGTTCTATTCCATCGCTTCCGCCTTCAAGCCCCCGGAGGAGCTCTACCTCTTCCCGCCGCGCTTCTACGTCGTCAATCCGACGTTCGACAACTTCAAAAAGCTCGGCCTGATGGTCAGCAACCTCTGGGTGCCCTTCAGCCGCTATCTCTACAACAGCCTGTTCATCAGCGTGATCTCGACGGCGCTGAGCGTGTTCATCGGCGCGATGGCGGCCTATCCGTTCGCGAAGCACAAGTTCGTCGGCAAGAACGTGCTGTGGCAGCTCATCATGATCACGCTGCTGTTCAGCGGCGGCGTGACGGCGCTGCCGGGCTACATCATCAAGGCCAAGCTCGGCCTCATCAACACCTACTGGGTCATGATCCTCCCCGCCATCGCCGTGCCGCTGCAGATGTTCCTGATGCGTCAGTTCATGCTGCAGATCCCCGACGCGCTGATCGAGGCC
>JAEDGJ010000072.1 GCA_016297585.1 Clostridiaceae bacterium
ATCTCATCCGCGAGGCGCCCGGCGGGGAGGAGCAGACGCGCTGGCTCGGACACGACTTCGTCCTGCAGGGCAGCGTCTGCCGCGCCGTCGCGGCGGGCTTTGCGCCGTCCGACATGCTCGGCGACGCGTTCATTCCGCTGTACGGCAGCGCGGTCGGCGCGTATGACGGCGGCGAGCTCGGCTTTTACCGTGCGCTGCGCGGCTATCACGAGGCGCGCCACGTCTTCCGCGAGGGCTTCGATGGCGCGATCGTCAGCAATACCTGGGGCGACCGCAGCGCCGGCACAAAGATCTACGAGGATTTCCTGCTGCGCGACATCCGTGCCGCGCATGAGCTGGGCATCACGCACTATCAGGTCGACGCGGGCTGGGACGACGGCACGCGTGTGCCCGGCACCCGCCGGAGCCGCCGCGCGGTCAACCGCAAAAACCTTCCCGAGGGCTTTTCAAACCTCCTCGCCTATGCCCGGGCGCACGGGATGCAGCTCGGACTCTGGCTCGAGCCGCATTCGGGCGACGGACACGGCTATGCCTGCTGGCGCGAGGACGCGGAATCCATCGCCGGACTGTACCGGGAGCACGGCGCGACGTTCTTCAAGCTGGACGGCTTTCAGCTCGAAAGCTACGCCGCCGCGTGGCATTTCGAGGAGATGCTCCGGCTGGCGCTTGAATTGACGGACCGGCGGATATTTTTCAACATCGACATCACGAATCAGCCGCGCACGGGCTATTTCTGCGGCACGCAGTACGGAAATTTCTTCCTGTCGAACCGCTACACCGACTGGAAAAACTACTACACGCATTTCACGCAGCGCAGCCTCTGGGAGCTGTGCCGCTATGTGCCGTCCTACCGCATTCAGGCGGAGTGCCTGAACACCGGACGTAACGGCGCGCTCTATGAGGAGCGGCTTCCGGGCGACCCGCTGGCGCCGCAGAAGAGCGGACAGCGCTACGCGGCGGCGTCGGTACTGACGGGCGCGCCGCTGGCGTGGTTCGAGCCGTGCGAGATGGACGCGGAGAACGCCGCGGCGTTCGCGGACGTGTTCCGCAGCGTCGGAGAAGCGGTGCGGCAGGAGCTTCTCCGGTCGCTTGTGCTGCCGGCGGGTCATGCGCCGAACGGCGTCGATTTTACGGGCTTTCAGTGCCTGATGGACGGGAATAGCGGCTATCTGCTCGTGCTCAAGGGCAAAAACAGCCGCGAGAGCGCGAGACTGCGCCTGACCCCGGGCACCGCGGCGCCGGGAACGGCTTTCGAGTGCATCGCGGGACGGGGAGAGGTGGTCTGCCGCAGCGCGGACTGTGCGGAGGTGCGCATGGACGGCGAATTTGCGTATGCACTGTTCCGGGTACGCGCGGAGAAGGACGCGTAAAAACAAAAATGCCATCCGGAAAAAGCCTCAAATCGTGGCTTTCCGGATGGCTTTTTTATGAGTTCAGGCGTTTTTATGTTCCCATGCGCTGCGATAGGCGCCGGGCGTGACGCCGCACTGCTTTTTGAACTGCCGGATGAAGACGGAAGCCGAGGAAAAGCCCGTCTGGAGCGCGATGTCGTCGATGGAGTCGCCGCTCAGGGTCAGCCGCTCGCAGGCGGCACGGATGCGCAGGTCAAGGATGAAGGCCGGGATGGTCGCGCCGCAGGCATCCTTGAAAATGCGGGAGCAGTATGCGGGCGTCAGGCCGAAGTGATAGCCGATGGAATTGACACAGAGGGAGGGATCCGCGTATTGCGCGGTGATGTATTCCCGGATGCGCGCGCTGAGGTGATCCTGAGAGTCCCGTCCGGCGATTTCCTCGCGCATTTTGAAGAAGATATAGCCGAAGCGCTTGGAGATATCGTCCATCGTGTCTCCCGTTTTCAGGATCACAAAGCTCTCATTTTTGTCGACCCGGCTCTCAAAGAAGGCGCCGACCTCGGCTGTGACCGCGTTGAGATTGGATACGAAGGCGCCGGCTGCCTCGGGGGTCGGACAATTCTCGCCCATATACTCCGCCTCGATGCGGTAGAAGACCTCGAAGCTCGAGCCTTCGCCGGTTTTCAGATAGCTGGTCAACAGGTTGACGGCGCGCTCATGAAAGTGCTTGCTCGGGACAAAGGGATGCTCCTCCAGCTCGGAAAACCGGATCAGGCGGCGTTTGCCGAGGATCAGGCGGTATTCCATAGCACGGCGCGCGTGAAGATTTGCCTCGGCGATGCCGGCGTAGCCGGTGCACAGCTCCGACAGGCCGGCTGTGCAGGACACACCGGTGCCGGCTTCCAGCTCGACCCGGGCATGCTCGCACAGTATGCAGAGCTCATCTTCGATGCCTTCGTCCTCCGGATCGGCGGCATTGATCAGGCAGATAAAGACGCTGCGATCCGAATGCAGGACAAAGCAGGGATGGCAGCCTTCAAAGCAGGATTCGATCAGCGAACGGACTGCCGCGGCCTCTCCGGGATTTTTGTAGCCGTTGTAGCGGGAGGAAAACGGCTCCTTATCCCAGCCGTCGATCCAGAAATGCGCGACCGCGAAGCGATCGGAGACGGCGGTCAGGCCGTTGCGGCGAAAATCCTCGCAGATGTTTGCCGCATAGGGCTGCATCCCGTACAGCAGGCGCTGAACGAACAGTACGGAGCGTTCGGATTCGCGCGCCCGGAGCTCGCCGGCGATCCGCTCGTTTTCCCGATGCGTTTCGCTGAGGACGGAGGAGGCAAAGTCGAGCTCGTGCGTTTTTTCGGCAGCGAACTTGCGCTTTGCGAGGGATTCGGCGGACAGAATGAAGTCCCGGACGGGCTTATAGTTGTAGCGGGTCAGCAGGATGACCATTGCGAGCCCGATGACGATGTGCAGCAGGATGGTCAGAAACTCCAGCAGACGGAAGCCGCTCATTTTCTCCAGATAGACGCTTCTCGGAACGGCGGCGACGTAGACGATCTCCGAAACGCCGGAGGAAACGGTGCAGATCATATATTCATCCCCGTCATATGCGCCGGTATGCCGTCCGGGGGAGCGTACATCCGGGGAAGCGGCAAGCGCGAAGCTGCCGTCGGAGGAAATGAGGGGAGTGCCGTCCGAGGAAATGAGCATGATGGAGCCGCGCAGGCTTTTCGCATAGGAATGGAGCAGAGGCATCAGATCGAAGTCTGACATGACCGCGCCGATCGTGACGGTGTTGTTCGAATAGGAGGCGATGAGCAGCCTGAAAATGCACAGCCCCGTCCGGCCCTGCCCGATCTCAAGGGGCAGTATGGTCGTATCGGGCGACTGGGGATGCTGCCGGAGCACATTTCGGAGGCATTCGGAATCGGTATAATAGGATAGGCCGTACTGCTCGGGGGACAGTGCGGAGTTGTAGGCGGAAAGCACCTTGTCACTGCTGCCGAAATAGACGAAGAGATCCTGAAGATAGCCCAGACGGATGGTGGAAAGCTGTTTTCGAAGCGAGAAGAGCTGGTACGAGGAGGGGGGCTTGCCCGCGCCGTCGCTGGCAGCGAGCGCCAGCAGATCGGTGTTGGCGGAAATGTTGTCGAGCGCGGACAAAACGGCTTGCAGGCGCTCGTCAAAGGCATAACAGAACTGTCCGATGGTTGCTTCGATGGAATGCTGCGTCTCCTCCTCAAGGCGGCGGTAGGCGGTAACGTACATCGCAGCGTTGGTGATGAGAGAAAGCAGGAGCAGAGTCAGAAAAGACAGGGCGAGCGTCCTGCGCATCCCGTGCCGCCTTGTGCCGGGCGAATGGTCGGATTTCATTTCGAAGCCCTCTCCTTCCTGACAGGCTCTTTAGAAAAGAGTGTCAATAATATAGGATTCTCAACATAGAATTCTATGGTTATCGTATCACATTTATTCCTTCTGCGCAACCCATAAAAACAGAATCGTTGAAAAAATCCGGAAACAATCAACCGACTCTGCAAATTGTCAATGCCCGATTTCCTAAATCGTCAATGCGCTTTTTAAACCGATTATTTACAAACCGGGGTTTGCAGGTTAAAATAAACTTAACAAAGACGGCGAAAGGGAAGAAAAACCCCCCGGGATTGGAACCGAACGCTCTGCCCGACCCTCCCGGAGAGATCCCGGAACGATCCCCTGACGTCCGTTGAAAATGAAGGAGGTTTCCCATGAAAGTCTCACGCATTTTCGCGCTGCTCCTTGCCGCATTGCTGATGCTCAGCCTGTTTGCGGGCTGCACGGGCGGCACATCCACCGGAACCGCCGCGACGACCGCCGCGGGCACGACGGCTGCGACAACCGCCGGTACGACCGCCGCCGCCGGTACGACGGCTCCGCCGGAAACGCCGTCGGCTCCCGAGGGCTCCGACCCGTATGCCGAGGGAAGCTTTGCGGGCTACCCGATGGTCTGCGCTGCGGGAGAGACGCTGTCGCTCTATCTCCAGACCGGTCCCGACTATAACAAGGCCTATACATCCTTTGACGAGTCTCCCTTCCATGTCGGGCTTGAGGAGCACCTCGGCGTCGATATCGACTGGCGTATGGCGCCGGCGGGTACCGACGGCAATCAGGCATACAATCTGATGATCGCTTCCGGCGACTTAACCGAGATCATGTATGTCTGGGGCATCAACAACGATGCGCAGGACTTCCTCGACGATGAGTACATCTACGCATTGACCGACCTGTATCCGGTCTACGCGCCGGCTTACTGGAAGCTCATCAACGACGATCCCGATAAACTGCTCTCGACGAAGACCGACTCCGGCGTGCTGTACGGCTTTGCGTTCTTCCGCGAGGATCTGATGCTCGGCACCTACGAAGGCCCGATGATCCGCAAGGATCTGCTGGATGCCGTCGGCGAAACCGCGCCGGTCACGATCGACGACTGGAACCGCGTCCTTTACAAATTCCAGTCCGAGAACGTCGTCAAATATCCGCTCTCCGTTTGGGGCGGCAATGCGTTAAACCAGATTTTCACCAACCCCTTCGGTTTTACGTTCGGCTATTTCGTTGACGAGAACCATAAGACGGTCTACGGTGAGTCGACCGAGGGCTACCGCGAGTTCCTGAAGCTGATGAACAAGTGGTACACCGACGGCATTCTCGATCCGGATTTCGCCACAAACGACCGTCCCGCGATCCAGACGAAGGTCTTTGCCGACGAAATCGGCGCGACCCGCACGTCCAAGGGCACCGTTACCTCCTATATGAAGCCTCTTCAGGAGCTCGGCTCTCCGGCCGAATGGCTCCCGCTGCCGTATCCGGTTGCCAAGGCAGGCGATCCGGTCTATTTCCTGCAGGCAGAGCAGCCCTCGCTGGGCATCCAGGCGGTCATCACCACGAAGTGCCACAACATCCCGCTTGCCATGCGTGTTCTGGACTACGGCTATACGGACGAAGGCATGATTTACTGGAACTTCGGCTATGAAGAGGGTGGCATTTCCGAGTGCGTGGACGGCCACTGGCGCTATACCGAGGAAGCCAAGAACCATCCGGACGGCATTTCCCAGATGATTCAGCGCTACACCGGCATCGCCGGAAACGGCTTCTGCCTCATGATGGTTGACGGCTCCAAGTCCCAGAACGAAGGCATCGGCTGGGAAGCCGCTGAGACCTGGTGGGATGGCGCCGATACCTCCCGGCTCTTCCCGCCGGTGACGCCGACGACGGCGGAAGGCAACGCCATCTCCAATTCCGCCAACGCCATCTCGACCTACGCTTCCGAAATGATGTACAAATTCATCATGGGTGAGGAATCCATCGACGGCTTTGATACCTACCTCGAGGAGCTTCGCGGCATGGGTCTTGACACCGTCCTGCAGATCAAGGATCAGCAGGTTGCGCGCTATTTTGCCCGCTGACGGGTTCACGGACGACAACTGCGGAGGGGGCGGCACTGCCCCCTCCGCATGAGCATATTCCCACGGGCAAACGCCCGGGCACCCGGGGAAAAGGCTTCGGTGCCTGCGGCGCATCACACTGTATAAAGGAGGCACTGTGCCATGAAAACGGCAACCGCCGGACGCGCCGCCGTTCCCGCAGGTCCGAATCCGGGCATCCTGCCGCAAAGGAAGCCGACGCTCTGGCAGACGGTCGTCAAGGACTTC
This sequence comes from Clostridiaceae bacterium, assembly GCA_016297585.1. GTDB lineage: Bacteria > Bacillota > Clostridia > Oscillospirales > QAMX01 > JAAZKA01. Next base: position 6,041 of record JAEDGJ010000072.1, read on the forward strand.
CGGCGCAACAAGTATAAATACCTGATCATCCTGCCCGTCCTCGTCTTTTTCATCATTTTTGCCTATAAGCCGATGTACGGCATCCTCATCGCGTTCAAGCAGTACAAGCCGACAAAAGGGATCTGGGGAAGCCCTTGGGTCGGACTGGAAAACTTCCGCCGTTTTTTCTCGGACATCTATTTTTTCCGGATCCTGCGCAATACCTTCCTCATTAGCCTTTACGGCATCCTTTTCGGTTTCCCGGTACCGATCCTTTTCGCGCTCCTGCTGAATGAGATCCGCAGCGATCGGTTCAAGAAGACCATCCAGACCGCGTCCTATCTCCCGCACTTCATTTCGACGGTCATCATCTGCGCGATGCTGCGCGAATTTACCTACAGCGACGGTCTGATCAATGACATTATCGCGGCATTCGGCGGCCAGCGTGTGACGTTTCTGCAGTTTTCCCGCTATTTCCGAACCATTTACATCGCCTCGGATATCTGGCAGGGCTTTGGCTGGAGCTCGATCATCTATCTCGCCGCACTGACCTCCGTCGATCAGGAGCAGTACGAGGCCGCCCGCATCGACGGCGCGGGACGGCTGCGTCAGGCCGTCTCCATCACGATTCCCGGGATCCTGCCGACGATCGTCATGCTCTTCATCCTTCGCATGGGCTCGATCCTGGGCGTCGGCAATGAGAAGATCCTTCTGCTCTACAATCCGCGTACCTATGAGACCGCCGACGTCATTTCGACCTATACCTACCGGCAGGGTCTTGAGAGCATGGATTTCTCGTATTCGACGGCCATCGGGCTTTTCAATTCCCTGATCAACATCGTCTTTCTGCTGTCGACCAATGTCATCAGCAAAAAGTATACCGAAATCGGGCTGTTCTGAGAGGAGGAGCAAAAATGATCAGAAGAAGCAATGGCGAACGGCTTTTTGACGCGCTGAACGCGGTGTTCATGCTGTTTGTCATCTTCGTTACGGTCTATCCCTTCTGGTATCTCATCTGCGCGTCGTTTTCAAAAAACTACCTCCTCGTTGCGCACGATGGGCTGCTGTTCTGGCCGCAGGGCTTTTCACTCGGCGCATACAAGGCGACCGTAACATATCCGCTGCTTATTACGGGCTACCGGAATATCTTTCTCATCCTGATTCTCGCGCTGCCGTATAACCTCATCATGACCCTTTTTGCGGGCTATTTCATGGCGGCGAAAAATATGCTTTTCAAAAAGCCCATCGTTTTCCTGCTTCTCTTCACGATGTTTTTCGGCGGCGGCCTGATTCCGTCCTATCTGAACATGCGTGAGCTGGGGCTGTATAACAATATCTGGGCGCTGGTGATTCCGACGGGCTGCTCCGTCTACAACTCCATCATTGTCAAGACCGCCATCGAGGGTGTACCGGATTCCCTTTTCGAGTCGGCCTATATCGACGGCGCGAACGACCTCTACGTCCTGTTCCGCATCGTCGCCCACCTGATCATGCCGACGCTCGCCGTCATGGTGCTGTATTACGGCGTCGGACACTGGAATTCCTGGTTCCCCGCGATGATCTACATCACGGACAATGAAAAGCTCCCCCTGCAGGCGGTTCTGCGCGCCATCCTCATTGCCAATTCGGATACGCTGAACAAGGTGAACGTCGAGTCCGACATCGTCGATGACTTTTCCGAGACGATCAAATACTCGATCATCGTCATCGGTACGCTGCCGATACTGGTATCCTATCCGTTTCTTCAGAAATACTTCGTCAAAGGCGTCATGATCGGTGCGATCAAAGGGTAAATGCTCTCCTGCATCAGCTGATTTCGGCCGGAGTCCCGCTTTGTCGGGGCTCCGGAGTTTTTTTTGGGAAAGACATGGCAAAGCCCTGCGTTGTGCATTGACAGAGCGGCGATTCAAGCTTATAATAAAAAAAGATACAGGTTCCGTTCCGCCCCGGAAGTTCGGAACGGCAAAAGACGATTCCAAAAAGGAGATTTTTTCGATATGGAGATCAGGTTCTATATCTGCGGACACTGCGGCAAGGTGGTAACGGTGCTGCACGAGAGCGGCGTGCCGGTCATGTGCTGCGGGCAGAAGATGCAGGAGCTCGTGCCGGGAACGGCGGAAGGGTCGGCCGAAAAGCACCTGCCCGTCTGCACGGCGGAAGACGGCACCGTCACGGTGCGGGTCGGCTCGGCCGCGCATCCGATGACGCAGGAGCATTTTATCGAGTGGATCGTGCTCGAGACGAAGCAGGGCAGCCAGACGAAGGCGCTGCGGCCCGGAGACGCGCCGGAAGCGCGCTTTGCGCTGGTTCCGGGAGACGAGCCCGTCGCGGCTTACGCGTTCTGCAATCAGCACCGGCTCTGGAAGCAGGCCTTCCGCGCGGAGGAGGCGGCGGAAACACGGCCGCAGGCGGACGCGAGTGAGAACTACATCGTCTGCAAGTGCAACCGCGTCAGCTATTTTGACATCGTGCGGGAGATCCACCGCCACGAGAGCATGGATAACCTGCTGAAGGTGTTCGACGCCGTGCGCGATACGACGCGCTGCTCGACCGGCTGCGGCGGGTGCTACGATAAGGTCATCGACATCATCTCCGAAGAGATGATGGGCGGCCGGTAAGGACATAAAACGGCGGCAGGGAGAGCTTATTCGCGTTCCCGGCCGCCGTTTTTTCGTGATATAGGAGAAAAGACCGCCTAAAGCTGCTTTTTCATCTTCGCGAGCGCCGCCTTTTCGACGCGGGAGACCTGCGCCTGGCTGATGCCGATGGCGCCCGCGACCTCCATCTGCGTCTTGCCCTCGTAGAAGCGCAGGCGCAGGATGCGGCGCTCGCGTTCGGAGAGCTTCCCGATGGCGTCGTCGAGCGCGATCTGCTCGAGCCAGTTTTCGTCGGTGCTGCGCGTGTCGCGCACCTGATCCATCACGCAGATCGCGTCGGTGCCGTCGGAATAGAGCGGCTCGTACAGGGAGACGGGGTCGGTGACGGCGTCGAGGGCGAATACGATCTCCTCGCGTCCGGCGCCGGTGAGACGCGCGAGCTCGTCGACGGACGGTTCGCGGGCGTTTTCCGCCATGAAGCGCTCTCTGGCCTGCATCGCGCGGTAGGCGAGGTCGCGCAGGGAGCGGGAGACGCGCACCATCGAATGGTCGCGCAGATAGCGCCGCACCTCGCCGATGATCATCGGGACGGCGTAGGTCGAGAATTTGACGTCCAGCTCGAGGTTGAAGTTGTCGATGGACTTGATAAGGCCGATGCAGCCGACCTGAAAGAGGTCGTCGAGCATCTCGCCGCGGTTTGCAAAGCGCTGGATCACGCTGAGAACGAGACGGAGATTGCCGCAGACCAGCTCGTCGCGCGCGGAAAGGTCGCCCGCGCGGAGCCGGCGCAGCAGCGCGTAGATTTCGTCGTTTGTTAAGACCCGCAGCCGGGAGGTGTTGACGCCGCAGAGCTCGACTTTGTTGTACAAAGAATAATCCCCTCCTGTCAGAAAGCGCCCGTCCGGGACAAGGAGAGTATAGCCCGGCGGAGGGCAAATCATACTGCCAAAGCTTACCGGAAGCGGGCGGGACGCCGGGGAGAATAAAACGACATTCCAGGCGGAAAAACCGTCATTTCAGCCTGCGGCTCTTGCACAGGGGAGGCGGGGTGTGCTATAATCAAAGCACAAAACCCCGGAAACAAAAAAGGAGGCGGTCTGTTTTGCCGGAGGTTATGGCTGCCGGAACGGTGCTCGGCGGGCTCTGGTCGTCGATCCTGCATATGCCGGTCATCGCCGTCATACTGCTGATCGCGGGCGTGCTGCTGCTCGGCGCGGAGATCTTCTCGCCGGGCTTCGGGCTGACGGGAGCTTTGGGTCTTGCCTGCCTGTTCGGCGCGATCGTCTTCACGGCGCAGAGCGTTACCGAGGGGCTGATCCTGACGCTGCTGCTGCTTGCGGCGGCGGGCATCGTGCTCGCGATCGTGCTGACGGCGGCGTCGCGCGGGAAGCTGAAGATTATCCTGCGCGAGACGTCGGGCACGGGGACGAATCCGGCAGCGGCGCCATATGCCGACAGTCTTGGGAAGACGGGCATCGCGGTGACGGTGCTCCGGCCTGCGGGCGCGGCGGAGATCGACGGCAAGCGGCTCGACGTCGTGACGCAGGGGGAGTATCTGGAGGCGGGGACGCCCGTCGAGGTGCTCCGCGTCGAGGGGAACCGGATCGTGGTCCGGAAAATCGGCGGATTGCAGTCCGCCGGAGAGTAAAAGGGAGGTTTTTTCATGGAGTTCTTCGGTTATCTGCTGCTTTTGGCACTGGTCATCGTCGTACTGTCGCTGTTTTTCAGCTTCGTGCCGGTCGCGCTGTGGATTTCGGCGGCGGCGGCGGACGTCAGGGTCGGCATCGGGACGCTCGTCGGCATGCGGCTGCGCCGTGTCGTGCCGTCGAAGATCGTGAACCCCCTGATCAAGGCGACGAAGGCGGGCATCAGCCTGCCGATCAACAAGCTCGAAGCGCACTATCTCGCGGGCGGCAACGTCGACCGCGTCGTCAACGCGCTGATCGCGGCGCAGAGAGCGAATATCCCGCTGGAATTTGAGCGGGCGGCGGCCATCGATCTCGCGGGACGCGACGTCCTCGAGGCGGTGCAGATGAGCGTCAACCCGAAGGTCATCGAGACGCCGGTCATCTCCGCCATCGCGAAAAACGGCATCGAGGTGCGCGCGAAGGTCAAGGTGACGGTGCGCGCGAACATCGACCGTCTCATCGGCGGCGCGGGCGAGCAGACCATCATCGCGCGCGTCGGCGAGGGCATCGTGACGACGATCGGCTCCGCCTTGACGCACAACGAGGTCATCGAGAACCCGGACAGCATCTCGGAGACGGTGCTGCAGAAAGGGCTCGACTCCGGAACGGCGTTCGAGATCCTGTCGATCGACATCGCGGACGTGGACGTCGGCCGCAACGTCGGCGCCCAGCTCCAGACCGATCAGGCCGAAGCCGACAAGCGCATCGCGCAGGCGAAGGCCGAGGAGCGGCGCGCGATGGCGGTGGCGCGCGAGCAGGAGATGCAGGCGGCGGTGCAGGAGATGCGCGCGAAGGTCGTCGAGGCCGAGGCGCAGGTTCCGCGCGCGATGGCCGAGGCGCTGCGCGACGGCAAGCTCGGCGTGATGGATTACTACCAGCTCCAGAACGTCATCGCCGACACCGGCATGCGCGAGAGCATCGCCAAGGGCGCGTCCGGCGATGCGGCGGCGAGATCCGGGAGGTAACGGCATATGGCAAAGAATACGCAGCCCGGTCTTCGCGACCGTGCCGTGCAGGAGGCGCTCGCGGCGCTCCGTCAGGCGTCGCCGGGCATCTCCTCCGCGCTCGACGCGATCGCGGAGCAGGTGAAGCTGTCGCATCCCGCGCCGCCGGCATCGTCCGCACAGCCGGATGCGCCGTCCGCGGCGGAACGCAGGATGCCGCAGGCGGCCGGCTTCGAAGAAGGCGAGGGCACGGAGGGTGCCGAGCTCTGCGAGACGCAGGACGGGCATCCCGCGCATACGACGAAGCAGGCGCAGACGGCTCCCGAGCAGCCCGCGTCGTCCGCGCCGCAAGCGACACGGGTGACGCTTGCCAAAGAACAGCGGACGGCGCTGACCCGTGAGGAGCTCGTGCGCAGCGTCGTCATGGCGGAGGTGCTCGGAAAGCCCGTGGCGCTCCGCCGGGGCGGCAGAGTGATATGAAAATCGGCCGCTGGCCATCGATAAAAGAGATTTTTTCCGGATCGTGTCGGAGTGAGAGCTCCGGCACGATTTTTTCATACCTGCAAAGACGGCTCCGCAGAGGGGACGTTTTGCACCGGCGCGCTTGAGAAAAAAC
>JAEDGJ010000229.1 GCA_016297585.1 Clostridiaceae bacterium
GTCTCGGATGCGCGCGCGGATGGAATCGCTCTCCCCCGACATCCGGCTCGCGCTCGCGGGCGTGCCGCCGGAGGAGATCCCGACGGGCGACCCCGCCGTTTCGCAAAACACGGCCGCGCGGCGGTTCCCGTAAGGCTTTTTTCAAAGCAGACTTTTTCATGAAAGCGAGCTTTTATGAAAAGCGGGCTTTTGAAAAAAAGCGAGCTTTTTGAAAAAAGCGGGCTTTTTGAAAAAAGCGGGACACGTCGCGCGGCACTCTATTATTTCTATGCGGTTTTGCGGCTCAGCGCCCGAGCAGGCGCAGGATCGCGGCCTTCGGGATCACGCCGACGGAGGTCTGCACGGGCTTTCCGCCCTGCATGACGACGAGCGTCGGGATGCTCATGACGCCGAACTGCGCGGCAAGCTCCGGCTCCTCGTCGACGTTGATCTTGCCGACACGGACGCCGGGCGTCGTCTCGGCGACCTCGTCGACCACCGGCGAGAGCATCCGGCACGGGCCGCACCACGCCGCCCAGAAGTCGAGCAGCACGGGCTCGGCGGCGTCGAGCACCTCGGTTTTGAAATTGTCCTTCGTAATTTTGATCGCAGACATGGGTAATACACTCCTTTTTTACAGCATTGAGCATTCCCGCGGCGCAGAGTCTTTATTCATGCGCCGCGCATGAGCGGCTCAGAGCAGCCCGTTATCGCGCAGGAAGCGGTCGAGCGCGTCCGCGGTCTGCTCGACGACGGCGGCGCAGCGGCGTCCTGGCTCGGCAAAGCGCGGCTTGATCTCCGCGCAGAGCCCGGAGCCGAACATCTCCTCAAATTCGGCGACGAACGTCGCGCAGAGCTTGCCAAATCCCGGCGTCTCATGCGCGCTGCCCTTGACGCCGAGCCGTCCGATGACGGCCAGCGCCCCCGCCTGCGCGCCGCAGAGCCGTCCGCAGCCGCAGCCGCCGCCAAACGGCGACAGCATCTTCATCGCGTCGTCCGAAAGACCGAGCGCGTATTCGTCATTCGCGGCAAGCAGCACCGACTCGGCGCAGTTGCGGCCGCCGTCCAGAAAATAGGTTACGGCACGTTCCCGAAGCATAGAATATAAACCTCCGTGTGCCGGAAGACAGGCGCTTCCGGTTTAGTCTCCCCTTTTCGCCGCAAAAACCGCCCTTTTTTTATGAAAAAACCGGGCAGGACGCCAAAACGCGCGCTCGGACTTGACAGCACGGCGGCGGCGGGGTTATAATCGGGTATATTATACCGCATCCGTGCGGTTTTGACAAGCGGGTAAGAGGAGTTTTTATGTATAAAATCCTGATCGCGGAGGACGACGCCGTCATCGCGCGCACGGCGGCGGCGCATCTCGGGGCATGGGGCTACGACGCGCAGCCGGTGCGCGACCTCTCGGACGTCGCGGGCGAGGTGCGGCGCGAGAATCCGGCGCTCGTCGTGCTCGACATCCTGCTGCCCCACTTCAACGGCTATCACTGGTGCAGCGAGATCCGGAAATTCTCCCGGGTGCCGATCCTCTTTCTGTCGTCGGCGTCGGACAACATGAATATCGTGATGGCGATGAACATGGGCGGCGACGACTTCATCGCAAAGCCGTTTGACCTCAATGTCCTGACGGCGAAGATCGGGGCGCTGCTGCGCCGTGCCTACGAAAGCGGCGCGCCGTCGGAGCTTCTCGCGCGGGGCGGGGTCGTCGTCAACCTCTCCGACGCGACGGTGAGCTGCGGCGGCGCGCGCGAGACGCTGACGCGCAACGAGCTGCGCATCCTGACGCTCCTGATGCGCGGCGCGGGACAGGCGCAGACCCGCGGGCAGCTCATCGAGGCGCTCTGGGAGTCCGACGACTTCGTCGACGACAACACCCTCGCCGTCAACATCGCCCGCCTGCGCCGCAAGCTCGACGCGATCGGCGCGCACGACTTCATCCTGACGCGCAAGGGCGTGGGGTACCTCGTCGAATGAAGAAGCTCTCCGTCTTTCTGCGGCAGAACTGGGGCGTATTCGCCGCGTTTTGTATCGTCTGCGCCTGCTTTGCCGCCGTGCTGCCGCTCTACAACGTGCCGGCGGAGGCGGTGCTCTACGCCGCGGCGCTCACCGCCGCCGGATGGGGCGTCATCGGCGCCGTCCGCCTCGCCGCAGCCCGCCAGCGCCGCCGGGAGCTCGAACAGGTGCGCGCCCACCTCGCGTCCTCCCTCGACGGCCTGCCGGAACCGGCTTCTCCGACGGAGGAGGAATACGCCCGGCTGCTCTCCGCGCTCTGGGAGCTGCGCCGGCAGGAGCTTTC
>JAEDGJ010000230.1 GCA_016297585.1 Clostridiaceae bacterium
CCTGCAATCCGCTCTTGCAATTTCACTGCACCTGTGCTACACTGCATATACCATCATTTCGAAGGAAAAGAGGCGCGATTATGAAGGCTTACGAGAATTTTCTGCGATATGCCCCGGCGCTGATGACCGAGTGGCAGCAGCTGATGGACGAGGGACGTCCGGTGGAGTCGTTCCGTGCCGAATGCGAGCGGATCGCCGCCGCGGAGTGGACGCCGAAGCTTGAGCGGGAAGCGCTGGCGCTGGCGGATGAGATGGCGAAGGTGAGGGTCGCCGACGGGTATCCGTATGAGGAGCCCTCCGATCTTGAGGGCATCCGTGCCGCCCGTCCGGCGATGCGCGTCGAGCTTCCCCGCATCCGCCCGGAAACCTGCCGCCTGCGTGCCGCGTGGGAGGGACGCATCGCGGGCTGCCTGCTCGGAAAGCCCGTCGAGGGGCAGCGCCGGGAGACGCTCTATCCGCTCCTGAAGGCCGCCGGAAACTATCCGATGAACCGCTATATCTGCCTCGGGGATTACGACCCCGCGCAGCAGGAGACGCTGCATATCCATCCCGGACGCACCTGGGCGGATACGCTCGACGGCTTCGCGCCGGTGGACGACGATACCAACTACACCGTGCTCGCGATCAAGATCCTCGAGGACTACGGCCGGGATTTTACGCCCGCGAACTGCCTTGAGGCCTGGACGCGCTATCTGCCGATGTGCGCGACCTGCACCGCCGAACGCGTCGCTTACCGCAACGCCGCGCTCTGCCTGACGCCGCCCGAGACGGCGACGTTCCGCAACCCCTTCCGCGAGTGGATCGGCGCGCAGATCCGCGCGGACTTCTTCGGCTACATCAACCCCGGCGATCCGGAGACCGCCGCCGAATACGCGTGGCGCGACGCCTCCATCTCGCATGTGCGCAACGGCATCTACGGCGAAATGTGGGTCGCCGCGATGCTCGCCGCCGCTGCCGTGACCGGCGATACCGATACGATCCTCGACGCGGGACTCTCCCAGATCCCGGCGCGAGCCCGGCTCGCGCGGGATATTGCGAAGGTGAGAAAATGGTATGCCGAGGGCGTGCCCGCGGGAGAGGCCATCGAACGCATCCACGCCTGCTACGACGAGCACACGCGGCACGGCTGGTGCCATACGAATTCCAACGCGATGATCGTTGCGATGGCGCTGCTGTACGGACAGGGCGATTTCGGACGCTCCGTCTGCCTTGCGGTGCAGGCCGCCTTCGATACCGACTGCAACGGCGCGACGGTGGGCTCCATTGTGGGCATGAGCCGCGGCGATGTGCCGGAGGAGTGGACGGCGCCGTTCGTCAAAGGGCTGCGGACCTCGCTCGACGGCTACCCGCGCGTGACGGTGGACGAGCTTGCCGCGCGGACGGCAATTTTCATCAAGTGACTGCATACATGCGCATAACTATGCAAAACGCATGAAACCGCATTTTGCGGGGTGAAATATTTGTGAAGACTTTTTCGGTGATTCCGGCCATTTTTGCTTGCAAAAAGGTGAAAATTGCGGTATAATATCGCCCATACGAACCCAATCACAATATGGAGGCCATTATGAAACACCTGAAAAAGCTTCTTCCCCTGATGCTGGTCCTGACGATGCTTTTTGCGCTGACCGCCTGCTCGTCCGGTTCTTCCTCGAACACGACCGCCGCAACGACGGCCGCGACCACCGCCGCGACCACCGCCGCGACCACTGCGGAAAATACGGCCGGTACGTTCACCACCGCCAACGCCGGCTGCCTGACGATGGCGACCAACGCGCAGTTCCCGCCCTATGAGTACTACGAGGGCAGCGAAATTGTCGGTATCGACGCCGAAATCGCCGCTGCGATCGCCGAAAAGCTCGGTCTGAAGCTGCAGATCGAGGACATGGAGTTTGACTCCATCATCGAGTCCGTCAAGAGCGGCAAGGCCGACATCGGTCTTGCGGGCATGACCGTTACCGCCGAGCGCGAGGAGGAGGTCAACTTCACCGAGAGCTATGCGACCGGCGTTCAGGTCATCATTGTCGCCGAGAACAGCAAGATCACCTCCGTTGACGACCTCTTTGCCGAGGGCGCCAAGCACACCATCGGCGTGCAGCGCAACACCACCGGCGACCTGTACACGACCTGGGATCTGGAGGATGCCGGTCTTGCGACGATCGACCGCTACAGCAAGGGCGCGGATGCCGTTCAGGCGCTCAAGACCGGTAAGGTCGACTGCGTCGTCATCGATAACGAGCCCGCCAAGGCGTTTGTCGCCGAGG
>JAEDGJ010000073.1 GCA_016297585.1 Clostridiaceae bacterium
TCTGCTCGCGCTCCGGGCTTTCGGCGGAAATGCCGGACGGCTGACGCTGTCCGCGGCGGGGCTGCGCATCGATTACCGCGGCGCGCTGTCCTACCCCGCGGAGTTCGGCATCGCGGTCGCGGGCGCCGCGGCGAATCTGCTCTGCGCGCTGGCCTGCGGCATCGCGCTGCGGCTGACCGGGCGCACGGATCTCGCGTATTTTGCGGGGACAAGCCTCCTGTTTGCGGCGGTAAACCTGATCCCGGCCTCCCCTCTCGACGGCGGAGAGGCGCTGCGTGCCGTCCTGTACCGCTATTTCGGGCCGGAGACGGCACCGCGCGTTTTCCGGACCATATCCATAATTTTTTCCGCGGCGCTCTTCATTTTTGGTCTGTACATCGCGTTCAAAACGCGGTATAATAGTACCGTCATGATTCTCGGCGGCCTGCTGCTCGCCGGAAATACGGTAAATACAAAGGAATGGAACCCCCTATGGACGAGCGTTTGAAAGCAATTCTGGCGCGGGTCAAAAAGCCCGCGCGTTACGCCGGCGGCGAATACGGCGCCGTGAAGAAGGACCCCGCGTCCGTCGATCTCCGCATCGCCTTCTGCTTCCCCGATTCCTACGAAATCGGCATGTCGCACCTCGGCCTAAAGCTCCTTTACGCGCTGTGGAACGCGCAGGACTACATCTGGTGCGAGCGTTCGTTTGCGCCGTGGCCGGATATGGAAGCCGAAATGCGCGGCGCCGGCATCCCCCTGTATGCCCTCGAGTCCGGCGACCCCCTCTCCGACTTCGACATCATCGGCTTTACGCTGCAGTATGAGCTGTGCTATACAAACGTGCTGAATATGCTCGACCTCGCGGGGCTTCCCGTCTATGCCAAAGACCGGCACGAGCTGAAAAACCTCGTCGTCGCGGGCGGCCCCTGCGTCTGCAACGCCGAGCCGATCGCCGATTTCATCGATCTGTTCATGTTCGGCGAGGGCGAAGAGGTCTCCCTCGAGCTGTTCGAGCTTTACCGCCGCGCGAAAGCCGAGGGCTGGACGAAAAAGGCGTTCCTGCGCCGTGCTGCGGACATCCCGGGCATCTACGTCCCGTGCTTTTACGACGTCACCTACCGGGACGACGGCGCCGTCGCCGCCATCACGCCGCAGGACGGCGTTCCCGCCGTCATCACGAAGCGCATCGTCGAGGACTTCGACCGCGCCTTCATTCCGGAATACTTCGTCGTCCCCTCGACGGAGGTCGTCCACGACCGCGTGATGGTCGAGGTCATGCGCGGCTGCATCCGCGGCTGCCGGTTCTGTCAGGCGGGCTACACCTGGCGGCCGGTGCGCTCCCGCCGCGCGGAGACGATCATCGAGAACGCGAAAACGCTCGCCCTGCAGACGGGCTACGAGGAGATCTCCCTCATCAGCCTGTCGTCGAGCGACCACCGGGAGATCGACCGGATCTGCGACGAGCTGTCCGATTTCTGCCGCGAGCGCAAGATCAGCCTCGCGCTGCCGTCCCAGCGTGCGGACAGCTTCACGCCGGAGCTTTATGAGAAGCTGCGCATGGTGCGCCAGACGGGGCTCACCTTCGCGCCGGAAGCCGGCAGCGCGCGCCTGCGCGACGTCATCAACAAAAACCTCGCCGAGGAAGACCTGATGAACGCCTGTAAGATCGCGTTTTCGGGCGGCGCGGACTCCGTCAAGCTCTACTTCATGGCGGGGCTCCCGACCGAGACGGACGAGGACCTGCTCGGCATCCCGGATCTTGCGCGCAAGGTGACGTGGAACTGGCGGCAGAACTCCCCCAACCGTGCGCGGGGACTGAAGGTGTCCGTCTCCGTCGCAGGGTTTGTCCCGAAGCCGCATACGCCGTTCCAGTGGGCGGCGCAGACGACGCGCGAGGAGTTCCAGCGGAAATATATGTTCCTCAAGGACAATTTCCGCATCAAAAACGTCACCTACAACTGGCACGAACCCGCCGTCAGCTTCCTCGAAGGCGTCTTCGCGCGCGGCGACCGCCGTCTCGGGAAGGCGCTCCATGAGGCATGGAAGCGCGGCTGCAAATTCGACGCCTGGGGCGACTTCTTTAACCTCGACACCTGGCTCGAGGTGTTCCGCGACACGGGACTCGACCCCGCCTGGTACGCAAACCGCGAGCGTCCCGCAGACGAGGTGCTGCCGTGGTCGCATATGTCCTGCGGCGTGACGCAGGCGCATCTGTGGCGCGAATATCAGAAGGCGCTGGCGGGCGAGCCGTCCCCGGACTGCCGCGCGCAGTGCACCGGCTGCGGCGCGCTCTGCCTGATGAAAGGAGGAAAATGCGATGCTTAAATGCCGGATGCAGTACGAAAAGCGCGGTCCCGCGCAGTACATCTCGCATCTCGACCTGATGCGCGTATTCCGCCGTGCCTTCATGCGCGCGGGCGTCATGCTCTCCTTTTCCCAGGGCTTCAATCCCCATCCCTACATCAGCGTCCCCCTGCCGCTGCCGACGGGCTTTTCTAGCCGCTGCGATCTTTTAGACTTCGATACCGAGTCCCTTCCCGACGATTTCCTTGCCCGCATGACCGCAGCGCTGCCGGAGGGCATCGTCCCCCGCTATGTCTATCAGCGCACGCGCGGCGCCGGCGACATCGCCGCCGTGCGCTACACGGTGACGCTTCACGGCGAGGGGCTCGTGCCGGAGGACGTCCGGACGCTCTTTTCCGCGCCGGTCATGATGCTCAAGCGCACGAAGCGCGGCGAGTCGGAGGTCGATCTGTGCACCTTCATCCGCTCCCTCGACGCGTCCTCCCTCCCCGACGGCAGTCTTGCGCTCGACGCGGTCCTCGCCGCCGGAGAGCAGAGCCTGAATCCCGAATACCTCGTCCGCGCCATCGACGAGCGCACCCCCGGCACGGTCGCGTGGGCGGACTATCTGCGCACCGCCATCCTCGACCGGGACGGGGAAATCTTCGCATAAATCCCTTTTTTGGAAGGGGCGCTCCAGCGCGCAAAGGAGGCGACCGGATCCCATGCTGTCCACCCTGCATATTGAAAACATCGCCGTCATCGACCGTGCCGACGTGCCGTTCGCCGAGGGCTTGAACGTCCTGACCGGCGAGACCGGCGCGGGCAAGAGCATCGTCATCGACTCGATCGGCGCGCTGCTCGGCGCGCGCGTAGGCCGGGAGCTGCTGCGCCGCGGGGAGAGCCGCGCGCGCGTGACCGGTCTGTTTACCGAGCTTTCCGACACGGTTTCCGCTCGTCTCGGCGAGCTCGGCATCGAAACCGAGGACGGCGAGCTGCTTCTCGAGCGCACGCTCACGGCGGACGGCAAAAGCACGGCGCGTGCGGGCGGAAAACCCGTCACCTCGGCGCTGCTGCGGGCCGCCGCGCCGCTGCTGCTCAACATCCACGGCCAGCACGACACCGGCAAGCTGCTCTCCGACGCGTCGCACCTGTCCTTCATCGACCGCTGCGGCGCCTGCGGAACGCTTGCCGCCGCCTACCGCGAAAAATACGACGCGCTGCGCGCCATCGACCGGGAGCTTGCCGCGCTGGCGCTCGACGACGCCGAGAAAGCGCGCCGAAGCGACAACCTGCGCTATCATATCGGGAAGCTCGAAGCGGCAAAGCTCGAGCCCGGCGAGGACGAGCGGCTGGAAGCGCGCCGGAGCGAGCTGCGCGCGGCCGAAGCGAACCGGGAAGCCGCCTCCCGCGCGTCGGAAGCGCTCTCCGGCACGGACGACGCCGCCGGCGCGGTCGCGCTGCTGCGGGAAGCCGCACGCGCGCTCGAACGCGGCGAAGGCGACGACACGGCGGCGCTTGCCCGGCGGCTGACCGACCTCTCCTACGAGGCGGAGGACATCGCGGAGCGCGTCGCGGATCTGTCGTTTTCCGTCGATCCGGAGGAGCTGGACGCCATCGAGAGCCGGCTTTATACCTTCGACCGCTTAAAGCGCCGCTACGGACAGACGGTGCGCGAGATGCTCGACTATCTCGAAAGCGCCCGCGCGGAGCTTGCCGCCATCGAGACCGCCGACGCGCGCATCGCGGAGCTGACGGCCGCGCGGGAGACGGCGCTGCGGGAAGCGCTTGCCGCGGCGGACACGCTCCACGCCCGCCGTGCGGAGGCCGCCCGCACCCTTTCGTGCGCGATCGAGGAGGAGCTTGCCTATCTCGACATGCCGCGCGCGCGCTTTTCGGCAAATCTGACCGCGGCGGAGGACAAAAAGCTCGGCCCCGACGGCTATGACCGGGCGTCGTTCCTCATCGCGGTCAACGCGGGTGAGGACTTAAAGCCGCTGTCGAAGGTCGCGTCCGGCGGCGAGCTGTCGCGCGTGATGCTGGCGCTCCAGAACGTCCTCTCCGCGGGCGACGACGCGCAGACGCTCATCTTCGACGAGGTGGACGCCGGCATTTCCGGCAGAGCCGCCGGAAAAGTCGCGCGCAAACTGCGGGAGCTCTCGCGCGGAAGGCAGATCCTGTGCGTCACGCATCTTGCGTCCCTCGCCGCCGCCGGACAGCACGAGCTGTTCATCCGCAAGACCGAGGCCGACGGGCGTACCTACACCCGCATCGACCCGCTCGACGAGGAGGGGCGCACACGGGAGATCGCGCGGCTGCTGGCGGGCGAGAACATCACGGACAGCGTCCTCGCCGCCGCGCGCGAGCTGCTCGGGGAATACCGGGAAATCTGACGTCCGCCGCGGGCTTTTTCCCCAAAACGGCGAAAATCGGGAAAACATTCCCGGCTTCGGACGCAAAAATCCCCTTCGCGGCGCGAAAAACTCAAAAAAAGAGCTTGCTTTTTGTGAAAAGCTGTGTTACAATTATTGATACTATGCTTGAATGTATCTCGAGGGAGGCCACTACAAACTATGGGAGTTCTTACCACTATCCTGACGATCGTGCAGGTCATTCTCTGCGTCGCGGTCATCGCGCTGGTTTTGATGCAGCAGAGCAAGAGCGCGGGTCTGTCCGGCTCGATCGGCGGCGGCGCCGAAACGTTCTTCGGTAAAAACCGCGGCCGCAGCATCGACGGACTGCTTCGCCGTCTGACCATCATCGGCGCGAGCTGCCTTGCCGTAACGACGCTGATCCTGATCATGATCCAGTAATTGTTTCCCCTGTTATACAGCTTATGCCGCTTTTCCTCTTTTTTTAAAACGGCTTTCATCACTCGATAGCCCGGTTTCCAAAAAGGAGGAACAGCGGCATTGTTGTTTTTCGTGCGGAACGCGCGTCAGACGCCTTCCGTGTACAGATTGTCGAGTCCGTGCATGCTGAATTCGTCGAGATATTCACCGATGCGGGTCTGGAGCACCTCGTTTTCCCGCTCGTCGGTGTCCCGCAGGTCCAGATCCCGGCGCGCAAGCTCCTCGGCCAGAATATCGAACATCGTCGCGTCCTCGTAGTCTAAAAGCCGGTCCATGATCCCCGACGCCGTGTAGGCGTCCGACGGATAGACCTCGCCGTCCACGATATGCGCGTACATGCCGAGGCCGACGAGCGGACAGTACCCGAACAGGCTGCGCGTCACGCGGTCATACTCGGCGGTTTCGCGCGAATCCGGGTCCGGCGTGCCCAGCACGATGTTCCCGAGATAGCATAAATCCAGAAGCCGTTTGAAATCGTTCGGCGATACGTCGATCTGCATATGCTTTTCACCCCAAAATCACTCATGGGACGGGCGATAACCCCTCCCGATTTTATATAAACCTTTTCTTTTGCAACGTTTCCTTATTGTACCGTATTTTCTTCGCATTGTCAAGTCTATATAAGGGAGGTACCGCAAATGAGCTACACCATTTTGATCGGCGGCTATAACCAGTCCCGCTTCGGCGGCATCCAGGAGGTCGTCTTGAAGGACGACGGTACCCTCGAAGGGCTTTCCGGCATCAACGGCGTGATGAACCCGAGCTTTCTGGCCTGGCACGCGCCCTCGCGCCGGGTCTTTTCCGTCAATGAAACGCCCGAGGGCGCGGAGCTGTGCATCCTTCCCTATGCCGGCGCGCAGACCGCCGTCCGCAGCCGCGCGCCGTTCGAGGGCCGCGGTCTCTGTCACATCGGCGTCAGCCCCGACGCGTCCTTTGCCGGCGGCGCCTGCTTCGGCAGCGGCGACGTGACGATCTACGCCTGCGCTCCCACGGGCTTTGTGCGCGAGGTCTTCCATAAAAACTACAACCGCGACGGCGCGGTCAGCCATCCCCACTGTATGTGCCCCTCTCCCGACGGGCGCTACTTCTACCTCGTCGATCTCGGCCGCGACAGCGTCGACTGCTTCGACTGCACGACCCCCATCCCCGCCGAGCACGGCAGGCTCCCGCTGATGGAGGGTGACGGCCCCCGCCAGCTGCTGTTCCATCCCACGCTGCCCGTCGCCTATCTCGTCACCGAATACTCCAACGCCGTCTACTCGCTCTCCTACGACGCCGCCTCCGGCGCGCTGGAGGTGCTGCAGCGCCTGCCGACGCTGCCGGACACGTTCACGGACACCTCCTACGGCGCGTCGCTTGCCTATAACGCGGCCGCCCGCATCCTGTACGCCTCGAACCGCGGCATGGAGAGCATCGCGCTCTACCGCGTCGCGGAGGACGGCACGCTTTCCGTGTTCGGCATCGTCTCCTGCTTCGGAAGCTGGCCGCGCCACATCGCCGTCACGCACGACGACGCGTTCCTGCTCTGCTGCAACGAGCGGACAAACGAGCTCTGCGTCCTGCCGCTCGACAGTCAGGGCATCCCCGGCGCGCCGGTCACGCGCGTCAGCCACAAGCGCTGCTCCTTTGCCGTGGACATCGGCGAAGCGTAAACCCGCCCCCGGAGACCGCAGCGCGCCCTGCGCGTGCTTTCAAAGGCAAAAGGCGCATTTCTCCCCGTTCAAAAAGCCGCCAAAACGCTCCGGGCTTTGTACTTCATCCAAAACACAGGTGCGTATGAATCCGAAAAGAAGACTGCTGCTCTGCGCCGCCGCCCTGCTTCTCATCCTGGCCGGTATCGTCGCCTGGAGAGCCCTCCGTTCCGCCTGCACCGTCTCCTGCCCGTCCGGCGGCGGTCTGCCCGACCCGCCGTATACGGAAACGGAGCGCGTTATGAAGGCCGTCTCCCTGAGCTATCTTGTGTACGGCTGCGAAGCCTGTGACGTGCCGACCGACCCGGACGGCACACTGTCCGGGACGGTCAGTGAGCTGCTTGACACCTGCCGGATGGGGATCATCTCCGAGAATTTCGGCATCCGGCGAACGGAGCTGCAGGATCCGTCGTCCGCGCTGCTCGATTCCGCGGCGTTCATCCGGACGCACACCGGCCCGTTCCGGTTCTTCACGTCCCTGAAAAGCGGAAAAAGCGGCTTTTACGGCGCGGCTTTTTGCGACGACGAGCAAAAATGCGTCTGGATCTCCTATTCCGGCGCGGTATCGCTGCAGGACTGCCTCGCCTGCGCCGCGTTGGTGCTCGTGCCGGGACTGTCCGCGCAGGAAGCGTCCGCGTTTGCGCTGTTTGAAACGGTCATGGACAGCCGGGAGGTGCAGGAGGACGGCTATACGGTGCTGCTGACCGGCCATTCGCTGGGCGGTGCGCTGGCAGCCGCCGTTTCCCGCGCAAGCGGCTGTGCCGCCGTCACGATCAACGGCGCCGACGGCCTGGCGATCGACAAGCTCAACGCCATTCTGGGAGCCGCGCCGGAGGAATACCGGATCACCAATTACATGACCTCCCCGAAAAACGGGCGGTTCTCCCTCATGGATGTGGTGCAGCGCCTGATGTTCCTCGGTTCCTACCGGGCGGCGGACTACCGCATCTATGCGGAAAACGGGCTGACCTACGACACGCACAGCGTTTTCTCCTTTATCGATCCCGCGGAAGGCGGCCCGTCGCTGCCGGTACCCGTCGAATGGAAAACGACTCCCGCCGGAAGCTAGAAAAAACGAAGCCTCCAGGCTAAAAAATCCAAGGCGTGAAAAGACGCCTTGGATTTTTCATTTTTACAGCCAGCGTCCGAGCAGCTCGAGGAGGAAAAACCTCGCCCGGGCGCCGTCGGAGCGGATGAACGCGATCTCCCGCCGCGACAGTCCCGCCGCAGCCGCCGTTTCCCGTATGTCCGCCGCCGGCTCGCAGAGCGCCGGAAACGCAACGCACCACCAGTTGTGTCCCGCGCCGTCTCCCAGCACGACGCGCAGCGCCGTATACTCGCCGCCCGGCAGCGCGAAGGTGCCGTAATCGCGGAACGGATACGCCGTCTTCCCGAGCGACACGCGCGCCGGATAGGCTCGTCCCGACGCGTACACCGTCTCGCCCGCCGCGCGCTCGATCTCCGGCAGCGCCGCGGCAAGCCGCCTCCGCGCGTCGTCCGGATCCGTGCAGCCCGCCGTCGCGCGCGAAGCGATTTCCAGCACCCGGTCGCGCACGGCGAGCTTGACGCGCTGGTCGCCGTCCGCGTCGGAGTGCGCGACCACCTGCAGTCTCGTCAGCTTTTCCGCGACGCTTTTCCGCATCGCCGCATCGTATCCCGCCGCGCAGGCCGCCGCAAGCAGTACGCAGGCCAGAAAGCCCGCAGCCGTTTTCAGAAACCTTTTCACCGTTTTTTTGCACCTCCGAAAAAACATCTGCCAAAAGTTTTGCCCGTTTTCCCTTTTCCCAAACCGCAAAATGAAAAAGAGCGGCGGAATTGTGCGTTGACAAACGACGGCGAAAAAGGTAAAATAGAATCGGTTTATAATCTGATAAGGTTAGGAGTACCGCTATGCTCGCGATAGATTTTCAGTACGCGTCCAAGGAGTACCGGCACCGGACGGGATTGGAGGAAGCCCGCTTTTCCGTCGAAGCCGGATCGTTTTTCGGCATCCTCGGGCCGTCGCAGTCCGGCAAAAGCACGATCGTGCGTCTGCTGTTCGATTACATCCACCCGACCGGCGGAGACGTGCTCGTCTTCGAATGGAATTCCGTGCGCGACAGCGTGCGCATCCGTCAGGCGGCGGGCTATGTCCCGGCCAGGGTCACGGGGCACTCGCGGATGACCGTCCATGACCTGCTGGTCTTCCTGTGCAGCTCTGCCGGGCGCGTCGACGAGGCGCGGCTGCGGGAGCTGTGCATGAAGTTCCATCTGGAGCCGCGCGCCCGTTTCGATGCGCTGGAGGACGGCGAACGCAAGAAGCTCGTCTTCGTATCGGTGCTTCTGCGCGACCCGCCGCTGCTCGTGCTGGACGAGCCGTCTTTGGGGCTTGCGCCGTTTGAACGGGAGGCGGTCTTTGCGGAGCTCACCCGGCTGCACGAAAACGGCTCCACCGTCCTGTTTACCACGCGCAGCGTGGAGGAGATCGTCCGCTACTGCACCCACGCCGCGATCCTGCAGAACGGCGCCGTGCTGCGCGCGGGCGAGGTGCGGGAGATGGATTTCCTGCGCGCCCGCCGCGTCACCTTTACCGCCGACGGCGCCTCGGAAGCCGCCCACGCGCTGGGCATCGTCAATTTCCAGGGCGACGACCGTTCCGTGAGCTTTACCTATACCGGTTCCATCGATACGCTCGTCAAAACGCTCGCCCAGTTCACGGTTCATACGCTGCGCATCGAGGAGCCGACGATGGAGAGCGTGCTGGTCGCCAACCGCGTTTCGGAAGGAGGACATCCGCATGAAGCTGAAGTATGAGACAAGGCGCTTCTTCACCGCCCTGTTTGCCGCGTTTCTCCCCTGCGCCATCCTGACGGCCGGGGTCTATATCATCTATTATTTCTGCTTTCTCCGCGGGCTTACGACGCCGCTGAGCTACTGGTACGCGGGACTGTCGGATGCCTGGAAGCTGTTTTTGTCCGTCCTCTCCCCGCTCGACATGGGCGATCCGCTGGCGTTCTTCGCCCGGGCCTTCGTGCCGGTGTATCTTGTCGAATCGATCTGCGTTGCGGTCACGGCGGGACGCGGGCTGACGTCCGACGAGGGCGGGCTCTCGGAGCTTTTATACGCCCTGCCGGTCTCGCGCGCGTCGGTCTTCTTCACCCGCTTTTCCGGCGGGCTGCTCTATGTGCTGCTGCTGAATCTGCTGCTCTGCGGCGTCTCCATCGGCGGCTACTGCATCTTCTTCCACCCGACGGCCTCCTATCTGCTGTCCTACGGCATCATCTTTTTCCGCATTTTCCTGTTCCAGTGCGTCGTTTACGCGATCGGCACGCTGTATTCCGCCTGCACGCGCACGTCCGGCGCAGGCGCGCTCTGGTCGGCTCTGACGCTCGTCTTTCTCTGGCTTCTGGGACTGGTGCCGTCCTATCTGCCGGTCGTAAACTTCCTCTGGTTCGTCTCGCTGCCCTTCTACGCGATGCCGGAATACGCGTTCCGGCTCGGTCCGTACTACTCCCTGCTGCAGATCGTCTGCCTCGGCGGCGTTTTTGTCCTCTGCACCCTCGCCGCGTTCTTTGCATACCGCCGCCGCGAGTTCCCGACCGAACGCGGCTGATCTTTTTGACTGGAGGTATCGTATGCTGAATCAGGAGCTTTCTTCCCGCGCGCTGCTGCCCATCCTCACGATGGACGACGGCCGTCCCGTCACGCGGGAGCTGTGGCCCGCGCGCCGCGCCGAGATGCGCCGTGCGCTGGAGACCTATTCCTACGGCGTCACCCCGCCCCCGCCGGCACACGTCTCCGGCGAGATTCTCTCGTCGAATCCCGCCTTCTGCGCGGGCAAGGTGCTGGAGCAGCGCATCCGGATCACGTTTGACACCCCCTCCGGCGATTTTTCCTTCCCGCTGGCGCTGTTCGTCCCGCAGACGGTCGAAAAGCCGCCGGTTTTCCTCCATATCGCGTTCCGCCGCGAGCTGCCCGACCGCTATGTGCCGATCGAGGAGATCACGGACGCGGGCTTTGCGCTCGCCGTCTTCTGCTATGAGGACGTCGTAAACGACGCCCACTACGGCGACTATTCCGACGGGCTCGCCCTCGCCTTCGGCACGGACTGCGCGAGAGGAAAGACCGAATGGGGCAAGATCGGCATGTGGGCCTACGGCGCGTCCCGTGCGCTCGACTATCTGCTGACGCGCACGGACATTGACGCGGCGCACACCGCCGTGATCGGCCACTCCCGGCTCGGCAAGACCGCGCTCTGGGCGGGCGCGCAGGACGAGCGCTTCTGGTGCTCGATCTCCAACGACTCCGGCTACGGCGGCGCCGCGACCTCGAAGCACGGCGAAGGGGAACGCGTCCGCGACTTCCTGAGAGCCGGAAGCTGGGACTGGTTCTGCGAGAACTTCAAGGATTATACCGACGCGCGCGAGGACGAGAAGCCCTATGACCAGAGCTTCCTGCTCGCCCTGATCGCCCCGCGCCTCCTGTGCGTCGGCTCCGCCGCGCTCGATCAGGGTGCGGATCCGAAATCCGAATTTCTGACCTCGCTCTGGGCGTCGCAGGCGTGGGAGCTGCTCGGCGAACCGGGCCTTATCTGCCCCGACCGTCTGCCCGTCCCCGGCGACCACTTCGCGGAAGGCCGCGTCGGCTATCACCTGCGCGATCACCGGCATTACCTCTCCCGCGAGGACTGGAACCGCTATATCGCGTTCCTGAAGGCCAAGCTGAACGGATAAAACCCCGAAAAAAATCGTGCCGCCGGAGCTTCCCGCTTCCCGGCAGGAAAATCCGGCGGCAGTTTTCTGCGTTTTTTCGTCATCCGAG
>JAEDGJ010000231.1 GCA_016297585.1 Clostridiaceae bacterium
CCACCATCATGGCCGGCGAGACGCTGACCGTCACCGACGTTGGCGAAGCGCCGTATCAGAGCATTCTGACCTGGAAGTCCTCCGACGAGTCCGTTGTCCGGATCGTTGAGTCGGCCGATCACAGCGCAGTCATCGAGGGCGTCTCCAGAGGCGACGCGACCGTAACCGCCGGCTTCGGTGATTTCGTCGCAACGATCGACATCCATGTCACAGACGAGGAATACGAGGCACTGAAGACCAGATTCACCGACATTTCCGGCCACTGGGCAGAGGAGATCATCCTCGAAGCGGTCTATGACGGTCTGTTCAACGGCGACGGTAAAGACACCTTCAGCCCCGACAAGCCCATCACCCGCGGACAGGCGATCACCGTCCTGTATCGCATGGAGGGCGAGCCTGAGATCGCTGAGTTCTCCTCCTTTACGGATGTTCCCGAAACGCAGTACTATGCCAAGGCAGTTGCCTGGGCGGCAGAAAACGGCATTGTCAACGGCGCCACGCCGACCACCTTTGAACCGGATGAGCTGATCACCAGAGAGCAGCTTGCCGCCATCCTCTTCCGCTACGCAGGCTACAAGGCGATGGATCTGACCGCCGAGGCTGACCTGAGTGTTTATGAGGACGCCGACGCGATCAGCAGCTACGCCAGAGATGCCTTCGTGTGGGCGGTCGCCAACGGCCTGATCAACGGCGACAGCGAAACCACGCTCTCCCCGCAGGGCATCGCGACCCGCGCAGAGGCCGCCGCTCTTCTGGTTCGTTTCCAGTCCTTTCTTTCCATGAATTGATCACATAGTCCCAAAAAGCGCCCCTCCGGCTCGTTTCAGGCCGGAGGGGCATATTCAAAAACGACGGAGGCTGCAAGCTCGCAGCCTCCGTCGTTTTTATTCGTTTTCCTCATTGAGCGCCTGCAGGCATCGGCCGCAGACGCGTTTTCCCCTGTACTCGATCAGATCCTCCGCCGCGCCGCAAAATACACACGCGGGCAGGTGCTTGCGCAGGATGATGCGCTCGTCCTCCACCGCGATCTCCAGCGGGTCATGCTCCTCGATCTCCAGCATACGCCGCAGCTCGATGGGCAACACGATGCGGCCAAGCTCGTCCACTTTTCGGATGATTCCTGTAGATTTCATGTGCCCCCTCCTCTGTATTTGGCTTCTCCATTGATATTTTACCATAATTCTCCGATCTGTCAAGTAAAAAGCATACTGTCGCGGCAAAAAGCATAGGCTGTCCGCAGGAGGTGCTTTGGCATGATGGGTTTTATCTGGGTCGGGATGCTGGTTCTGTCCGTCTGCGCGGCGCTGGCGGAGGGCCGGCTGGGCGTCCTGACGGGCGCGGCGATGGAGGGCGCGTCGGCTGCGGTCACGCTGTGCCTCTCGCTGGCGGGCGCGCTGTGCCTCTGGAGCGCGTTGGCCAAGGTGATGGAGAGAGCCGGGCTGACGGAAAAGCTCGGCAGGCTGATGCGGCCGCTGTTTCGCAGGCTGTTCCCGCAGGCGGGCCGCGACCCCATCGCCCTCGGTTACCTGACGGGCAATGTCTCGGCCAATCTGCTCGGCCTCGGCAACGCCGCCACGCCGATGGGCATCGCGGCGGTCAAGCGGATGAAGGCGCTCTCCGGCGGCACGGAGGCCTCGGACGAGATGTGCCTGCTCATCGTGATGAACACGGCCTCCATCCAGCTTCTGCCGACGACCGTCGCCGCCGTCCGCGCATCCTTGGGCGCGCAGGCACCGTTTGACATCCTGCCGGCGGTCTGGCTGACGTCGATCTTCTCGGTCACGGCGGGCATCGCTGCGGCCAAGCTCCTGCGGAGGGTCACGCGCCGTGCTTGATCTGCTCATTCCGCTGCTTTTGATCGGCGTGTCGGTTTTTGCGCTGGCCAAACGGCAGGACGTCTATTCCGCGCTTTTGGAGGGCGGTCTGGACGGGCTGAAGCTGCTTTTGTCCATCGCGCCGGCGCTGGTCGTCCTGCTCACGGCGGTGCATATGCTCCGCGCCTCGGGCGCAATCGAGCTTTTGACGCGGCTGCTCGCGCCCGTCAGCCGCCTCGTCGGCATTCCCGCCGAGACGCTGCCGCTCGTGCTGCTGCGGCCGTTTTCGGGCAGCGCGGCGCTGGCCGTCGGCGCAGATCTGATGGCGGTGTACGGCGTCGATTCGCTGATCGGCCGCACT
Source organism: Clostridiaceae bacterium (assembly GCA_016297585.1). GTDB lineage: Bacteria > Bacillota > Clostridia > Oscillospirales > QAMX01 > JAAZKA01. Next base: position 2,176 of record JAEDGJ010000231.1, read on the forward strand.
GCCGCCATCATGCTCGGCAGCACGGAGACGACATTTTACACGATCTCGGTCTATTTCGGCGC
>JAEDGJ010000074.1 GCA_016297585.1 Clostridiaceae bacterium
CTCGAACCCCTGACCCACTGCTTAGAAGGCAGTTGCTCTATCCACCTGAGCTACAGGCGCAGGTAAGGACTCCCTTTTTCGCGTGGAAAAGGATCCAATGGAGCGGGTGATGGGAATCGAACCCACGCAGCCAGCTTGGAAGGCTGGAGCTCTACCATTGAGCCACACCCGCATGAAAACGGACCGTTTCCCGCCGCCGAAGTGGTTCTCGACGGTATCCCGCGAAACCTCGTTGCGCGCTTATGTATAATACCATATTTTTTCCCGCTTGTCAAGGGCTTCGGCTGATTTTTTTCGCGTTCCGGACCGCGCGGAAAGCATGGCGCCGAAAAAGCGCTGTACATCCCGCGCGACAGGATTCTTTCCGCTTCGCCGGGCAAAAGCGGTATAATACATGGTGCGAAAAAAGAGGAGAACACGAAGGGGGAACGGGGCTGTGCGGAGAAAAACGGAAGCCGGCGGCGGACTCGTGCTGCGGGCGGGCGCGTTCGCGGCGGCGGTGCTGTGCATGCTCTGCATGGTCCGCATCCTGCACGCCGACGCGATGAATGCATTGGATGCGTGGGATGCGATAGACGTGCAGACGACCGCGGCATCCGAGGACGCGGAGACGCCCGCCGCCTGAAACCACGGAGACAGGGCAGACTGCGGTTTCCGTGCAGACCGCGGCCACCGGGCAGAGCGCATCCACCGCGCAGACCGAGCAGCCGTCCGAGCCCGTGTCCACGACCCTTCCGGCGGCACCCGCGCGCGACACGGAAGCGCTCGCGGCGGCGTTTGCGGAGATTCCCGTGGCAAACGACGCGGGGGTGAGCTTTGACCCGGCGAAGCTTGCGTCCATGGTGCCCGCGTTCACCGTCGGAACGGAGCCGCTCGTGCTCATCATGCACACCCACGGCTCGGAGAGCTACGCGGGCTCCGCCGACGACGGCGAGACGGGCCGGAGCCAGGACATTGCGAAAAACGTCGTGCGCGTGGGACAGGTGCTCTGCGAGACGCTGGAGGAGGCAGGCATTCCGGCGCTGCACGACGAGACGATGTACGACGTGCCGTCCTATACGGCGTCGTATAACCGCGCGTTCGACGGCATCACCGCCGCTCTCGAGGCGCATCCGTCGATCCGGATCGTCATCGACGTGCACCGCGACGCGTATTCGTACCCGGACGGCTCGATCCTCGCGACGTCGGGGCAGTACGGCGGGGAGCGGACGGCGCGGCTGATGTTCCTCGTCGGCACGGACGCGGGGACGCTTGCGCATCCGGAGTGGAGGAGCCATCTCGCGTTCGCGATGGCGCTGCAGACGCGGCTCGAGGCGCTGGCGCCGGGGATCGCGCGGCCGGTCAACCTGCGGCGGCAGCGGTTCAACGAGCATCTGACGCCCGGCTCGCTGCTGCTGGAGGTCGGCGCGTCGGGGGACACGCTCGAGGAGGCGGAGCGCGCCGTGCGGGTGTTCGGACGCGCGCTGGCGCAGGAGCTCGGCGCGGAGATCGCGTAAAGGCAGGGCTACTGCGACGCGGTGCGGCGGTATTCGGTGGGGCTTTTGCCCTGTGCCTCGCGGAACTGGCGGGAAAAGTGGAAGATATTCTGGTAGCCGACGGCGGCGGCGATCTCGCCGACGCTCTTTGAGGTGCCGGTCAGCAGCTCGCGGGCGACCTCGATGCGCCGGAAGCCGACGTAGGCGATCGGGGACATGCTGATGATCGACTTGAACGCGCGGCAGAGGGTCGTCTTGTTGACGCAGGCGAGGCGCGACAGGCTCTCGAGCGTGATGTGCTCGGCGTAGTGGGTGTCGATGTAGTGCTTGACGGCGGCGACGTCGACGCTGCCGACGACGACGCGGCGCGTGGGGACGTAGTGCAGGTCGGCCATCTGCGGCCGCACGCCGCCCTCATATCCGCGCAGCAGGATGGCAAGGAAGCTCTCGAGCATCGCGGCGAGGGTGTCTTCCGACGGGTCGGCGAGGGCAAGCGACGCGCGGTCGCGGGCAAGCAGCTCGGCCATGATCGCGTCGGCGAGGACGCGGAGCGCCGGGATGCAGGGCACGGCGGCGATGAGCGGCAGGGCGTCGAGCCGGACGCGCAGCGCGGGGTCGGAGACCTCGAATTTGCAGTCGAGCGCGACGTTGTAGGTATACGCGGCGGACGCGGGCTCGGGAGAAGGCAGGCAGAGCGCGTGGGGGAGCCCCGGACGGACGAAGACCAGCTCGCGCGCGGGGTCGACGGCATGGAGCCGTCCGCCGGAGAGCAGCCGGACGGTCGGACGCGCGAGCAGGAAGAGCTGGTAGAAATCGTGACGGTGCTCGAGGTCGGCGTTCTGGCCGGATTGGCGGCAGTAGCGCGAAATATACAGAGGACGCACCACGGACATGGGAAACCCCCTCCTTTCCGCGTGCGGGGATACATCTATTATACCACGCGGCGGCAATGCGGTAAAGCGTAAAAAATGGAGCGTGCCGCGCACCGTTCGCGGCGGGAAATGCGCAAAATTATCCGATAGTATCAGATTATGCGCAAAAAATGTTTGAAATGGGTGCGCGTGACCGCTTATAATAGAATCGTGTTCACGGTGGAGATCACCTTTCTTTTCGAAAAAAAGAGGAGGATAAAGTTTTATGTCTATCGGATTCGGCGTCATCGGCTGCGGCGCGATCGGCGCGTGGCACTGCATCGCCATCAACGACGCGGCGGGCGCGCACCTCGTGGGTGTGACCGACGCTTTTTACGCTTCTGCCTGCAAGTTTTCCGAGCGCTTCGGCGTTCCCGCCTATGAGAGCGTCGACGCGATGCTCGCGGACCCGAAGATCGACTGCGTGACCATCTGCACGCCCAGCGGCCTGCACGCCGATCTCGCCGTGCGCGCGGCGGAGGCGGGCAAGCATGTGCTCGTCGAGAAGCCCATGGCGCTGACCTGCGAGGATGCCGACCGCATCATCGCCGCGGCCGACCGGCATCATGTCAAGGTGGGCGTCGTCTTCCAGGCGCGCATGAAGGACTCGACGAAGACTCTAAAGCGCCTTGTCGACTCCGGCGCGCTGGGAAAAATCATCACCGCCGACGTGTTCATGAAGTATTACCGCTCGCCCGAGTATTACCTCCAGGGCGGCTGGAGAGGCACCTGGAAGATGGACGGCGGCGGCGCGCTGATGAATCAGGGCATCCATTCCGTCGACCTGCTGCGCTATCTCGCGGGTCCCGTCAAGTCCGTCTACGGCATCGCCCGCACGCTCGACCGCAAGATCGAGGTCGAGGACACCGTCGTCTCCGCCGTGGAGTTTGAGTCCGGCGCGCTCGGCCTGATCCAGGCGACCACCGCGATCTATCCCGGCTATGCCCGCCGCCTGTCGATCTCCGGCACCAACGGCACCGTCACGATCTCCGACGACTACTTCGTCGAGTGGGACATCAAGGACTATCCGAAGCCCGACGACATCGTGCTGGGCGTTCCCGAGGACAGCGGCGCGTCCGACCCGATGAACTTCAGCACCGACGGCCACCGCGCGCAGATCGAGGACATGGTGCACGCGATCGAGTGCGACGCGGACCCGATGGTCACCGCCCGCGAGGGAAGAAAGGCCATCGAGCTCATCCGTGCGGTCTACGAAAGCTCCCAGAAGGGCTCGCGCATCGATTTCTGAGCGCAAATCCCCGGTTTTTAGGCGATACAGCCCTCTTTTTCGGGTCAGTCCCCGAAAAAGAGGGCTTTTTTCGTGTCCGGGGACGCTTTGCCCCTTGCAATCTGCACGGATTTGGGCTATAATAGATGCTGTACCGTTATCTTTCAAGAAAGACGAGGAAAAGCGAGAACATGAACGGGAAGAAGTTTTATATAACCACCGCCATCGCCTATACCTCCCGCGTGCCGCACATCGGCAACACCTACGAGGCCGTGCTGGCCGACGCCATCGCGCGCTTCCGCCGCTCGCAGGGCTGCGACGTCTATTTCCTGACCGGCACCGACGAGCACGGGCAGAAGATCCAGGATCAGGCGCGCGAGGAAGGCCAGACCCCGCAGCAGCACGTCGACGCCATCGCCGGCGAGATCCGCCGCATCTGGGACTTCATGAACGTCTCCTACGACCAGTTCATCCGCACGACCGACCCGAAGCATATGGCGACCGTGCAGAAGATCTTCAAAAAGCTCTACGACCAGGGCGACATTTATAAGGGCTCCTACGAGGGCTATTACTGCAAGCCCTGCGAGAGCTTCTTTACCGAGACGCAGGTCAAGGACGGCTGCTGCCCCGACTGCGGCGCGAAGGTCGAGCGCGCGTCGGAGGAGGCGTACTTCTTCCGTATGTCCAAATACGCCCCGGCGCTCGAGCAGTATATCCTCGACCACCCCGACTTCATCCAGCCCGAGAGCCGCAAAAACGAGATGCTCAACAACTTCATCCGCCCGGGTCTGCAGGACCTGTGCGTCTCCCGCACGTCGTTTGACTGGGGCATCCCGGTCAGCTTCGACGAGCGTCACGTCGTCTACGTCTGGATCGACGCGCTGTCGAACTATATCACGGCGCTCGGCTACGATCCCGACGGCGCGTCCGGCGAGCTGTTCAACCATTATTGGCCCGCGGACGTCCACCTCATCGGCAAGGACATCCTGCGCTTCCACACGATCTACTGGCCGATCATGCTGATGGCGCTCGGCGTCGAGCTGCCGCATCAGGTGTTCGGGCATCCGTGGATGCTCTTCGGCGAGGACAAGATGTCGAAATCGAAGGGCAACGTCGTCTACGCCGAGCAGGTCGTGAAGCTCTTCGGCGTCGACGCGACGCGCTACTATATGCTGCGCGAGATGCCGTTCGCGTCCGACGGGAGCTTCACCTATGAGCAGATCCTGACCCGCTACAACGGCGACCTCGCAAACATCCTCGGCAACCTCGTCTCCCGCACGCACGCGATGACGCTGAAATACTTCGGCGGCACGGTGCCCGCCCCCGGCGAGGCGGCTGAGCTGGACGCGGAACTGCGCGCCGCCGCCGAGCACGCCCGGGACGCCGCCGTCGAGGATATGGAGACGCTGCACGTCGCCGACGCGCTCGACGACATCTGGACGCTGCTGCGCCGCACGAACAAGTATATCGACGAGACGATGCCGTGGGCGCTCGCGAAATCCGAGGAGAACCGCCCGAGACTGGCAAGCGTCATCTACAACCTGATCGAAGCCATCCGCGTGGCCGCGTCCCTGCTCGAGCCGTTCCTGCCCGAGACCGCTTCGCGCATCCGCGCGCAGTATAACCTGCCCGCCGAGCCGATCGAGACGCTCGTCTGGGGCGGACTCGTGCCCGGCACCGTGCTCGGCGAGGCGTCCGCGCTGTTTGCGCGCATCGACGAGAAGGCGCTGGCGGAGCAGGTGAGCCTGACCGCTCCCAAGACGGAGCCTGCGAAGGCTGAACCCGCGAAATCGGAGCCTGCGAAGACCGAAAAAGCGCCGGAAAAAGCCCCCGCGCCCGAGGGCGTCGCGCAGATCGGCATCGAGGACTTCGCGAAGGTATCCCTGCGCACGGCGAAGGTGACGGCGTGCGAGCCGGTGCCGAAGGCGAAAAAGCTCTTAAAGCTCACGCTCGACGACGGCGCGGACGGCCGCACGGTGGTGTCCGGCATCGCGCCGTGGTACCGTCCGGAGGATCTCGTCGGGCATACGGTCATCATCGTCGCGAACCTCAAGCCCGCGGTGCTGCGCGGCGTCGAGAGCCAGGGCATGATCCTCGCGGCGGACGCGGGAGAAAACGACGTGCGCGTGATCTTCGCGGACGGCATCCCGGCGGGCTCCGAGATCCACTGAGCCATGCGACTGTTTGATTCCCATGCGCATTACGGGGACGGGCGCTTCGACGCGGACCGCGAAGAGGTGCTCGCCTCGATGAAAGCCGCCGGGGTGGAGCGCATCGTCGAGATCGGCTGCGACCTCCCCGGCGCGCAGAACGCCGTCCGTCTGGCGCACGCGCATCCGTTTCTCTACGCCGCCGTCGGCGTCCATCCGCAGGAGGCGGGCGGGGCGTCGGACGCGGACTTTGACGCGCTCGAGGCGCTGTGCCGGGACGAGAAGGTCGTCGCGGTCGGCGAGATCGGGCTCGACTACCACTACGAGAACGCCCCACGCGCGGTGCAGAAGGAGGTCTTCGCCCGTCAGCTCGAGCTGGCGCGGCGGCTTAATTTGCCCGTCTGCATCCACGACCGCGAGGCGCACGCGGACACGCTCGACGTCATCCGCGCGTTCCCCGGCGTGCGCGGCGTGTTCCACAGCTACTCCGGGTCGCTCGAAATGACGCGCGACGTGCTGCGGCTCGGCTTTATTTTCGGCTTCAACGGCATCATCACGTTCAAAAACGCAAAAAAGTTCGAGCCGATCATCAAAAGCCTCCCTGAGGCGAGCATCCTCCTCGAGACGGACTGCCCGTATCTTGCGCCGGAACCGTTCCGGGGCAGGAGAAACGACTCGCGCTGGCTCTACCGTGCCTGCGAGACCGTCGCGGAGCTGCGCGGCATCCCGGACGAGGACGCGGCCGAGCTGACGTATGCCAACGCGGCGCGCTTCTACGGTCTTTCCTGACCCGCCGCATCGGGGAAAACGCGGTTTTCCGGGAAAAAGGCGGGCATTTTCGAAATAAAGGTTTTAGAGTAAGGAAGCACTATGGCCAAAAAGCAGACCCCCTCGCACCACGCCGATCAGGCGCCGCCCGCCGCCATCGCGGAGCAGCCGATCACCGAGACCATCACAAATAACTTCATGCCCTACGCGATGAGCGTCATCCTCTCGCGCGCGATCCCGGAGATCGACGGCCTCAAGCCGTCGCACCGGAAGCTTTTATATACGATGTATAAAATGGGGCTTCTAAACGGCAGCCTCACGAAATCCGCGAATATCGTCGGCCAGACGATGCGCCTAAATCCGCACGGCGACGGCGCGATCTATGAGACGATGGTGCGCCTGTCGCGCGGCAACGGCGCGCTGCTGCATCCGCTCGTCGAGTCGAAGGGCAACTTCGGCAGCGTCAACTCCCGCGACATGGCCTATGCCGCCGCGCGCTATACCGAGGCCAAGCTCGACCCCATCTGCGCCGAGTTCTTCCGCGACATCGACTGCGACGCCGTGGACTTCGTGCCGAATTACGACAACACGATGCAGGAGCCCGCGCTGCTGCCGACGACCTTCCCCCATATCCTCGTCGCGCCGAATCAGGGCATCGCCGTCGGCATGGCGAGCATGATCTGCTCGTTCAACCTCGCCGAGGTCTGCGCGACGACCGCCGCGCTCATCAAAAACCCGGAGCACGACCTCCTCTCGACGCTCGTCGCGCCCGATTTTCCGACCGGGGGACTGCTGCTGTACGACTCCGACGAGCTGCGCCGCATCTACGCCACCGGACGCGGCACCCTGCGCGTGCGCGCGAAGTGGCGCTGCGACGGGAACATCATCGAGATCACCGAGCTGCCGTATACGACGACGGTCGAGGCCGTCATGGACAAGTGCGCGGAGCTCATCAAGGCCGGGAAGCTGCGCGAGGTGTCGGACATCCGCGACGAGACCGACCTGTCCGGCCTCAAGCTCGCGATCGACTTAAAGCGCGGGCAGGATCCGGCGCGCGTGATGCAGAAGCTGTTCCGCGCGACGCCGCTCGAGGACAGCTTCGGCTGCAACTTCAACGTGCTGATCGGCGGCACCCCGCGCGTGCTCGGCGTCGGCGAGATTTTGACCGAGTGGATCGCGTGGCGCACCGAATGCGTCCGGCGTCGGCTCGTCTTCGACGTGACGAAGAAGCAGGAGCGGCTCCATCTGCTGCGGGGTCTTGAGAAGATCCTGCTCGACATCGACCGCGCGATCGCGATCATCCGCCAGACCGAGCGCGAGGAGGACGTCGTGCCGAATCTGATGATCGGCTTCGGCATCGACGAGGCGCAGGCGGAGTACGTCGCGGAGATCCGGCTGCGCAACATCAACCGCGCCTACATCCTCGGACGCGTCGCGGAGACGGACGCGCTCGCGCGGGAGATCGACGAGCTGGAGGCGACGCTGAGAAGCCGCGCCAAGCTCCAGGCGATCATCGTGCGCGAGCTGAACGCCGTCGCGAAGAAGTACGGCCAGCCGCGCCGCACGATGCTGCTCGAGCCCTCCGAGGTCGAGGAGATCCCCGAGGAGGAGGAGGCGTATCCCGTCACCGTCTTCCTGACGCGGGAGGGCTATTTCAAGAAGATCACGCCGCAGTCGCTGCGCATGTCGGGCGAGCAGAAGTATAAGGAGGGCGACGGGCTGCGCTGGAGCGCGCAGACGCGCTCGAACGCCGAGATCGTGTTCCTCTCCGACCGCGCGCAGGCGTATAAGGCGTCGGTCTCGGACTTCGACGACTGCAAGGCGAGCGTGCTCGGCGACTATCTGCCCTCGAAGCTCGGCATGGACGACGGCGAGCGGCCGGTATTCGCGTTCCTGCCGGGGGACTATTCCGGGTCGCTGCTGTTCGTGTTCGAAAACGGCAAGGCCGCGCGCGTGCCGATGAAGTCGTATGAGACGAAGTCGAACCGCCGCCGCCTGACGGGCGCGTATTCGACGGCGTCGCCGCTCGTTTCCGCGTTTGCGTTCGCGGAGGAAGGGGAGTACGCGCTGTACGCGACGAACGGGAGAGCGCTGCTTTTGCACACGGCGCTGCTTGCGCCGAAGACGACGCGCGACACGCAGGGCGTCGCCGTGATGACGTTTGCGCCGAAGTACCGGCTCGAGCGGGCGCTGCCGTTCGACGAGGCGCGGTTTGCAAATCCCAAGCGCTACCGCGTGAAATCCCTGCCCGCCGCGGGCGCCGTATTAAAGCCCGAGGACGCGGGACAGGCGGTGATGGACGACGCAGAGCCGCAGAATCCGTAAAAACCGCCGGGATCCCGGCGATTTTGCCAGTATAAATCCACCGTATTCCGATAAAGGAGAAGATGCACCATGATTTTTACCAACGGAAAGATTGTCAACCGCGATTTTGACATCGTGGACGCCGAGATCCTCGTTGCGGACGGCCGCATCGCGAAAATCGCGCCCTACGGCACGATCTGCCGCGACGGGCAGGAGGTCGTCGACTGCACCGGCAAGATCCTGCACCCGGGCTTTGTCGATTCCCACATCCACGGCTGCAACGGCGCCGACACCGGCGACGCGACGCCCGAAGCGCTCGAAACGATGTCCCGCTACCTCGCAAAGCACGGCGTGACGTCGTTCTGCCCCTCGTCGATGACCGTTTCCCACGACGAGCTCGTGAAGATCTTCAAGAACGTGCGCGCCTGCGCCGAAAAGGGACTCTCCGGCGCGGTCATCCGCGGCATCAACATGGAAGGCCCGTTCATCGCCGAGTCGAAGAAGGGCGCGCAGGCCGCGACGAACATCCGGAAACCTGACGCGCGCGAGTTCTTTGAGTTGAACGAGATCTCCGGCGGACTCATCCGCGAGATCGACATCGCGCCCGAGGTCGAGGGCTCCGACGAGTTTATCCGCGAGGTCGCCCCGCACTGCACCGTGTCGCTCGCGCACTCCGACGCGACCTATGAGCAGGCCGTCCACGCCTTCGAGGTCGGCATCACCCACGCGACGCACCTCTTCAACCAGATGAACGGCCTCGCGCACCGCAAGCCGGGCGCCGTCGGCGCGATCTTCGACACCCCCTCCGTGCGTGCCGAGCTGATCTGCGACGGCTTCCACATCCATCCCGCCGTGCTGCGCACCGCGTTCAAGGTGCTCGGCGAGGACCGCTCGGTCGTCGTGTCCGACTCCCTGAAGGCCGCCGGCTGCCCGGACGGCACCTATGACCTCGGCGGTCAGCCCGTCTACGTCCGCGACGGCAAGGCGTTCATGCCCGACGGCGCGATCGCCGCGTCCACCGCGAACATCTACATCGAGTTCAAGAACCTCCTCTCCTTCGGCGTGCCGCTCCGTCAGGTCATGAAGTCCTGCACGATCAACCCCGCAAAAGAGATCCGCGCGGACGCCGAGGTCGGCACGCTCGAAGAGGGCAAGGTCGCGGACATCCTCGTCTTCGGCGGCGACTGGGAGCTCGAGGCGACGTACATCGCGGGCAAGCTGTTCGCGTAAACGATTCGTTTTTTCGAAAATCAATCCCCCACTGGACAATACGAAGGAGGGCAACCCATGCCAGTCACTGCCATTATCGTCGGCGCGGGACACCGCGCCCTGATCTATGCGATGTACTCGAAGCAGGCGCCTGATAAGCTCCGCATTGTCGGCGTCGCCGACCCGGACGCGGGACGCCGGGAGATGTGCAAGAAGCTCTTCGACATCCCGGACAACATGTGCTTTGAGTCCGCCGACGCGCTCGCCGCCGTGCCGAAGTGCGCGGACGCCGTCATCAACGGCACGATGGACAACCAGCACGTCGACACCGCCGTGCCGCTTCTGAAAGCGGGCTACGACATGCTGCTCGAGAAGCCCTTCGCGATCCACGAGGACGAGATGTGGCGGCTTGTCAACACGGCGAAGGAGTATAATCGCCGCGTGATGATCTGCCATGTGCTGCGCTATGCGCCGTTCTACGTCGAGATCAAGAAGCGCCTGCCGCAGCTCGGCCGGATCATGGCGATCGAGACGACGGAGCATGTCTCCCACCACCACCTGCTGGTGTCGTTCGTGCGCGGCAAGTGGCGCAACGAGAAGCTGACGGGGCACCGCTCGCTGCTTTTGGCGAAGTGCTGCCACGACATCGACCTGATCATGTGGATGCTGTCGGGCGACCGTCCGGTCAGCGTCGCGAGCTTCGGCGGCATGGAGCAGTTCCGTCCGGAGAACGCCCCCGCGGGCTCCGGCACGCGCTGCCTCGTCGACTGCCCGCCGGAGATCGAGAACGAGTGCCCGTTCTCCGCGCGCAAGCAGTATCTGGAGCACCCCGACCGCTGGAGCTTCTACGTCTGGAAGGACCTCGAGAACATCGAGAAGCCGACGCTCGAGCAGAAGGAAGCGCTGCTGCGCGGCGATTCCGACTTCGGCCGCTGCGCGTACAAGATGGACTGCGACCTCGTGGACAACCAGACGGTCATCGTCCGCTTTGCGTCGGGCGCGATCGCGTCGCACAACCTGCTGGGCGGCACGCCGACCCCGCAGCGCACGATCCACATCTCCGGCACGCGCGGCGAGATCGTCGGCCGCGTCGACGACTCGAAGTTCACGATGCGCGTCCTCGACCCGCATTCGACGAACGAGTACCGCGAGGAAGTGGTGGACCTCAACGTCAACGGCGACACCTCCGGCCAGCTCGGCGGTCACGCCGGCGGGGATCAGCGGCTGGTAGCCGATTTCGTCGAGTTCATCACCGGCGGCACCCCGTCGATTTCGTGCACGACGATCGACGATTCGGTCAATGGGCACCTGTGTGTGTTTCGGGCCGATCAGAGCATGGAGGAAGGAAGAGTTGTGGCGTTTTAACGCCACAACTCTTCCAAAGGAGCCTTCCGTCAGGAAGGCTCCTTCTTCTTAACCGGCACCTTCCCGTAGCTGATACCTTGCAGGGGGGCGCTATTCGCCCCCCCTGCACCCCTCCGAAC
>JAEDGJ010000232.1 GCA_016297585.1 Clostridiaceae bacterium
GAGGGTCTGTCCGGCCGCTTCGTGCGCATGGACAAGAAGAAGTTCGGCATCATCCCCGGCGTCACCGACCGCGAATACTATACGAACAGCTTCCACGTCCCCGTTTACTACCCCATCTCCGCCTACGAGAAGATCCACCTTGAGGCGCCCTATCATGCGCTCACCAACGCCGGCCACATCACCTACGTCGAGCTGGACGGCGCGGCGGCGAACAACATCGAAGCCTTCGAGCGCGTCATCCGCACGATGTACAACGAGGGCATCGGCTACGGCTCCGTCAACCACCCCGTCGACCGCGACCCGGTGTGCGGCTATAACGGCATCATCGGCGACGAGTGCCCCAACTGCGGCCGTCATGAGGGCGACGGAGACCCGAACTTCGAGCGCATCCGCCGCATCACCGGCTACCTCGTCGGCACCCTCGAGAACTTCAACGATGCCAAGCGCGCCGAGGAGCGCGACCGGGTAAAGCACAATGCCTGATACGCCTTTGATCCGCGTGGCCGGGCTCGTCAACGACTCCATCGTTGACGGCCCCGGCTTCCGCTTTGCCGTTTTTGTTCAGGGCTGCCCCCATCACTGCGAGGGCTGCCACAACCCCGAAACCTGGCCGTTTGAGGGCGGAACCCTGATGTCCGCCGACGAAATATTTGCCCGCGCGTCGAAAAATCCGCTGCTTACGGGCTTTACCTTCTCCGGCGGCGAGCCGTTCGAGCAGAGCGCCGCGCTGCTGCCGCTGGCGGCACGCATCCGGGAAAACGGCTACGAGCTGGCCGCCTATTCCGGGTACCGGTTTGAAGAGCTCCTCGCCGACCCGGAAAAGCGCGCGCTGCTCGAGTACGTCCAGACGCTCGTCGACGGCCGCTTTATCCTCGCGCAGCGGAATCTGCTCTTAAAATTCAAGGGCTCGAATAACCAGCGCGTCATCGACGTCCCCGCCTCGCTTGCGGCGGGAGAGGCCGTGCTCGACCGCTCCGACCGCTGGAACTAAAGGAGAACCCCCGCATATGCGTCTGATTTCATGGAACGTCAACGGTCTGCGCGCCTGCATGGGCAAGGGCTTTGCCGACTTTTTCCGGTCGGTGGACGCCGACTGCTTCTGCATCCAGGAAACCAAGCTTCAGGAGGGGCAGATCACCCTCGATTTCCCCGGCTACCGCCAATACTGGAACTACGCCGATAAAAAGGGCTACTCCGGCACGGCCATCTTTACCCGCGTCGAGCCGCTCTCCGTGCGCTATGGGCTCGGCATCGACGAGCACGACCACGAGGGGCGCGTCATCACGCTGGAATTTGCGGACTTCTTCCTCGTCTGCCTCTATACGCCAAACGCGCAGCGCGGACTGGAGCGCCTCGGCTACCGCATGACGTGGGAGGATGCCTTCGCGGACTATGTCTGCGCGCTCGACCGGGAAAAGCCCGTCGTGATCTGCGGCGACATGAACGTCGCGCACTGTGAAATCGACCTCAAGAACGCGAAATCGAACGTCGGCAACGCCGGCTTTACCTATGAGGAGCGCGGCAAATTCTCGGATCTCCTCGCCCGCGGCTTCCTCGACACGTTCCGCACCCTCTACCCCGACCGCATCGGCTACACCTGGTGGTCGTACATGTTCCATGCCCGGGAGCGGAACACCGGCTGGCGCATCGACTATTTTCTCGCGTCCGAGTCCCTGCGTCCCCGCATCCATGACGCGATGATCTACCCCGAGATCATGGGCAGCGACCATTGTCCCGTGGGTCTGGAACTGGAATAATGCACTTGCCGGGCGGTTTTCAAGCTATGAAAAACCGCCCGGTTTTTGCCGCCGCGGGCAGCCGTACTCCGGACAGACCGTAAAAAACCGTTGAATCTGCCGCACGGCTGTGGTATAATAAAATGATCTATCAAAAAGGAGGCGGCAGCTCTGGCTCTCTGTGATATCACCGGCCCCGTCTATACCGGCATGTGGGGCAACGGCTCCCCCTTCCCCGACGTGTGCGTCCGTCCCGTCCCCCAGCCGCCGTGGGTGCGCAAGACCATGTACTGCGAGATCTTCGACGGCATGCACTCCCAGACCGGCACCTATCTCGAGACCCCCGCGCACTGGTTCGGCGACACCTATCTGCTGGACGACGTCCCGCTCGAGCGTCTGGCCGACATTCCCTGTACCGTGCTGTCCCTCGATCCCGAGCCGTTTCTAGTCGGCGGGCGCGTCAAAATCACGGAGGAAGCCGTCGTCCGCGCGCT
>JAEDGJ010000233.1 GCA_016297585.1 Clostridiaceae bacterium
AGCCCGTCTCGGAGGACCGGCTCTCCCCCGGCTGGAGTCAGTATTCCGACCATGTGCAGTATCAGGCCTACGATGTGACCGTCCTGCTCCGTCCCGGCCGCAACGCGCTCGCCGCGCTCGTCGGCGACGGCTGGTTCTGCGGCGTCATATCCTATGTCGGCGTGCCCTCCGGCAAGACCGGCTACGGTACGCATCCCCTGTTCCGCGCCGAGCTCCGCATCGAATACGCCGACGGGACGCAGACGCGCATCGGCACGGACGAAAGCTGGAACAGCTTCTATCTGTATCCGGCGCTGCTGAACAACGACATCTACCTCGGCGAGGAATACGACGCCATGATGGACGACGTCTCCTGGAAGCTGCCGCTGCCGGAGGGCACGGAGACGGGGCACGCCGTCGAGGAGACGTACGACACCGCCGTCGTGTGGAACTCGGGTGAGCCGGTCCGCGTCATCCGGGAGCTCGCGCCCGTCCGCATCACCCGCACCGCGTCGGGCACCCATATCGTGGATTTCGGCGTCAACCTCACGGGCGTCGAGCAGCTCCGGATCCCCGGACGGCATCCCGGGCTCGCGATCACCGTCCGGCATGGGGAAATGCTCGACGGGGACGGCGTGCTGTACCGCGACAACCTGCTTTTTGCCAAGCAGACGACGGTTTTCACCTGCGGGAAGGCGGAAAACCCCGTCTATGCCCCGGAATTTACCTATTACGGCTTCCGCTATCTCGAGATCTCCGGCTGGCCGGGCGAGCTGACCGGCGACATGGTGCGGGCGCTGGTGCTGTCCACGCAGCTGCCGCGCACGGGGGTTTTTTCCTGCTCGAACGATCTCGTCAACCGGCTTTACGCCAACATTCTCCGCAGTCAGGAGGGCAATTTTCTGGATGTGCCCACCGACTGTCCGCAGCGCTGCGAACGCTTCGGCTGGACGGGCGACGCGCAGGTGTTCGCCGGAACGGCAGCCTTCAACAGCTACGTCCCCGCCTTTTTCACGAAGTGGATCGCCGACCTGAACGCCTCGCTCGAGCCCGTCACGGGCACCTATCCCGCCCTCGCGCCGGATCCGGCGCAGCGGTACCGCAGCCCTGGCTCCGGCGGCGCAGGCTGGGCGGATGCGGGCATCGTGTGTCCCTGGACCCTCTTCCGCCGCTACGGCGATACCCGCATCATCGAGCGGTACTATGAGAATATGAAACGCTACGCGGACTATCAGGAGGCCTCCGCGCATCCGCACACCATCGGCGACCACCTCAACCTCGACGCGCCCACGGACCGCGATTACATCGGCTCCGTGCTGCTCGGCGAAATGCTGCGGATCCTTGAGCGAATGGCGGACTGCATCGGACGGGAAGCCGACGCCGCCGCGTTCCGGGCACGCCGCGGCGCACTGTGGGAAAAGCTGCGCGCCCGGTATTACCCGGACGGCGGCGAGCTGACGGTCGGGACGCAGACGGCCGCCGCCATGGCGCTGGTATACGGCCTGTACCCGGATGAAAACGCCCGGAAAAAGACCGCGGCGCAGCTCGTCCGGGACATCGTCGGCAGCCGCGGTCTGCATCTTTCCACCGGCTTTCTCGGAACCCCCATTCTGCTGCGTGCGCTGTCGGAATCGGGCGAGCTGGAGCTCGCCTACGCGCTGCTCGAGCAGACGTCCTATCCTTCCTGGCTCTATCCCGTCACGCAGGGCGCCACCACCGTCTGGGAGCGCTGGAACGGCTGGACGGAGGAGAACGGCTTCTTCCCGCCGGACATGAACTCCTTCAACCACTACGCCTACGGCGCGGTGGGCGAATGGCTCTTCGATACGGTCTGCGGCATTCGGGATCTCGCGGAGGAGGACATCTCCTTCCGTGCGTACCGGCATTTCCGGCTCGCTCCCCGTCCGGGCGGCTCGCTGCAGCATGCCCGCGCCTCTCTGCGGACGCCCTACGGCACCGTCGAATCCGCCTGGGAGCGCCGCGGAGACCGGCTTTTCTGGCACTTCACGGTTCCGTGCGGTACGACCGCCGAGGTCGTGTTTCCCCGCAGCACCACGCCTCCCGCTTCCGCCGAAGGACTCGTCCGCCGCGGCGGCCGCCTCATCGCGCTCCCGGGCACCTACGACTTCCGCGAGCTTCCCTTTACGCCCGAAGCCGGGCTCTTCCGCCGCGGCTGACGCCGCATACGCAAAAAAGGGGGAACCGTTCCGCTCACCTTTCGCGGACAGCTCCCCCTTTTTTTATTCCGCGC
>JAEDGJ010000075.1 GCA_016297585.1 Clostridiaceae bacterium
TTTCCTTCGCCAGCGCGAACACCGCTTCGATGGTGCCGCCGGTGGAGACGACATCGTCGAGGAAGCAGAGCTTTTTGCCCTGAAACGCCTCGTACTTTTCCCGGCCGATCCAGAGCTCCTGCTTGCCCTGGGTGGTGATGGACTGCACCTGCACGCCCCGGGGGTCGATCATGAAGCTCTTGCGGCTCTTGCGCAGCTCGAGATAGCGCGGATAGTCCGCGCTGATGGCCTGCGCGAGTCCGCAGGATTTGGTCTGCACGGTCACAAAGCCGTCGAAGTCGTAGGAGGCAAGCTTCCGGCGCAGCTCACGCGCCGCGATCCGGTTCCATTCGGCCTCTCCGGTCATGTCAAACGAATAGATGCAGAAGCCCTCCCCGAGATCGAGCAGCGGCAGATCGACGGGATAGTCGGGCGCGAGATGGATGCGGTAGGTATCGGACCAGTTCTGCATGGCGTCCTCCGATCACACAAGCCCGACGTAGGCGCCGAGGTAGCGCACGAGCACGCCGACGACCATGCCGAGGAAGGGGTTTTTGCTCCAGGCGGTGACGCCGAGAGCGATGTAGCCGCTCATCGAGCCGTCGCTCTGCGCAACGGTGGAGAGGTTCGGGGCAAAGGTGAGCGCAAAGCCGATGACGAGCAGGAAGCCGGAGATGCTCTGCGCGGGGAGATAGCGTCCGAGACGGCTGACAAGCCCGGTCAGGATCAGGACCGCGGTGACGAGCATGAAGACGATGCCGCAGACGACCGGCCAGGGCGCGCCGGCGGTGCCGGAGATGATGGCCTCGATCGGCGGGCCGCCGAAGAGGGCGCTGGGGACGTCGGCGAGGGAGTTGATGATGGAGAGGTGGTCGACGTTCTGGGTGGTGCCGGCGATGCTCGCGGTGATGCCGCCGAAGGAGATGTTCGCGCCGATGTTGAGCATCATCAGGCTCAGCGCGCCGAGGATGACGGTCAGGTTGACCGTCGGCTTGATGAGCTTGAAGTCGCTCCAGTATTCCTTTTTCCAGAAGCGCCATTCGCTGCTCATCTCGACCGACTCGCGGCCTTCCTCGACGAGCGTGGAGACGTCGACGCGGCGCTTCTGCAGGAACAGGAAGTCGGCGGTGGAGACCACGACGGAGATGAAGATCGTCCAGACGACCTTATTCGGGCTGTCAAGGAAGATCGCGTACGCCGCGATCGCGGAGACGATGGACACGAGCGAGGTACGCTTCTCCTGACCGAACATGTCCCACGCGACGCCCGCGAGGATCAGGCCGACGCCGCTCATCATACCGGCGACAACGGCGGGACCCGCGAAGTCGGAGATCTTCGTCACGCCGCCGCAGAGGCCGAGAACGACCATCAGGATGGCGGCCAGCAGGATGGAGCTGACGTTGTTGCGCAGGTTCTTCTTCACGCTCGCCACGGTGATGGTTTCCGCCTGCGCGGAGATGGGCGTGACGGAGCCGGTCAGCATATTGCCGAACGCGCCGATGAGATAGGCAAAGCCCGCGGGTTTGAGCGCAAAGCCGCGCGCCTGCGCGTAGAGGAGCTGCGGTACGCCGTTGATGATGACCGCAACGACTGCCAGGACAAAGGGGCCGATGTTCTGCCAGAATTCCAAAACAATCACCTCGTAAAAAATTTTACGGAATTATTATAGCGCGACGAGGCGAATGCAACAATATTCATACCAGCCAAAAACGCACGGCAGTCAAATCCACAATTTCGGCCAACATTTATTTTTTATCGTCCGGCGCGGGGATTTCCAGCGCGCGCAGGATCCACGCGGTGATGGGCGCGGGATCCGCGAGCGAATGCGGATGGTGGTCGCAGTGCGGCTTGCGGATGGTCGAAAGCGCCGTTCCCCCCGCCGCGCGGTACGCGCGCTCGAACGCGTCGGTATTCTCCGCGCAGGGGACGACGGTGTCCGCCTCGCCCGCGACGATCAGCGTCGGGATGCCGAGCGCGGCAAGCTCGCCCGCGCTGTCAAGCGGCGTGCCGCGATAGGCGCGCGCCTCCTCCTCCGTCATGCGGTAGCTTGCGAGGCACTCCTGCCACTCGCGCGCGTAGAGCGGATTTTTTCCCGGCCAGGAACGAAAATCGAGCACCGGCGCGTCTAAGTAAAGGGCGCCCGTGTGCTTCGGATGCGCCAGCGCGTAGTTGACCGCGTACAGACCGCCGCGCGAGAAGCCGAACAGCACGGGTCTCGGGGACATCTTCCAGGTGTCGCAGAACCACTCCCGGAAATGCTCCAGCATCGCGATCGCCTCCGGGCAGCCGTACATATCCGACGCGCTGTGATACGCCAGATGGAAGCCCAGCTTCAAAAGCGCGTTGTCCGCGGACGGAAACGCGCCGAAAAACTCCGTGCGCCAGACCCACGGCTTTCCCGGCAGCGCATGCTCCGGCTCGACGATGATCGTTTTCCTGCCGTACAGCAGAAATTCCCTTTTGGTGCAGCCCTCGTAGCTCTCGGTTCTCATATGCGGCGCCTCCTGTTTTTTGTAATAGTTCTGTAATTATTTTTAACTAAAAAATAAAGACTTATTTTCCCGCCGTATGGTATACTGGTGGTGACATAATCCATTAACCAATGGGGTAAAGGGGAGCGGACGACTTTGATATTTGCCAGCCTGATTTTTTTATACCTGTTTTTACCCCTGAATCTGATTATATACTTTTCCTGTAAGAATATCAAGGCTCGAAACCTGGTTCTTCTGGGGTTTTCGCTGTTTTTTTACGCGTGGGGCGAGCCGCTCTGGGTCTTTGTCCTGATGCTCACGGCGCTGGTCGACTATATGTGCGGGCGGCTCATCGAGGCAAACGCCGGAAAGCCCGCCGCCCGGACGGGACTTCTGATCTCCGTCATCACAAACCTCGGCCTGCTCGCGACGGTGAAGTATTCCGGCTTTGTCGTTTCGTCCCTGAACGCCGTGCTGCCCTTCACGATCCCCGTCCCGTCGATCGCGCTGCCGCTGGGCATCTCGTTTTACACGTTCCAGACGTTGAGCTATACGATCGACGTCTACCGCGGCCGCGTTCCGGCGCAGCGCCGCTACGTCGACTATCTGATGTACCTGTCGCTCTACCCCCAGCTCGTCGCGGGCCCCATCGTGCGCTACTCCGCCGTCGCGGAGGAGCTCACGGAGCGCCGCTCGACGCCGGAGGACACCGCCTACGGCCTGTTCCGCTTCTGCGTGGGGCTTGGCAAGAAGGTCATCCTCGCAAACACCGCGGGCTCGCTCTGCTCGCAGTTTCTCGACGGCGACCTCGCCCTGCTCTCCGTTTCCGGCGCGTGGCTCGGCGTCATCCTGTTCGCGCTGCAGATCTACTTCGACTTCTCGGGCTACTCCGACATGGCCATCGGCCTCGGGCGCATCTTCGGCTTCCACTTCTACGAAAACTTCAACTACCCCTACATATCCCGCAGCGCCGGGGAATTCTGGCGGCGCTGGCACATCTCGCTTGGCTCCTTCTTCCGCGACTATGTCTACATCCCCCTCGGCGGCAACCGGCGGCATGTCTACCGGAATCTCGCCGTCACCTGGTTTCTGACCGGTCTCTGGCACGGCGCGTCGTGGAACTTCATCCTCTGGGGCCTGTGGTTCGGTCTCTTCATCGCCCTTGAGCGTCGGTACCTCAAGGACGCGCTCGAGCGTGCGCCGCGCGTGGTCTCCCATCTGTATACGCTGCTCGTCGTGCTCATCGGCTGGGTGTTCTTCTATTTCACCGACCTGTCGCGCGCGATGACCGTGCTCGGCCGCATGATCGGCATCGGCGCGCCCGCCTTCGGACTGGACGCTCTCTCCGGCGCGCGCATGATGAACCATATCTTCTTCCTCGCGGCGGCGATCTTCGGCTGCCTGCCGGTCTGGCCGCGTCTCCGCGACATGCTGACCGACCGCCGCAGCGCCGCCTATGCGCCCGGCGTCATGATCGCGTGGGAGATCGCCGTCTGCGTCGTGCTGCTCGTCGCCTGCACCGCGCTGCTCGTCGGGGAATCGTACAATCCCTTCCTCTATTTCCGCTTTTAACGCCCGTTTCGCGGGAGATTGGAGTAAACCGCCGTGTGGTATCGTAAAAAAACCGTCTATCGCGCCCTGCTGCTCGCGCTGACCGGCGTTCTGGCCGTCATTCTCGTCTTTTTCGGCATTCTCGCCGTCGTGCTCCCGAAACCCACCGAATCGGAGGCCGAAAAGCGCACGCTTGCCTCCCGTCCCGCGTTCTCGTGGAGCGCCCTGTTCGACGGCAGCCTCGCCCGCGATTACGAGACCTTTTACGCGGACACCTTTCCCTTCCGCGACGGCTTTGTGCGCCTCGCCTCCCGCATCGAGGACTCCTACGGCATCCGCTACGACGACGTCCGCATCGTCGGCAGCACGCCGTCCGACTCCGACGACGAGACGCCCGCCCGGACGACGGCTGCCGTGACGACCTCCGCCGCGCCGGACGAGCCGGATACGCCGTCCGGCTCCGACGGGACCACGCTGCCCGCCCACGTCACCGGCGAACCGACCGATCCCGAGCGTCCGTCCGCAACCACCGCCGCGACGACGGCGGCGACGACGGCCGTGGCGACGACGGCGGCTCCCCCGGAAGACATCGAGCCGGAAAAGGCCAACGGCGTCCTCATCTACGGCACCCGCGCGTTCGAGATGTTCGGCGGCTCCGAGAACCAGAAATACCGCTATGCCGAAACCGTCAGCGCCTATGCCGACGCGTTCCCGGACATCGACGTCTATAACATCGTCGTGCCCTCCAGCGTCGCCTTCTACCTGCCCGAAAAGTATTCGTCCTACGTTGCCGACGAAAAGGCCAACATCGACGACATCTACGGCGCGCTCGGCGGGAACGTCATCGCCGTCGACGCCTACTCCGTGCTCGGACAGCACACGGCGGAGTATATCTACTTCAACACCGACCACCACTGGACGGGACTCGGCGCGTATTACGCCTATACCGCCTTCGCCGGGAAGGCAGGCTTTACGCCGCGCGCCTATGCCGACTACGAAAAGCGCACCATCGAGGGCTTTACCGGCACCCTTGCGACCAGCACCAACGACGCAAAGCTCCTCGATAACCCCGATACCGTCGAATACTGTCTTGTCCCCGTGGAAACGACGGTCACGCGCTGGGAAAAGGGCGCGTCCTCCGGGAGTAGCTCCACCGTTCTCGCCGAATATGCCAAGGGCGGCAACGCCTACGGCGTCTATCTCCACGGCGACTGCCCCCGCATCGACATCGTCAACGACGAAAACCCCGGCGGGGACGTCGTGCTCGTCCTGAAGGAGAGCTACGGCAACGCGTTCGCGCCGTATCTCATCCCGCACTACGGCAAGGTCATCGTCCTCGACGAGCGCTACTTCACGGGCGATCTGGCGGCGCTTGTGGAGTCCGAGGGCGTCGACGAGATCATCCTCATCAACAATGTCTTCGCCGCCAATACCAAAAATACGACCACCCGCTTGAACGCGCTGCTGGAGGGATAATATGCAAATCGTCTGCCTGTCGAGCTCGAACTGGTACCCTTATCCCACAAGCAAGCAGGAGATCATGCGGCGCATGGACGCCGACGTGCTCTATTTCGACCCGCCCGTCACGCTGCTCGCCCCGCTGCGCGACCCTGCCGCACGCGCGCGCCTGACCGCGTGGCGCCAAGAGCAGCCGCAGCCGCAGGAAAACATCCATGTGCGCGCGCTGCCGCCCGTCCTGCCCTTCGGCAACCGCTTCCGCTTCATCAACCGCATCAATCAGGCCTTCCTCGCCCGCCACATCCGCCGCGTCATGCGCGAAAACGGCATCGGGGACGACGCCGTACTGTGGACCTATCTGCCCGGTCACTGCGACCTGATCCGGAAGATCCCCGCCCGCGCCCGCGTCTATACCTGCGTCGACCGCCACTCGGGCTACAAGGGGCAGATCAGCCCCGCGCTCGTCGACCATATGGAGGCCGTCCTCGCCGAAAACTGCGACGCCGTGTTCGCCACCGCGCAGGGGCTCTACGACACCCTCGTGCGCGTCAACCCGAACACCACGCTCGTCCCCAACGGCGCGAATTACGAGCTGTTCTCCCGCGCGCAGCAGCCGCTGCCCGTGCCGGAGGCGCTTGCGGACATAAAAGGCCCCGTGCTCGGCTTCATCGGCGCGCTGCAGGAGTGCATCGACTACCCGCTGCTGCGCCGTGCCGCGCAGATGTGCCCCGACTGCACCTTCGTCTTCATCGGACGCGAGCACCGCGACGCCGCCGTCGACGAGATCCGGGATCTTCCCAACGTGCGGCTGCTGGGGCTTCTGCCCCAGTCCGAGCTGCCGGCGTATCTCGCGCGCTTCGACGTCTGCCTGAACCCGTTTCGCTCCGGCTCGCTCTCCCGCGACGTCAGCCCTTTGAAATTCTACGAGTATCTCGCCACCGGCAAGCCCGTCGTCAGCACGCCCGAGCCCGTACAGGTGCGTGAGTTTGCCGACGCGGTGTACATCGCCGACGGCCCCGACGCGTTCATCGGCCAGATCCGCGCGGCGCTCGAAAAGGATACGCCCGAAAAGCGGCAGCGCCGCATCGACTACGCCCGCGCCTGCTCGTGGGACGCCCGCGCCGCGCGCTTCGCCGAGGTGCTGGCGCATACGCTGCGCAAAAAAGCATGATCCGCCGCCCCCGGCGCAAAAGGAGAGTTTTCCCCCTTTTGCGCCGGGATTTTTGCCGTTCCGGATTTTTCCTTTTTGCGTTTATTTTTTAACGTTTCTTCGGCGCGCCTTATTTTCAAAACCGTTTTTTAGCGGAAAAAGGTTGCCATTTCCGCAGTTTGATGGTATAGTACAAAAAGGTCAAACCGCATTCCGGAAAACAGAAAGAAGCGTGTCTTGAAAAGGAGTGAAGTGACTCATGGACGCTGTCAAATGGACCCTGCGCATGGCGCGCAAGGACATGAAACTGCTGATCGCCGGCATCCTCATCAGCCTTTTGCCGACGGCCCTGGTCTTCGTCAATCCGGTGGTCTACTCCCACATCATTGACGACGTTTTCACCGGCGGCCGGATGGAGCTGCTGCTGCCGTACGCCGCCTCCGTCGTCGGAATCGTGCTGCTGCGCGCGGCGCTGATCTATGTGAACGGTCTGATGATCGAAACCGCCACGCAGAACACCATCCGCCGCCTGCGCCTGTACTTATATGACAAGCTCGGCACCCTCGACTCCGGCTTCTACAGCCAGAACCGCACCGGCGACCTGATGATGAAGCTCTCCGGCGACCTCGACTGGGTACGCCACTTCTTAAGCTGGATCATCCCCAACACCGTCTCCAACCTCATCATCTTCGTCGTCACCCTCGTCATTTTCTTCATCACGAGCCCCCTCATGACGCTGGCGGCGCTGATCCTCACTCCCTTCACCGCCTACGCCACCTACCGCCTGCGCAAGGTCATGCGCCCCGCCCACGACAAGGTGCGCGCCGAGACCTCCGCCTTGAACGTCACCGTGCAGGAGAACATCTCCGGCAACCGCGTCGTCAAGGCCTTCGTCCGCGAAAACCATGAGATCGAAAAGTTTGAGGAACGCAACCAGGCCTACTGCCGCGCGTCGATCGACTCCGTGCGCACCTGGTGGAGCTTCGGCCCCTTCATCTCCGGCATCGCCTCCTCGATGAGCATCGTGCTCCTCGTCATGGGCGGCATCGGCGTCGTGCGCGGCAACCTGACTCTCGGCCAGCTCTCCCTCTTTCTGAACCTGACCTGGGGCTTGAACCAGCCCATGAACCTCATCGGCACCATCATGAACGACTACCAGCGCTTCATGGCGTCCGTCGACAAGATCATGACGATCTACTACGCGCAGCCCGACATCAAAAACGGCGACGCGCCCGTCAAAAACGAGTCCCCGAAGGGCGAGATCGAGCTCCGCGACTGCTCCTTCTCCTATTCCGGCCAGAAGATCCTCAAGCACATCAACTTCACCGCCCATGCCGGGGAGACGATCGGCATCATGGGCCCCACCGGCTCCGGCAAGACGACGATCACCTCCCTCATCGCCCGCTTCATCGATCCCTCCGACGGCGCCGTCTTCGTCGACGGCGTGGACGTCCGGGACTACGATCTGCACTCCCTGCGCGGCATGATCGGCATGGCGATGCAGGACGTCTTCCTCTTCTCCGATACGATCGACTCGAACATCGCCTACGGCCGCCCCGACTCCTCCGAGGAGTGGGTGCACGAATGCGCCGTCGACGCGGACGCCGACAGCTTCATCCGCCGCACGCCGCAGGGATATGAGACGATCATCGGCGAGCGCGGCGTCGGCCTCTCCGGCGGTCAGCGCCAGAGACTGTCCCTTGCCCGCGCGCTCGCGTACGACACGCCCATCCTGATCCTCGACGACACCACCTCCGCCGTCGATATGGAGACCGAGCATTACATCCAGGAGCGCCTGCGCAATCGCAAAAAGCGCGCGACGACCATCGTCATCGCCCAGCGCATCACCTCGGTGCGCGACGCCGACCGCATTTACATTGTCGAAAACGGCGAGATCACGGAATGCGGCACGCATGAGGAGCTGCTCGAAAAGCGCGGCTACTACTACAACATCTTCCGTCTCCAGCAGGGACTTTCCGCCGACGCCGCCGAGGCCGTCGCGAAGGCCGCCGAGACAAAGCGGGCTGCCGAAGCCGCCGAAGAAGCGAAAAAGCTCGCGTTGGAAGGGGGGCGCGTATAAATGGCCATCACCAAGGAACGCAACAAGTTCAACGTCGACGAGGAGCTGGAATCTCCGTTTAATATCTCACAGCTCAAGCGCGCGGGAAAGTACATCGGCCGCTACTGGAAGCTGCTGCTGCGCGCGTTCCTCCTCAGCGTCGTCGCCATCCTTCTGGACCTCGTCACGCCGCTGTACACGACGAAGATCGTCGACGACCTTGTCCCCGCGAAGGACATCCGCGGCATCCTGCTTGTGGGTCTGCTCTTCGCCGCCACCGTCGCGCTCGTCCTTGTCATCAACCGCTGGCGCACGCTGCTTTTCAACAGCGCCGGTCAGTATATCATCACCGACATCCGCCACGACCTGTTCGTGCACCTGCAGAAGCTGCCCTTCGACTATTACGACAGCCGTCCGCACGGAAAGATCCTCGTCCGCGTCGTCAACTACATCAATGCCGTCGCAAACTTCCTCTCCAACGGCATTATCAGCATCCTGATCGAGCTTCTGTCCCTTGTCGCGATCTTCTTCTTCATGCTGAAGCTCCACGTCGGGCTGACGCTGATGGTGCTCACCGGTCTGCCGCTGTTCATCCTCGTGATGGCCTTCATCAAGACCCCCCAGCGCCGCGCCTATCAGAAGCTCTCCAACAAGCAGTCGAACCTGAACGCCTACCTGCACGAATCCATCAGCGGCATCAAGGTCACGCAGGCCTTCGACCGCGAGGACACCAACTACGGCATCTATACGAAGCTCTGCAACGACTCCCGCTTCGCCTGGCTGCACGCCATCCGCATCAGCGGCGTCATCTGGCCGATCATCCTGACGCTCTCCGTCGTCTACACCGTGCTGATCTACTACGCCGTCGGCGCGGGCTGGTTCTCCGGCGTCACCGTCGGCGTGCTGCTGGCGTTCGTCAGCTACACCTCCCGCTTCTGGCAGCCGATCCAGACGCTCGGCAACCTCTATAACCAGCTCATCACGAACACCGCCTACCTCGAACGCATCTTCCAGCTCATGGACGAGCCCGTCTCCATCGACGACCGTCCCGGCGCCGTCGAGCTGCCGCCGATCTCCGGACGCGTCGAGTTCAAAAACGTCGTCTTCGGCTACGAACCGACGCAGACCATCCTCGACCACGTCAGCTTCGTCGCCGAGCCCGGCGAAAACATCGCGCTCGTCGGCCCCACCGGCGCGGGTAAGTCGACGATCGTCTCCCTCCTCGCGCGCTTCTACGACATCCGCGAGGGCTCCGTCACCATCGACGGCCACGAGCTCTGGGACGTCACGATCTCGTCGCTGCGCTCGCAGATGGGCATGATGCTGCAGGACAGCTTCCTCTTCACCGGCACGATCCGCGACAACATCCGCTACGGACGCCTCGACGCGACGGACGAGGAGATCGTCGCCGCCGCGAAGGCCGTTCACGCGGACGACTTCATCTCGCAGATGCCCATGGGCTATGACACCGAGGTGCAGGAGCGCGGCGCGTCCCTTTCCGCCGGCCAGCGCCAGCTCATCAGCTTCGCGCGCACGCTGCTCGCCGACCCGCGCATCCTGATCCTCGACGAGGCGACGTCCTCCATCGATACGCAGACCGAGCAGCTCGTTCAGGAGGGTCTGCAGGCGCTTCTGAAGGGCCGTACGAGCTTCATCATCGCGCACCGCCTGTCGACCATCAAAAACTGCCGCATCCTCTACATCCAGGACGGCAAGATCGCCGAATCCGGCACGCATCAGGAGCTGCTGGACAAGCACGGCCTCTACTACGAGCTGTATACCTCCCAGCTTTCCTAAAGCCTTTGCCCGTTTTCCCGCTTCGGGGGAGCCCTCTCCCCCGAAGTATTTTCTTTTTCAAAGGAGTAATCACGGCCATGAAACGCTTTACAGTCGCCATGGATTCCTATAAAGGCTCCCTTTCCTCCGTGGAAGCGGGCAGCGCGGTGCGGCGCGGCATCCTGCGCGTCCTGCCGGACGCGAAAGTCGTCTGCATCCCCATCGCCGACGGCGGCGAGGGCACCGTCGACGCGTATCTCGCGGCCTGCGGCGGCACGCGCGTCGAGAAGACCGTGTCCGATCCGCGCGGGCAGGCCGTCCGGGCGGCGTATGCGCGGCTGCCGGACGGCACGGCGGTGATCGAAATGGCCGCGTCGTCGGGGCTGCCGCTCGTCCCCGCGGCAGCGCGCGACCCGAAAACGGCGTCGACGCGCGGCTTCGGCGAGCTGATCCTGGACGCGCTGTCCCAAGGCGCGCGGGACTTCATCCTCGGCATCGGCGGCAGCGCGACAAACGACGGCGGCGCGGGGATGCTCTCCGCGCTCGGCGTCCGCTTCCTCGACGGCGGCGGTGCGGTCCTGCCCGACGGCGGCGCGGCGCTTGAAGGTCTTGCGCGCATCGATCTTGCGGGCTTGGACGCGCGGCTTGCCGGCTGCCGCATCCGCGTGGCCTGCGACGTGGACAACCCGCTGTGCGGCGAGCGCGGCGCGTCGGCGGTGTTCGGACCCCAGAAGGGCGCGGACGAGGCGGACGTCGCGCTGCTCGACCGGGCGCTGTCCCATTACGCGGACGTCGCGGAGGCGGCGCTCGGCGTATCCGTGCGGGATGACGCGGGTGCGGGCGCCGCGGGCGGGCTCGGCTTTGCCCTGAAGACCTTCCTCGGCGCGTCCCT
>JAEDGJ010000076.1 GCA_016297585.1 Clostridiaceae bacterium
GTGCTCGACGAGGCGTTCGCGCTGGCCGACAGCTGCGTCGGCACCGAGGAGCTCGACACGCTGCGCGCGATCTACCGCGAGCTGCAGGCGGCGGGCTTCGGTCCCAACATCATGCTCGATCTCGGGCTGGTGCACCATATGGACTACTATACCGGCGTCGTGTTCCGCGGCTATGTCGCGGGAGCCGGCACGCCGGTGCTGCAGGGCGGACGGTACGACTCGCTGCTCGGGTGCCTCGGGCATCCCGCGCCCGCGACGGGCTTTGCCGCCGACGTCGACGCGCTGACCGAGCTGCGCGCGGACGAGGAGACGGAGGACGACATCCGCTTCGTCGTCCACGTCGGCACGGGCGCGCTCCGCCGCGCGATGGACTACTGCGACAGCCGTCCGGGGCAGTGCGTCTGCTCGCCGTACGAGAGTGAAGCCGAGTCGCGCGAGCTTGCCGGAAAGCTGTCCGCCAAGCTCGTGGTGATCGAATAAAGGGGGACAGGGTCGATGCAGGCACTGAAAATTGCGCTGACGAAGGGGCGGCTGGAGCAGAAATCCGTCGCGCTCTTTGAAAAAGCGGGCTACGATTGCGAAAACCTGAAAAACCCCGGCAGAAAGCTGCTGCTGGAGGCGCCGTATCGGGATGAAACGGCGGCATCGCTCGTCGCGGTGCTCGCGAAGGCGCCGGACGTCATCACCTATGTCGAGCGCGGCGTCTGCGACCTCGGCATCGTCGGCAAGGATACGATCATGGAGCACGGCACGAGCTTCTACGAGGTGCTCGACCTCGGCTTCGGACGCTGCCGGTTCGCGCTCGCGTCGCTGCCGGAGACGGATTTCGACCGCCCGAGCTATAAGCCCCGCGTGATCGGGACAAAATACCCCAACGTGACGCGGCAGTACTTCGCCAAGCGCGGCGAGGAGGTCGACATCGTCAAGATCGAGGGCAGCGTCGAGCTGGCGCCGATCCTGGGGCTCGCGGACGGCATCGTCGACATCGTCGAGACGGGCACGACGCTGAAGGAGAACGGGCTCGTCATCAAAAAAGAGGTCGCGCCGGTGAGCGCGCGGCTGATCGTCAATCTGGTCAGCATGAAGATGAAAAAGCGCGAAATTCTCGGCTTTATCGAGCAGATCCAGCGCACGCTTGCCGAATAAGCGCGAAAAAGGAGCATATCTATGCGAAAATTCCCCGAAATACTCGCGATGATCCTCTGCCTTGCGGCGTTTTTCATCCTGACGGGCTGCGACCAGTTCCGCACGCCGCTGACCGAGGAGGAAGCCGTTGCCGCGACGCAGGCGCTGATCGCGAAGCCCGAGAGCCTCGGCATTTACAACTTCGACGCGCCGGATGTGGAGAAGCTGACCTTTGGCGAGGCGCATACGGTGATCTCCGTTGCCGCCGACGGACGCGATAAAAACGGCGACCCCAAGCAGATCGATCTGAACGGAAAGACCGTCTATAAAGTCACCTACCGCACCGATGCGGACGAGCAGTCGGGTCCGATTGCGCTGTACGTCGATTGCCGCAGCGGCACCGTTTACGGGATGGACGCCCGGAACTGAGGAGGAAAACCATGCTGTTGAAAGTCATACCGGCTGCCGAAGCGCCGCAGGTGCTGTCCGCCATGCGGGAGCGCGCGGCGGAAACCAATGCCGAGATCGCCGCGGCGGCGGAAAAGATTCTCCGTGACGTCCGGAAAAACGGCTTTGATGCCGTAAAAAGCTATTCCGAGCGCTTTGACCATGCCGAGCCCTATGAAATCCCCGCCGAAAGACTCCGCGCGGCGTACGACGCGACGCCCGAGGCGCTGCGGAAGGCGCTCGAGCACGCGGCGGAAAACATCCGCGCCTATCATATGCAGCGCGTGCCCGAAAGCTGGGAGTGGCGCAAGGACGAGGGAAGAGTGCTCGGACAGGTGCTGCGCGGACTCGACCGCGTCGGCATCTACGTTCCCGGCGGCACCGCGGCGTATCCGTCGAGCGTGCTGATGCTTGCCATTCCGGCGCGCTGTGCCGGCGTGCGCGAGATCGTCATGACGACCCCGCCGACGGAGAACCTCTCGGACGCCGTGCTGGCCGCCGCCTATATCGCGGGCGTCGACCGCGTCTTTGCCGTCGGCGGCGTGCAGGCGGTCGCGGCGCTGGCGTACGGCGCGGGCTTCATTCCGCGCGTCGACAAGATCGTCGGTCCCGGCAATGCCTATGTGGCGGCGGCCAAGCGCCTGGTCTACGGCTCGGTGGACATCGACATGGTCGCCGGCCCCAGCGAGGTGCTCGTGCTGGCCGACGGCAGCGCCGATCCGCGCTATGTCGCGGCCGACCTGCTCGGACAGGCCGAGCATGACCGGCTCGCCTCGGCGATCCTCGTCACGACCTCCGCCCGCCTTGCCGAGGAGACGGCGTATGAGCTGGAGCGCCAGTCCGTGCGCCTCGAGCGGCGCGGGATTGTCGTCGATTCCGTGACGAATTACGGCGCGGCCATCGTCTGCGGGACGATGGAGGAGGCCGCCGCCATTGCAAACGACGTCGCGCCGGAGCATCTGGAGATCATGACGGAGAATCCGCGCGGGGTGCTGCCGATGATCCGCAACGCGGGCGCCGTGTTCCTCGGCGCATACACGCCGGAGCCGCTCGGGGACTATCTCGCGGGGCCGTCCCATGTGCTGCCGACGTCCGGGAGCGCGCGCTTCTTCTCGCCCATCGGCGTGGACAGCTTCATCAAGCGCATGAGCGTGATCGAATACTCGAAAACCGCGCTCTCGGAGGATGCCGATGACATTACAACCGTTGCCTACGCGGAGAAGCTGACCGCGCATGCGCACGCTGTGGAGGTAAGAGCATGAAACTGCCGGACAAACTGACGCATATGGAGCCCTACACCCCCAGCGTCGACCATTTTGACGTCAAGCTCGACGCCAACGAGAACGCCGTCACCGTCGATGAGGAGGCACAGGCCCGCATCCTCGAGGCGATTTCCAAGGTGGAGCTGAACCGCTATCCCGACCCCTCCGCGGCGGCGCTGCGCCGTGCGGCGGCGGGCGTGTTCGGCGTGCGGGCGGAGAACATCGGCTGCGGCTGCGGCTCGGACGAGATCATCAGCATCCTGATGAACAACTTCCTCTCGCGCGGCGACACCGTCGTCATGTCCGAGTTCGACTTTTCGATGTACGCCTTCTACGCGCACAACGCCGAGCTGCGCGTCGTGTCCGTGCCGACGGACGACAAGCTGCGCATCAACCCCGACGCGCTGCTCGACGCCGTGCGCCGCAGCCATGCGGGGATGCTGATCTTCTCCAACCCCTGCAACCCCACCGGTCAGGGACTCCCGCGCGACGTCGTGCGCCGCATCATCGAGAAGGCCGACTGCCTGGTCGTCGTCGACGAGGCGTATATGGACTTCTGGAGCCAGTCCGTCGCGGACGAGGTGGACGAGTACGACAACCTGATCGTGCTGCGCACCTGCTCGAAGGCGTACGGCCTCGCGGCCATCCGCTGCGGCTTCCTGCTGGCAAACGAGAAGCTCGTCGGCTATTACGACACCGTCCGCTCTCCCTATAACGTCAACTCCTTTACACAGGCGGCGGGCGCGGCGGTGCTTTCCGATCCGGAGATGACGCGCCGCATGGCACAGGCCTGCACCCGGCGCGCCGATTCGCTGCGGCTCATGGCCCGCGGGCTGTGCGCCGAGCACGCGTGGTACATCGATTACATCCCGACCGTCACGAACTTTGCGCTGCTGCGTCCGAAAGCGCAGGGCGGCTGGAGCGCCGCGTACTGCTATGAGCAGCTCAAGAACCGCAGCATCGGTGTGCGGCTCTTAAAGGACGAGTATCTGCGCATCACGGCCGGTACCGATGCCGAAAACAGCGCCGTCATCCTGGCGCTCGACGGCATTTTAACGGAATGGGAGGAGTCCCGATGAGAACGGCGGAGCTGACCCGCACGACGCGGGAGACGGACATCGCGCTGTCGCTTTCCCTCGACGGCGGCAGCGTCGAGATCGACACCGGCATCGGCTTTTTCGACCATATGCTGACCGCGCTGGCCGTGCACGGCGGGCTGGGGCTGACCGTCCGCGTCCGGGGAGACCTCCACGTGGACTGCCACCACACGATCGAGGACACCGGCATCGTCCTTGGGCAGGCGCTGGCGCAGGCCATCGGCGACCGGCGGGGCATCACGCGCTTTGCAGACTGCCGGATCCCGATGGACGAGGCGCTCGCGTCCTGCGTGCTCGACATCGGCGGACGCGCGTACCTGCATTTCGACGCGGCGTTCGAAAATCCCGCCATCGGCGCGTATGACACCTGCATGACGGAGGAATTTTTCCGCGCGGTATCGGCAAACGCGGGGCTGACGCTGCATCTTTGCGTCGAATACGGCAAAAACGACCATCACAAGACGGAAGCGCTGTACAAGGCCTTCGCGCGCGCGCTGAAATGCGCGGCGGCGGTGACCGGTACGGAGATCCCGTCGACGAAGGGGGTCTTATAAATGCTGGCCATCGTCGATTACGGCGTCGGCAACCTCCACAGCGTCTCGTCCGCGTTCCGTTATGTCGGCGCGGATACCGTCGTGACGGCAGATGCCGGAACGCTCGAGCGGGCGGACGGCATCATCCTGCCGGGCGTCGGCGCGTTCCCGGATGCGGCGGAGAGCCTTGCGAAAACCGGGCTGATCCCGGTCATCAAGGCCGAGGCGGCGCGCAAACCGCTGCTCGGCATCTGCCTCGGGATGCAGCTTCTGTTCACGGAGAGCCGCGAGCTGCGCCCGACGCCGGGTCTCGGACTGATTCCCGGTATCGTCGACCGCATTCCCACGACGGAGAAGCTGCCGCAGATCGGCTGGAACGCGCTCGGCGTCGTCAATCCCTGCGCGCTGACGGACGGACTGCCGGAGGGCGCGTATGTCTACTTCGTTCACAGCTATATGGCCTTCTGCGAGGACCGCGCCGACGTTGCGGCGGTGACGGATTACGGCACGGAGGTGACGGCGATGGTGCGCCGCGGCTTCGTGTACGGCTGTCAGTTCCATCCGGAGAAATCCGGTTCCGTGGGGCTTGGCATCATCGACCGGTTCTGCGGCGCGGTGCGGGACTGCCGGAAGGCGCGCTGACGGAAAAAGAACAAAAAAAGCGGAAAAAAGCCCTTGACAAATCGGCCGGTTTCGGGTATAATAAACGAGCGGTCAAAAAACAGCTTGGAGAAGTCGCCTAGCTTGGTCGAGGGCGCACGACTGGAAATCGTGTAACCATCAAAAATGGTTCGAGAGTTCGAATCTCTCCTTCTCCGCCATGAAATGAACCTCACGGTTGATAGGAAGCTATCAGCGGTGAGGTTCTTTTTCTCGTCGGAGATGTGCGGACCGGTCCCTGCTGCGGGGGAGGGGACGTCAGTTTGCGTGTCTCCTAAAAATATGAAATTATTGTGAACTTACGAAAAATGGACTTGACATTATCGTTTTTGTGAGATAGAATACAGAGTAAACTGAATAAATCAAAAGCCATGATGAAGAATGGTCACAGTGATCACGCATTTCAGAGAGCCGATGGCCGGTGCGAATCGGTATGTAAAAGCTGTGTCCTCTCCCTTCTGAGCTGTTCATCTGAAAGCCGGTATCGGTGCATAGGGTGTTCCGTGTATGCTACGTTAGTGTATAGAAGTTGTTTGACTTCGAAGAGGTGGCGGATTCTGTCTATCCGCAATTTGAGTGGTACCGCGAGTGTTGCAATATTGCTGTAAACACCCGTCTCAAAGCAGAGTATAAGGCTTTGAGACGGGTATTTTTTTGCCCCGAAGTCATCGATTTTGAATACATGAACCGGTTCATGCTGTCTCTGCATGGCGAAAGATTTAGAAAAGTGGAATTTTGTAAAAGACCTTCCCGGAAGAGCCTTGGATCAAGGCAGAAACAGCAGCTGAAAAAAGGAGTAAAAAGAGTATGATGGATTCAAGCAAGTATCGGGTGGGATATTTCCCGGTCGATAAGCAGTACAACAAATGGGTGGAGAAAGATCACATCGAAAAGCCGCCGGTGTGGTGCAGTGTTGATATGCGTGACGGCAACCAGAGCCTTATCATTCCGATGAGTCTGGAAGAAAAGCTGGAGTATTACAAGGTCCTTCTGGATGTTGGTTTTAAGGAGATCGAAGTCGGCTTTCCTGCCGCCAGTGAAACCGAGTACGTATTCCTGCGCACCTTGATCGATAAAAACATGATCCCCGATGACGTAACGGTGCAGGTGCTTACGCAGTGCCGTGAGCATATTATCCGTAAAACCTTCGATGCCTGTAAGGGTGCGCCGAGTGCCATCATTCACTTTTACAATTCGGTGAGCGTGGTACAGCGCGAACAGGTTTTCATGAAATCCAAGGAAGAGATCAAGAAGATTGCCGTTGACGGCGCCAAACTCGTAAAGAAGCTGGCAAGCGAGTATGAGGGCAACTTCCGTTTCGAGTATTCTCCGGAATCCTTTACGGGAACCGAGCCCGAATACGCACTTGAAGTCTGCAATGCCGTTCTCGACGTTTTGGAGCCGAGCGCAGACAACAATGTCATCATCAATCTGCCCGTAACCGTGGAAATGAGTTCGCCTCACGTCTACGCCTCGCAGGTCGAGTATATGAGTGAAAACCTGAAATACCGTGAGTTCGTAACCCTCTCGCTGCATCCTCACAACGACAGAGGAACGGGCGTTGCCGATACCGAGCTCGCGCTGCTTGCCGGTGCGGACCGTGTGGAAGGCACCCTGTTCGGCAACGGTGAGCGAACGGGCAATGTCGATATCATCACCCTGGCGATGAATATGTACGCGCACGGCGTGGATCCGAAGCTGGATCTCTCCAATATGAATGAGCTCGTTGATGTGTACGA
This sequence comes from Clostridiaceae bacterium, assembly GCA_016297585.1. GTDB lineage: Bacteria > Bacillota > Clostridia > Oscillospirales > QAMX01 > JAAZKA01. The sequence continues at coordinate 6,864 of JAEDGJ010000076.1, forward strand.
AAGATGCACCCGTATGCATGTATACGAAAGAGCCCCCTATGCGGGCGCCCTTGTATTCGCCGCCTTCTCCGGTTCCCATCAGGATGCGATTGCGAAGGGTATGAAGTACAGAGCCAAAAACAAGCTCCACGAATGGACGGTGCCGTATATCCCGATCGATCCCAAGGATATCGGAAGAACCTACGATGCCGATGTGATCCGCGTCAATTCCCAGTCCGGCAAGGGCGGTATCGGGTATCTTCTGGAACAGAGCTTCGGATATAATCTTCCCGCAAAGATGCGGGAGCATCTCAGCTATCTGTGCAAGCATATCTCCGACAGCGAGCACAAGGAGCTTCGCCCGGATGAAGTGTTTGAGATCTTCACAGAGAATTATCTGAACCTCGACAGCGGGATCTCCGTAACCGATTTTGACTTCATGCGTGAAAACGATACGGTCAAGATCGATATCACCTTTAAGCGAGACGGCAAGGAGACCGAGCTGGAAGCCGAGGGCAACGGTACGCTCAGCGCCGTCAACAATGCCCTTTGTGCGTTTACCGGAGAGGAATATTCTCTGGAGGTGTTTACCCAGCACAGCATGCAGGGCGAAGGTTCGCAGAGCGTCGCGGCCTCCTATATCGGTCTTGAACGGGAGGACGGCTCGATGTATTGGGGCGCCGGAACCGATACGGACGTGATTACGGCCAGCACAAAAGCGCTTCTCAGTGCATTCCATAATATGACCAAGGGAGGAAAGTAAAATGGGAATGACTATGACACAGAAGATCCTTGCGTCCCACGCAGGACTTGATAAAGTGGAAGCGGGACAGCTGATCTCTGCAAAACTGGATATCGTTCTCGGCAACGATATCACCACCCCTGTGGCGGTGAATGAATTCAGAAAAGCGGGATTTGACAAGGTGTTCGATAAGGACAGAGTGGCAATAGTCCTGGACCACTTCGTTCCGAACAAGGACATCAAGGCGGCGGAGCAGTCCAAGACCTGCCGCGAGTTTGCGTGTTCTCATTGTGTGAGCCACTTTTACGATGTGGGGAAAATGGGAATCGAACACGCGCTCCTTCCCGAACAGGGGATTGTTACCGCAGGAGACTGCATCATCGGCGCGGACAGCCACACCTGCACCTACGGAGCGCTCGGCGCCTTCTCGACGGGCGTCGGCTCTACCGATATGGCGGCAGGGATGGCAACCGGTATGGCGTGGTTTAAGGTTCCGTCTGCAATCAAATTTAACCTGACGGGAAAACTCCCCTCCAATTGCAGCGGTAAAGACGTGATCCTTACCATCATCGGGATGATCGGCGTGGACGGCGCGCTCTATAAGAGCATGGAATTTGTCGGTGACGGTGCTCACGGCCTTTCCATGGATGACCGCCTTTGCATCTGCAATATGGCAATCGAAGCCGGTGCCAAGAACGGCATTTTCCCCGTTGATAATGTTACCCTCGAATATCTGAACGGGAGAAGCGAACGAGTTCCCGTTGTGTATGAGGCGGATGCCGATGCGGAATACGAAAAGGTGATCGACATAGATCTTTCCGGGATCGTTCCCACCGTCGCCTGCCCCCATCTTCCCGAAAATACACGCCCTGCAAGTGAATTGCACCACATTAAGGTGGATCAGGTCGTGATCGGGTCTTGCACCAACGGAAGAATGGAGGATATGGAAGCCGCCTACAACATTTTGAAGGGCAAAAAGGTCGCGGACGGAATCCGCTGCATTATCATCCCCGGCACGATGCAGATCCTTCGTGAATGTGTTGAGCGCGGATACTATACCGCCTTCATTGATGCGGGAGCCGTTGTATCTACGCCCACCTGCGGTCCCTGCCTCGGCGGTTACATGGGCATTCTTGCCGCAGGCGAAAAATGTATTGCTACGACCAACCGGAACTTTGTTGGCCGTATGGGACATGTGGACAGCGAGGTTTACCTTGCCTCTCCTCATACCGCCGCCGCGAGTGCGCTGACCGGCTTCATTACCGAATATAAGGAGGCATGAAAATGAATACGCAGGGAAAAGTTTTCAAATATCCCGACAACGTGGATACGGATGTCATTATTCCTGCCCGTTATCTGAACACGCCCGACGCGAAGGAGCTTGCGCTTCATTGTATGGAGGATATTGACGCCGGGTTTGTCAAGAAGGTGAACTGCGGTGACGTGATGGTTGCCGGATGGAACTTTGGCTGCGGTTCTTCCCGCGAGCACGCGCCGCTGGTGATCAAGACCTGCGGCACGGGCTGCGTGATTGCCAAGAGCTTTGCCCGTATCTTCTACCGCAACGCGATCAACATCGGACTTCCGATTCTGGAGTGCGAGGAAGCGGCAGAAGAGATCAACGCAAACGACGAAGTCAAAATCGATTTTGATACGGGTGTCATTACCGACATCACAACCGGAAAGTCCTATCAGGCACAGCCTTTCCCGCCGTTTATTCAGAACATCATCAAATGCGGCGGCCTGCTGAAATCCTTGAAAGAAGGCTGAAACATTGGTTAAGAATATTGCCGTTATCCGCGGCGATGGAATCGGTCCCGAAATTGTAAACGAGGCGCTCAAGGTGCTTGACCGGGTTGCCGAGCTTTACGGGCATACCTTCCGGTATACCGATGTGGACATGGGAGGATGTGCCATCGACAAATACGGCGATCCGCTTCCCGAGTCCGAGCTGAAAAAGTGTGTGGAATCCGACAGCGTGCTGCTCGGAGCCGTCGGCGGCAGCAAGTGGAACGATCTCCCCGGTTCTATGCGCCCGGAAAAGGGGCTGCTGCGGCTTCGTGCGGGGATGGGGGTTTACTCCAACAACCGCCCCGCAAAGATCTGGCCTCAGCTCAGCGATGCTTCCCCCTTGAAAAAATCCATTGTGGAACAGGGCATCGATTTTATTATCGTTCGGGAGCTGATCGGCGGCATTTACTTCGGCGAGCATAAGACAGAAGGCGATACGGCGATCGATGTGCTGAAATACAATGAAAACGAGATCGAACGCATCGGAAGAATCGGTTTTGAAACAGCGCAGAAGAGAAACAAACGGCTCTGTTCGGTAGAAAAGAGCAATGTGCTCGATTCCAGCCGGCTCTGGAAAAAGGTCATGCACAGGCTTGCCGGGGAGTACCCCGATGTTGAACTTTCGGATATGCTGGTGGACAACTGCGCGATGCAGATCGTGAAAAACCCCGCCCAGTTCGATGTCATCGTAACCGAGAATATGTTCGGGGACATTCTGTCCGACGAAGCGTCCATGATCACGGGCTCTATCGGAATGATTCCCTCGTCCAGCCTCGGCGCGTCCTCCTGCGGTCTTTACGAGCCGATCCACGGTTCGGCACCGGATATTGCGGGTCAGGATAAAGCCAATCCCATCGGGACCATCCTTTCTGCCGCGATGATGCTTCGCTTCAGCTTTGATATGCGGGCTGAGGCGGACGCAGTCGAAAACGCCGTTTCGGCATACCTTGACGCAGGCTGGCGTACGGCGGACATCATGAGCGAGGGCGGAAAACTCGTCGGCTGCCGTCGGTGCGGCGAGCTGATTATTGAGAATATAAAAAGAGGCCGGGAATAATGCTGCTTTCCGGTGCGGCGGTTCCCGTATAAACCGCATTTTCGCAAGGCGGTGATGCCGTTTTCGGTTCTCCGGGCGGACCGCTTCCGGAATTTCCAAATGAAATCCCCCATTTTTTTTGACGGAGGTGTGCGATGGCGATTCTGCAGGGATTGGAGTGGACGTTTGACACGGCGGCGGAGCAGTACGAAAGGCTCCGCCCCGGGTATGTGGACGAGCTGTACCGGATGCTGTTTGACTACCGCCCCATCGGCGGGACGAGCCGGGTGCTGGAGATCGGCATCGGCGGGGGACAGGCGACGCTGCCGGTGCTGCGGACGGGCTGCGAGCTGACCGCGGTGGAGTACGGTGCGCATTTTTCCGAGCTGTGCCGGAAAAAGTTTGCGGACTATCCGAAATTCTCGGTGATCACGGGCCGGTTTGAGGACACGGACTTCGAGGAAAACGCCTACGACCTGATTTTTTCCGCCTCCGCCTTCCATTGGGTGCCGGAGGAGACCGGCTATCCGAAGGTGTTTTCCCTGCTGAAAAGCGGCGGGGCGTTCGCCCGGTTTGCCAACCATCCGGGACGCGGTCAGGATAATCCCGCGCTCTCGGAGGCGCTCGACGAGGTCTACGCGGCGTACTATTACCGGTATTACGACCGGAAACCCCAGACTCCGGCAGCGTTTGGCGAGGAGCAGGCGCGGGATCGTGCCCGGATCGCCGAAAAATACGGGTTTACCGACATCCGATATGCCCTGTTTTACCGGACGCGGACCTTTTCTCCCGCAGAGTACCGGGCGCTGCTCGGCACCTATTCCGATCACATCGCCATCGCGGAGCCGGTCCGAACGGCGTTTTTCGAGAAAGTCGAGGAAGCGATCGAAGCCCACGGCGGCTCCATCACGATT
>JAEDGJ010000234.1 GCA_016297585.1 Clostridiaceae bacterium
CGGCCGCGTACTCGAGCGCGGCTTCGGGATAGATCTCGTCCCAATACTTAGGATGCGCGTCGATTTTGAGCGCATCGAGCAGCTTTTCCAGTGTCATAGGCATCCTGTTCCTCCCGTCAGATGGTCAGCACGCCGCCGCCCTCGAGGACGTACCCGCCCCCGAGCAGCCGCTCGCGCACGCGCCTGCGCAGCGTCGTGTCGGCGGGCAGCTCCTCCGGACGCGCGTCCGGCATGTTATAAAGGAATGTATAGACGCCTCTCCCGCCCGAGGGGATGGGAAAGAGCCGGTAGTCGCGCTGGAAGCGGACGATGTTCGTCTCCTCCCCGAGAAGCTCTCCGAGCACGGGCGACATCAGCCACGAGGTGCAGACCACCGCGCGGTACGAGTACCCGTAAGCCGCGAAGATCTCCCGCGCGCGGCGGTAGGACGCGCACACGTCCTCGTGCGAGAGCCGCTCGCCTGCCGGGATGTGCACCGACAGCACCGGGTCGCCCGGCGCAAGAAAGCGCGTCCACTCCGACTTCTCTAGTCTCTCGCGCACCCGGCTCGCGGCGCCGTTTTCCACGGGGCAGCCCTCATACGCGTCCTCCGTCTCGCGGAAATCCGCGTCGAACGCCTGCCACGGCGTGCCCGGCCAGCCGTCGTCGAGACACCCGGCAGAGCCGAGGAGCTGCCCCGAATGGTGGAGCCTGCCGTCCGCCATCAGCAGACGCACGTCTCCCGCGGCGTTCCGGAAGCCGTACACGGCCCCGGAAAACGGCTTCATCTCGAACTCGAGCCGGTCGATGTGCAGGATGTCGGGCTTTAAGTAATGGAGCGTCCAGCGCACGCGGGACGCGTCGTAGCCGGGACGGTGCCGCGTTCCGGCGAAGATCGTGATGCTCCAGTCGAGCTGCGCCATCGTCCGGCGCACGACGTCCTCCGGCACGGCATGCGCGCGCAGCACCGCCGCCGCCTCGCGGACGAGCGCGAGCTCGGCAAAAAAGCCCGTCATCTCATAGGGCAGCGGATCCTCCCCCTCCGGCACGGCGGGCAGCGTCCAGTCCCGGCAGCGCTGCACGCCCGCCGCGTCCGCCCGCAGCGTTTCGGCGAGCAGCACGGTAAAGCGCGAGAGCGCCGCGTTCTCCCGGATCGCCGCGGCGGCGCGGTAGACCGTGTCCCGGTGGAACGGGAAAAGCCCGAGCTCTGCGTCGAGCGCGTCGAGATAGTCCTCCCGCACATAGACGCTGCCCGTCCCGTCCGCCCGCGCGCAGGCGGCGGCATACACCGTCTCCCCCGCGTCCGGGAAGACGGCGATGCCGAGGGAGGCAAGAAACTCTTTGCAGGTCACGGTCATTTCAGGTTCAGATATTCCGGGCGGCCGTAGTCCTTATGCGACACGACATCCGTCTGCGGCACATACGCCTCGGGCGGCGGCACGGCTTCGCCGTTGAGATAGGCCGGGCAGACGAAGGTGGACTTCGCCCAGTGGACGGCGTTGGTGATGACGCGCTGGACGTTCTCGTTGTAGAAGTTGCCGTACATCTCATGGCCGGGCTGGAAGTAGAAGATCCTGCCGAAGCCGCGGCGATAGGTCACGCCGGAGCGGAACACCTCGCCGCCGCGGAACCAGCCGAGGAACACGAGCTCGTCCGGCGTCGGGATGTCGAAGCGCTCGCCGTACATCTCCTCCTGCGGGATGTCGAAGTACGCCGGCAGCCCCGCCGCGATCGGATGGGACGGCTCGATCGTCCAGATGCGCTCGTTTTCGCCGATGTCGCGCCAGCGCAGATGGCAGGCCGTGCCCATGAGCTTGCGGAAGATCTTCGAATGGTGCGCGGAATGCAGGCAGACAAGGCCCATGCCGTGCAGCACGCGGTCGGCGACGCGCTCCACGACCTCGTCGGACACGAGGTGGTGCCCCATATGTCCCCACCAGATCAGCACGTCGGTCGCGTTGAGCACCTCCTCGGTCAGCCCGTGCTCCGGCATGTCGAGCGTCGCCGTGCGGACCTCCAGCTCCGGATCGCGCGACAGGAAGTCCGCGATGGCGCCGTGGATGCCTTTCGGGTATACCGCCGCCACCTGCGGCTCGTTTTTCTCGTGCAGATATTCGTTCCAGACCGTTACCCGGATCATAACTTCGTCCTCCTCAAAGCGTGAAAAGGTCCGCGCCTTTTGCGCATCGCCTCCGGCGCATTGCCTCCGGCGC
>JAEDGJ010000235.1 GCA_016297585.1 Clostridiaceae bacterium
TAACTCAATTATAGTGCGGCGAATCCCCCTTGTCAATGGTCTTTAAAGAGAAAAGTCGCTGTTCACATCATCGGGGAAACCGCCGCAAGACCAAATGGTTCTGCGGCGGTTCAGCGCGTCGAAGTTCACTTTATCTTGTCTCTGTCGAGGCAGAGCAGAGACGGCGAGTGCCCGCAGGGCGCTTCCCTGCCGGGATCACAGGTAGCGCTCGATCTCCGCCCGCGTGGGCAGCGACTCAATGGCGCCCTTGTGCTGTACGCAGATCCAGCCGCTCACATTGCCGTATGCCATCGCCTTCTCGATGATCGGTATCGTCAGTTCCTCCGCGCGGGTGACATTCTGCTGGCGCAGGCTGGAGAGGAAGCCGCCCCAGAACGCGTCGCCCGCACCGGTGGCGTCCACACAGACCGCCTTTCTTCCCGGAATCTCCACGCACTTGCCGCCGAAGAAGCAGCGCGCACCGGCGGCGCCGAGCGTCTCGACCACCAGCGTCAGGCCGTATTCCTCCATCAGGGAGAACAGGTTCGCCTCGCCGCCCACCATGCCGACCTCTTCCTCAGAGATCTTCAGGATATCCACATAGGGCAGGATCTCAAGGACGCGCTTCGTGCAGGCGTCAACATCGTCGTTCCACATGACGTTGCGGTAATTGATGTCAAAGCTCACAAGCTTTCCCAATTCCCTGCCCAGGCGCAGCGCCCGTACCGTTGCCTGATCCTCCGGCGCGGCGGAGAGGCTGCAGGAGCCGGCGTGAATGATGACCGATTCGCGGATGTCCTCTTCCCTGACGTCCTCCTCGCGGAGCATCATATCCGCGCCGGGCTTACGGGCGAAGGTAAAGCTGCGGTCGCCGTCGGCGCTGAGCGTCACGAATGCCATCGTGGTCACGGCGTCGGCGCAGAGCCCCGGGCGCAGGACGCGGACGCAGTCTTCTTCCAGCGTTTTTATCAGGAAACGGCCGAAGTCGTCGTCTCCGACGCAGCAGCACATACCGACGGACAAACCGTTTCTTGCCGCGGCGATCGCCACATTGGCGGGTGCGCCGCCCGCCTTGCGAATGTAGCTTGCCGGTTCGCTGCCGGGGATAAAATCAATGACCATCTCTCCGATGCTGTAAAGATCCATTGCAAATGCGTCCTCCTGACGTTGTATATTTGAAGATTCAATCCCCGTCCAGCGCTTCGAGGTAGAAGCTGACGGGGCGGAAGCCGTCGTTGCAGCTTATCATGGCGGATTTCGGATCCTTCATCCACCCGTCGTAGAAATTGCCGCCGCCGTGCGCCAGCGTCATCACAAAGGCGGACATACTCTCCCACGCGCTGTCGCACAGCCCTTCCGGCTTCCGGCCGTCCCGGGCGATCCACACCTGCCCCTCCCGGACATCGCAGGCGTGCTCTATGGGATTTTCGTATTGCGCCATCAGATCGGGATAGCAGGCCTTGCGCATGACCGTGATCCGAACGTTCTTCATATTAACACCCCGTTGCAATGGTCGATCTCGTGTTGGATGATCTGCGCTGTCCAGCCGGTGAAGGTTTTCAGCCTCGTTTGCAGCTCCGTCGTCTGATACTGCACCTTGATTTTCTGATACCGCTTCGTCTTTCGCGGCCCGCCCAGCAGAGAAAGGCAGCCCTCCTCCGTCTCATACGCACCCGACTGCCTGACGATCTCCGGATTCAGCATGACCATATACGTTCCCTCGTTGTCAAAGGCGATCACGCGCCTGCAAACGCCGATCATATTCGCCGCCATGCCCACGCAGGTCTCCTTGTGCGCCGTCAGGGTGTCCAGCAGATCCTGCGCGGTTTGAAGGTCGTCTTTCGTCGCCGGTTCGGATTTCTGCGCGAGAAACACAGGGTCATGCATCAGTTCTTTTACCATTGCGGCCGTCCCTCCCGTTCTTTCATCGTTCCAGCTTCCAGCCGTGATCGCCGTGATAGATCATCTGCTTTGTCATACCGCCGTCGATGCAGATGTTCTCGCCGGTAAGGAAGCCGGCCTTCTCGGAGCAGAGAAACAGCACCAAGTCCGCGACATCCTTCGGCGTTCCGACGCGCCCTGCCGGCTGCTGCACGGCGTCCGGCCCCTCGTACACGCGGTAGTCCGTGTCGATCCAGCCGGGAGAGACGGAATTGACCCGTATTCTCCCCGCAAAGCTGACCGCGAGCGCATGGGTCA
>JAEDGJ010000077.1 GCA_016297585.1 Clostridiaceae bacterium
GTCTATGAGGACCACGCCTTCTTCGAGCTCTGCGACGAATACGGCATCATGGTCTGGCAGGATTTCGCGATGGCCTGCGGCCCGTATCCGGAGGACGAGAAGTTCCGCCGCGTGATGGAGGCCGAAGCGCGCGCGGTCATCCGCAAGCTGCGCGGACACGCCTCGCTGCTGCTGTGGTGCGGCGACAACGAGTGCGACTATTACGCCGCCGACCCCGCGGACAACCGCATCACGCGCGAGCTGCTGCCGGAGATCGTCAAGCAGGAGGATCCGTACCGCCCGTATCTGGCAAGCTCCCCCGATCTCGGCGAGCGCGCCCCCGGCGACACGCGCTACACGGACGTCTCCGCCGAGCAGCACATCTGGGGCGCGCGCGACCACTATAAGGCGCGCTTCTACGCCGAGCATACCGCGCGTTTTGTCAGCGAGACGGGCTATCACGGCTGCAATTCCGTCGAGAGCATCAAAAAGTTCATCACCCCCGACGCGCTGTGGCCGTGGGAGGACAATCACGAGTGGAAGATCCACGCGGCCGACCCGGGACGCGACTGGTATTCCGGCCGCATCCGCATGATGGCGCGGCAGACGCGGCAGACCTTCGGCGCGATCCCGGACAACCTCGACGATTTCGTCTTCGCGTCGCAGTTCACGCAGGCCGAGGCGAAGAAATTCTTCATCGAGAAGATGCGCATGGGCAAATGGGAGCGCACCGGCGTCATCTGGTGGAACCTGACCGACGGCTGGCCGCAGTTCTCCGACGCGATCGTCGACTACTACTTCGACAAAAAGCTCGCCTACGACTGGATCCGCCGCTCGCAGCAGGACGTCGTGCTGTGCATGGGCGAGATCGCGGACTGGAAGGCGCCGCTCGTCGTCTGCAACGACACGCTGCGGGACGTCACAGGCTCCTACCTCGTCCGCGACGGCGAAACGGGCGAGGTTCTCGCCGAAGGGACGTTCGACGCACCCGCCAACGGCAATACGCGGCTTCCCGGCGTGGAGCTCTACTACTCCGAAAAGCGCCTGCTGATCCTCGAGCTGCGCTATGACGGCAAGACCGTCTACAACCACCGGCTCACGGGCGAGGTGCCCTACGAGCTTGCGGCCGCGCGCCGCTGGAGCGCCATCCTCCATGCGATGGACCTCCATGAAATGGATGCGTAAAACGGCGCTCGCGGCGCTGCTGTCCGCGCTGCTCATCCTCGCGGGCTGCGCACCGCGGGAGGCTTCCCGCACGCTCTTTGCGATGGACACCGCCGTCACGATGACCGCGTACGGAGACGCGGCGGAGGCGGGGCTTGCCGCGGCCGGGGACGTGCTGACAGACCTCGAAGCGCGCCTTTCCGTGACGCGCGCGGACAGCGAGATCGCCCGCCTGAACGAACGCGGCGCGGAGACGCTCTCCGATACGGCGCTTGCCGTGCTGTCCCGCGCGCTTTCCGCGGCGGAAGCGACGGGCGGGGCGTTTGACCCGACGGTTTACCCGATGGTGCGGGCATGGGGCTTTTTCACAAAGGAATACCGTGTGCCGGACGCGGGGGAGCTTGACTCCCTGCGCGCCGCCGGGACCTTCCGCGACGTGCGCGCGGAAGGCGGCACGGTGACGCTGGCGCCCGGGATGGCCGTCGACCTCGGCGGCATCGCGAAGGGGTACGCCGCCGACGCGATGGCGGACGCGCTCGGGCGCGCGGGGGTGACCTCCGCGATCCTCTCGCTCGGCGGCAACGTCCGCGCGCTCGGCGAAAAGCCGGACGGCAGCGCCTGGCGCGTCGGCATCCGCGACCCGAACAAGCCTGATGCCAACGCCGCCGTCGCCCGGATCCGGGACTGCTCCGTCGTGACGTCCGGCAGCTACCAGCGGTTCTTCACGGGGGAGGACGGCACGGTGTACCATCACATTCTCGACCCCGAAACCGGGTATCCGGTGCAGAATGAGCTGCTTTCCGTCACGGTTTTCTCCTCCGACGGCGCGCTCGCGGACGCTTACGCGACGGCGCTCTTTGTGATGGGGAAGGACGGCGCGCTCGCGTTCTGGCGGGAGCAGAGCGGCTTTGAGGTGCTGCTGATGACGAAAAACGGAGAAATGATCGCAACGGAGGGCCTCCGGGACGTTCTCGGCGACGTCTCCCCGGACTATACGCTGGTATGGGCAAGCTGAAAACGCGCACTTTTGTGCTGCTTTTTCTTCTTCTCGCCGCCGTCTGCGTTCTGTGGCTGTTTTTACAGCCGCGGGGGAGCGCGCAGACCGTGCGGGTGCTCCTCGACGGCGAAACGGCTGCGGAGATCGACCTTGCGGCGGTCACGGAGCCGTACACGCTCCCCGTCGGGGAACACAATGTGCTCGAGGTGACGCGCGGGGGCGTGCGGATGCTTAAGTCCGACTGTCCGGACGGCAGCTGTCTGCGGCAGGGAACGGCGGAACCGGGGAAGCCGGTCATCTGCCTGCCGAACCGGGTCGTCGTCGAGGCGACAGGAAAAAAAGCGTCGGACGTCGACGCGGTAGTGGGGTAGGCGTGCGATGAAACGTCAGGCAAAACGGCTCTGCGAGACGGCGCTTCTGGCGGCGGTGGGGCTCGGCATCTTCGTACTGGAGGCGCAGCTTCCGCCGCTGACGGCGGTTCCGGGCATCAAGCCGGGGCTAGCAAACTGCGTCACGCTGGCGGCGCTGTATCTGCTCGGCTGCCGCGAGGCGGCGGGCGTGCTTGCGGTGCGCATCCTGCTCGGAGCGGTCTACACCGGCTCGCCCGTCTCCCTTCTGTACAGCGCAGCGGGGGGACTTGCGTGCTATCTGGTGATGGCGCCGCTGTCGCGAGTCTTCCCCTCGCGGCAGCTCTGGATCGTCAGCGTATTCGGCGCGCTCGCGCACAACGCAGGACAGCTCGCCGCGGCGGCAGTGCTGCTCGGCGGCGGCGCGGTGCTGGCATACGCCCCGGCGCTGATCCTCGGCGCGCTCGCGGCGGGGACATTCACGGGCCTTGCGTCACAGGCGGCGGTGCGGCGGATTCGGAAGGAATGAACGAGCAAAGGCTTTTTTCTTCTTTTTTTCGTTTTCTAAAAAGGGCGCTTCTTTCACAGTTTTTACTGTTGAAGAAGCGCCCTTCTTTTCACCGACTGTATATTAGTTTTTTTTATCGCCCACTAACGAAAAAGAATTGGACTTTTATACCCTTTTGGACTATACTGAACAAAACAGTCAAAGCCGGCAGAAAACCGCCGTATTTCTTGGCGGTACTGCCGAATAAGCAGAGAAAAAGAGGGGCGAAAAGTCATGCTTTCGATTTCCAATATTACAAGCCCTCAGGCGCGGGCGATTCTGTGCATCGCGATCATGCTGATCGCGGGCTTTCTCGTCACGCGTCTGACAAAAAAGCTGCGGCTGCCGAATGTCACGGGGTATCTGCTGGCGGGCATGATATTGGGACCGTACTGCCTCGGCGTGCTGTCGCAGTCCGCCATCGATTCGATGAGCTTTCTGACGGACATCGCCCCGGCGCTGATCGCGTTCGGCGTCGGAAAATACTTAAAAGTATCGAAGCTGCGCGACAATTTCCGCCGGGTGCTCGTGATCACGCTGTGCGAGGCGCTGTGTGCGGCGGTCGTGGTCACCTTCTGCATGATGGGTTTCTTCCACTATTCGTGGCCGTTTGCGCTGCTGCTGGGCGTCATCGCCGCCGCGACGGCGCCGACGTCGACGATCATGACGATCCGCCAGTACAAGGCGCGCGGTCGCTTTGTCAATACGCTGCTGCAGGTCATCGCCATCGACAACGCGCTCGCCATCCTCGCGTTCTCCATCGCCGCGGTGCTCGTGCAGGCGGTATCCGACGGCTCCGGCATGAGAACGCTTGACATTCTGCTGCCTTTACTTTATAATATCATTCTGATAGCGTTCGGCGCGCTCGGGGGACTCCTCCTCGTGCGCATCATCACCCCGGCGCGGACGATCGACCATATGCTGGTGCTGGCGCTCGCCATTCTGCTGCTGATCGCCGGCGCGGGCGCGTGGATGAACGTCTCCCCGCTGCTGGCGTGCATGGTGCTCGGCATGGTCTATGTCAATCTGGGCGGCGACAAGCGGCTGTTCAAGCTCGTCGCGCGCTTCTCCCCGCCGATCCTGCTGATGTTCTTCGTGCTCTCCGGCGCGCGGCTGAATCTGCCGTCGCTTGCCACGGCGGGCATCGCGGGCATCGCGTATTTCCTCGTGCGGCTTGCCGCGAAGTACGGCGGCGCATGGCTCGGCGCGACGGTCTCGCGCGCGGAACCGGAGACGCGCCGCTACATCGGCATGGCGCTCATCCCGCAGGCCGGCGTGTCGATCGGTCTTGCCGCGCTCGCACAGCGGATCCTGCCCGAGGAAGCGGGAATGCTCCTGTCGACGATCATCCTGTCGTCGGGTCTGCTGTACGAGATCGTGGGACCCGCCTGCGCAAAGTTTGCGCTGCGCCGGGCCGGTGCGTTCGACCGCAAGCCCGCCGAGGTGCCCGCCGAGCAGCAGATGACCGGCGCGCTGCTCGAGCAGTTCGCGGAGCCCGGCGCCGATTCCCTGGCCGACAGCGAGCCGTTTGCCGTTTCCGAGAGACACCGCGATGAAAAAAAGGACCGCGAAGCGGTAGGCTGAGCGCGCTTCGCAAGTTTTCAAAAAGGGGAGGCGTCTTTTTTGATCGATACCAAGCTGCGGACCCTGCTGTCCCTTGCCAATACGAAAAATTACACCGAAACGGCGCGGGAATTGAATCTGACGCAGCCCGCCATCAGTCATCACATCCGGCTGCTGGAGGAGGAATTTCACACCCATCTGTTCATCCGTGTGAAGAACAAGATCAAGCTGACGCCCGAGGGCGAGATCCTCCTGAAATACGCGCGCCGCATCAACGCGCTCTATGACAACGCGCAGGCGGAGATCGAGGCCTGCACGTCGAACGTCCGCCATCTGACGATCGGCATCACGCAGACCGTCAGCGAGGTCTCGATGCCGCAGATCATCGCCATCTACACGAGCGAGCATCCCGGCACGCAGGTTGCCGTCGTCACGGACACGATCAAGAACATCACGAGCCAGTTAAAGCTCTATAAGCTCGACATCGCCGTCGTCGAGGGCGACGTCCGCGTGCAGGACTATGTGCCGGTGCTTCTCGACACCGATTCGCTGTGCGTGATCGTCTCGCCCCAGCATCCGCTGGCCAAGCGGCACAGCGTCACCTTCGAGGACATCCGCGGCGAAAAATTCATCCTGCGCTCCAAGCGCTCCGGCACGCGCGCGCTGTTTGCAAACTACCTCGATCAGTACAACGCCGCGATCAAAAACCTGAACGTCACCATCGAGATCGACGACGTCAGCGTCATCCGTGAGCTCGTCAGCCTGAACATGGGCATCTCCATCGTCGCGCGCAGCGCCTGCGTGGAGGACGTCCAGCGCGGCAGGCTCGCCGTGCTCGACATCTCCGACGCGGATATGTCGCGCGACATCAACATGCTCTGCCACAAGGATTTCGCGCATCCGGAGATCCTCGACGATTTCCGCGAGATCTATCACCGGCTGTATTCCGCCGGTATCGACCACACGGCCGAGCCGTCCTATGCGCAGGGAGAGGACGAGGTCTGAAAAAATGCTAATTTCGGAGGAATCCGTTATGAAAAAAATCAAAGTCGGCTTTGTCGGCCTGCGTCGCGGGCGTTCGCTCGCGTCGGATATGCTCGGACTGCCGAACGCCGAGATCGGCGCGATCTGCGAGCTGGACCGCGTCCGCTTGGACGAGACGGTCGAATGGCTCAAAAAGGAGAACCGGCTCGACGGCGTGCTCGTCACGGAGAGCTTTGAGGAGCTGCTCGCGTCCGACGTGGACGCCGTGGTCATCGCCACCGCCGCGACGGTGCATACGCCGATGGCGATTCAGGCGCTCGAGGCGGGCAAGCATGTGCTGTCGGAGATTCCGGCGGTCAACTCCATCGACGAAGCCTATGTGCTTGCCGACGCCGTGCGCAAATTCCCGAAGCAGAAGTACATGATGGCCGAAAACTGCTGCTTCTGGGCGTTCATCAACACCTGGAAGGGCTTATACGAGGACGGCGCGATCGGCAGGGTCTGGTACGCCGAGGCAGAGTACCTGCACAATGTCTCCGACCTGATGGTCGACCGCGACGGGCGTCCGACCTGGCGCGCGTCCTACGACGCGATCAAGTACTTAACGCACGACCTCGGGCCGCTGCTCTACCTCTTAAACGACCGCGTGACCGAAGTCTCCGGCTTTGCGCCGTCGTTTAACTCGCTGCCCGATCTTTCGACCGGCACGCCGAACGAGGTCGCGATCTTCCGCACCGAAAAGGGCGCGCTCATCAAGATCCTCGTCTGCTTCGGCGTCATCCGCCCGTGCATCCACAATTACTGCCTCTACGGCGACCGAGGTACGCTCGAAACCGACCGCATGGACGCCTACGCGACGAACGCGTGCCTGTCGTCGATCAAGTCGATGGGCGAGAAGATGTTCCGGCTGCCGACGGAGACGGGGTATCCCGGCTATGCGGCCGGCGGACACGGCGGCGCGGACGCGAAGATGATGGAAGCCTTCATCGACTGCATCGTAAACGACACAAAGCCGCCGATCGACGTGGAGCTGGGCTTGAATATGTCCATTCCCGGCATCCTTGCGCACGAATCGATGAAGCAGGGCGGCCGCGTGATCCCGATCCCGCGCTTTTAAGCGCTCCGGCAAGAAAGGAGCCGTTCCATGAAAATCGGCATTCTCTGCGCCTGCGAGGAAGAGCTGGCGCCGTTCCTGCCCGAGCTCGAGGGCTGCACGGTGACAACACGCGGGAAGTGGCAGGTATACGGCGGGCTTTTCCGCGGCGTCGGGACGGCGGCGGTCGTCTCCGGCATGTGCAAGGTCAACGCGGCGGCGGCGGCGCAGCTCCTCATCACGGGCTTCGGCGCGGACGCGGTCATCAATTCCGGCACGGCGGGCGCGATGCGCGGGGACCTCGAGGTCTTCGATACCGTCATCTCGTCCGAGACGCTGCACCACGACGTCGACCCGTCGGTGCTGACCGATCACATGCCCCGGTATGACAGCGCAGTCTTTCCCGCGGATGCGCGTCTGCTCGCGCTGTCGCGGGAGGCGGCTCTCCGCGTCCCGGGCGTCCGGCAGGTATTCTGGGGCCGGATGGCGACGGGGGAGCGCTTTATCGACACCGAGGGACGGCAGGCGATCAACGAACGGTTCGCGCCCCTCTGCGTGGACATGGAGACCGCGGCCATCGCGCAGGTCTGCTGCGCGTTCGGCGTCCCGTACCTCTCCGTGCGGACGATCACGGACACCCCGTCGGCGCGCGGCTCGGACAACTTCTTAAAAAACCTCCCCGAAGCGGCGGCGATCTCGAAGGACGTCACGGCGGCAGTCTTCGAGCTGCTGCGGGAGTCCGGAAAATAACATCGGAACACAATAAGCCCCTCTTTTCGGGCCGTTTCAGGCGAAAAGAGGGGCTTTTTTTGCGCCTGAAGGGGGATTCCCGGCGACGGCGTCCGGGGGAGAAGCGTCTCCGTCCGCATCCCTGTCCGCTCAAAGGGGTACTCACTTCAAAAGCTCCGGAATTTGTCAGGATTCATGCAAAAAAACCGCAAAAAACAGCCCTTTCCTGTTCTGCATCCGATTTCCTCACATGACCGCGGCGCGGCGGGGGCACAATAGCTTCGCGTGAAAGCAAATCCATTGAAAAGCGAGGAACCGGTAGCGATGAAAAGAACGCTGTCCGTACTGTTTTTATGCCTGCTGCTGTTTTCCGGGCTCGCCTATGCCGCACCCGCCGCCGTGCAGCCCGAACCGGCGCAGACCGTCGAGGAGCTGCGGGACAAATGGGACGCGCTGACAAAGCGCCAGAAGAGCGCCGTCTACAAGCTCTTTGCCCAGCGGGGCCGTGCCGAAATCGCGCTGATGAACGAATACGCGCGTCTGGGCATGGTCACGCAGGAGGAGGCCGCGGCGTTCGCCGAACGCGTGGCGTCCTGGCTCGACGCGCTCGAGCAGTCCGGCGATCTCCCGCCCGTCTACGGCTATGTGCGCAGCCGTCAGCCCGCCCCGCAGCACCAACCCCCCGCGCCTCAGCATGAGCCGCCCGCGTCTCCCCAAGAGCCGCTTGCGTCTCATAAGGAACCGCTCGCTTCCGCAAAGCCGGACGCGGCGGAATGATCTTCCAAAAACTCCCGGTTCTCCTGAAAAACCGGGAGTTTTTTTCATTTTCCTCTTGACAAGTCGGAATCTCTGTGCTATACTCATACCAACTTAGCTGATAGGTTATTCCGGAGGAGAGGAGAGAGCAAAAAAATGACGTGGATTTCTTACTCGACGGTCATGACGGGGATGATGTGCATGCGGACTTGCCGGATGTGCGCGGTTTCCCGTGAACGTTTTCCGAAAAGCTCTCCTTTCAAAACGGCCGTGAGTTCCGGCCGCAGGAAGTAAAAAACAGCTTAAAGGATGCGTATAACCGGGAGGCTTTTCACCGATTGAGAGTCTTCCGGTTTTCTTTATTTCAAAGCATAAGAGGAAGGGAAAAACCCATGGTCACGTACATGGAAAAGCTCGTCCGGGCAAATTTCCGGTTCGGACGAATGTGACGGTCCGGGACATCTGAAAAAAGCAGACCCACGCCGCAAAAATAGGAACAGATCACTGTCGTCACATCGAACATATTGGAGGAAAAAGAGTATGAAAAAGATTATTTCGCGCATTCTGGTCGCCGTTCTCGCCGTCGCAGCCATTTTCTCGCTGACCGCCTGCTCCGGCTCCGCCAAGAAGAAGATCACCGTCGCCATCCCGAACGATACCACGAACGAAGCCCGCGCCCTGCTGCTGCTCGAGGACCTCGGCTACATCAAGCTCAAAGACGGCGCCGGCATCACCGCGACGCCTCTCGATATCGCGGAAAACCCCTATAACCTCGAGTTCAAGGAGGTCGAGGCGGCGCAGCTCCCGAACGTCCGCGGCGACGTCGACTACGCGGTCATCAACTCCAACTACGCGATCTCCGCCGGCCTCAACCCCGCCCGCGACGCGCTCGGCATCGAAGGCTCCGCGTCTGCTTACGGCAACATCCTCGCGGTCAAGGAAGGAAACGAAGGCTCCGACCTCATCAAGGCGCTCAAAGCCGCCCTCGAGAGCCAGGCCGTCGCCGACTTCATCACCGCCACCTATGACGGCGCGGTCATCTCCATCGTCGACGATCCGACCGACGGCTATGACGCCTCCGTGGACTACGCCGCGCTGGCCGGCAAGACCGTTACCGTCGCCGCGTCCCCGACGCCGCACGCCGAGATCCTCGCCGTCGCGAAGGACATCCTCGCCGCGAAGGACATCACCCTCGACATCAAGGAATTCACCGACTACGTCCAGCCCAACAACGTCGTGGAAAGCGGCGAAATCGACGCAAACTACTTCCAGCACATCCCGTACCTCGACGACTTCAACACCGAAAACGGCACCCACATCATCTCCGTCTCCGCGATCCATGTCGAACCGCTCGGCATCTACGGCGGCAAGCAGACCTCGCTCGACGCGATCAAGGGCTGACACAAAAATATCTGACACTCCCGGCGGATCCCCGGTTTGAAAGCCTCCGCCGGGAGCGTTTTTCGGAGGGAACGCTGCGTGATTGAGATCAAAAACCTCACAAAACAGTTTCATACCGCCGAGGGCACCGTCGACGCACTGAAAAATGTGTCCATTTCCATCCCGGACGGCGACATTTTCGGCATCATCGGCATGAGCGGCGCGGGAAAGAGCACGCTCGTGCGATGTATCAACATGCTGGAGCGCCCGACGGAGGGCAGCGTCGAGATCGACGGCGTCGACCTCGGCAGGCTCTCCGACACGGAGCTGCGCGCAATGCGGCGCGACATCACGATGATTTTTCAGGGCTTTAACCTGCTGATGCAGCGTAACTGCCTGAAAAACGTCTGCTTCCCCCTCGAGCTTGCGGGCAAGAGCCGCGCCGAAGCGAAAGCGCGCGCCATGGAGCTCCTCGGCATCGTGGGGCTTGCCGACAAGGCACGCGCCTATCCCGCACAGCTCTCCGGCGGCCAGCAGCAGCGCGTCGCCATCGCCCGCGCGCTCGCGACGAATCCGAAGGTGCTGCTCTGCGACGAAGCGACGTCCGCGCTTGACCCGACGACGACAAATTCCATCCTCGATCTCATCCGCAGCATCAATGAAAAGCTCGGCATCACGGTCATCATCATCACCCATCAGATGAGCGTCGTCGAGAGCATCTGCCGCCACGTCGCGATCCTCGACTCCGGCACGGTCGCCGAACAGGGCGAGGTGACGGAGGTGTTTTCCCATCCGAAGTCCGAAGCCGCACGCCGGCTCGTCTTCCCGGAGGGCGATTCCGCGGCGTCCCTCGGCGAGGAGACGGGCGGCCGGTATCTCCGCGTGGTGTTCAACGGCGCGGAGGCGACCTCCACGCCGCTGATCGCGCGCATGGCGGTCGAGCGTGGGATCGAGGCGAGCATCGCCTACGCGTCCACGAAGAGCATCGGCGGCAAGGCCTACGGCTCGATGCTTTTGAGCATCCCCGGCGGCGACGGCGCCATCCGCGAGGCGATCGCGTATCTGACGCAGACCCCGGACGTTCTGGCAGAGGAGGTGCAGCAGCATGCTTAACGGTCTTTTTTCGCAGGAAACCCTCAGCGAAGCGTGGCGCATCATGCAGAGCGAATTTCTGATGGCCACCTGGGAGACGATCTATGTCACGCTCCTGTCGACGCTGTTTTCGATCATTCTCGGCCTGCCGCTCGGCGTGCTGCTCGTCGTCGGCGAAAAGGACGGCGTCCTGCCGCTTCCGGCGTGGCTGCTGCAGACGCTGAACGTCGTCATCAACCTGCTGCGCTCGATCCCGTTCCTGATCCTGATGATCCTCGTCTTCCCGCTGACGAGGCTGATCGTCGGCACCGTCGTCGGCACCACCGCGTCGATCATCCCGCTGGTCATCGCGGCGTTCCCGTTCGTCGCGCGCCTGACGGAGACGAGCCTGCGCGAGGTCAGCCCCAACACCATCGAAATGGCGCAGAGCATGGGCGCGTCGCCCTTCCAGATCATCGCGAAGGTGCTGATCCCGGAGAGCGTGCCGTCCCTGATTTCGAACGCCACCATCGCCATTACGACGATCCTCGGCTACTCCGCGATGAGCGGCATCATCGGCGGCGGC
>JAEDGJ010000078.1 GCA_016297585.1 Clostridiaceae bacterium
GCTCAAAGCGGACCTGATCGTTGCCCTTGCCGGTGCAGCCGTGGCAGATCGCGTCCGCGCCCTCGGCCTTGGCGATTTCGACGATGCGCTTGGCGATGATCGGACGCGCAAACGACGTGCCGAGCAGGTATTCGCCCTCGTACACCGCGTCGGCCTTCAGCGTCGGGAAGATGTAGTCCTCGACGAACTCCTTCTTCAGATCCTCGACGTACAGCTTCGACGCGCCGGTCTTCTTGGCCTTTTCCTCAAGACCCTCCAGCTCCGTGCCCTGTCCGACGTCGCCCGACACCGCGATGACCTCGCAGCCCGGATAGTTCTCGTGCAGCCACGGGATGATGATCGATGTATCCAAACCGCCCGAATAGGCCAGGACGATCTTCTTAATTTCCTTCGCGCTCATAATT
The DNA here is from genome assembly GCA_016297585.1 of Clostridiaceae bacterium. Lineage (GTDB taxonomy): Bacteria > Bacillota > Clostridia > Oscillospirales > QAMX01 > JAAZKA01. The sequence continues at coordinate 405 of JAEDGJ010000078.1, forward strand.
ATGCCTCCGAATGAATTATTATGTAGTATAGTATACGCGCTTTTTCCAAAATGTCAAGGGCTCAGGCACGAAAAGAACACCGAAAACGCGCTCTTTCCCGGTGTTCTTTGTGTGGATTCTGTCCGAGCGGCGCCGTTCATACGCATTTTCCGCGCCGGAAACGCCTGCCCGGGGATTTTTACAGCTCTACCGCCTCGGTTTTCTCGAAAATCTGCAGCACGGTGCGCCGCGACGCCATGCGGGTGCCCTCGATCGTGACCGACGCGGTGCCGGCGGCGGCGCTGTAGCGGGCGAGGGATTCGAAATCGTTGTTGTCCTCGACCGCCTGCGCGATCGCGGCGACCATGACGTCGCCCGCGCCGACGGGGCCGACGACCGGCACCTTCGGCGGCTTCACGAGCAGCGCGCGCGAATCGGAGACGACGACCGCGCCGTCGCCGCCCATCGAAACGGCGACGTTCTGGGCGCCGAGCTCGATCATCTTGCGCGCACCTTCCACGATCTGCGGGATCGTCGCCGGTTCGTAGCCGAGGACGCTCGCAAGCTCGGAGACGTTGGGCTTGATGTAGACCGGATGCGACGCGAGCGCCGCGCGCAGGTGCACGCCGTCGGCGTCGACGATGAGCCGGACGCCGGGGCGGGCCGCGATGGTGCCGCAGAGCCGCTCATAGGCGGAAAGGGCGAGATTCGGCGGAACGGAGCCGGAGAGGACGACAATCGCGTCGCGGCGGGCATTCTTTTCGACGCGCTCGATCAGACGGTCGAAATCGGCCTCGGACACGGCAAAGCCCGGCTCGTTGATGTCGGTATGCGTACCGTCGTCGCTGATGATCTTGATGTTCAGCCGGGTCTCTCCGGGCACCTCGACGAAGTCGTACTTGATGCCGGAGGCGGTCAGCTGCTCCTTGATCATGCGGCCGTAGCGTCCGGCGATCAGCCCGCAGGCGACGCTCTCGCAGCCGAGCTCCTTGAGCGCCTTGGATACGTTGATCCCCTTGCCGCCGGCGTCGACACGGGCGGCGGTGGCGCGGTTGACGCGTCCGGCGCAGAATTTCGGAACATGCATCGTACGATCCACGGCGGGATTCAGCGTAACGGTGATAATCATGGCACAAATCTCCTATTTCATGTTAAACAGCGCCGCGGCCTAAGTACCGCGCCTGTTCGGGCGTCAGCGCGTCGATGGAAAGCCCCATGGCGGCGAGCTTCCGGCACGCGACGTCGTGATCGATGCTTTCCGGCACGTTGACAACCCCGGGGGAAAGCGTTTTTCCGTTCTGAGCCAGGTATGCGACCGCCAGCGCCTGCGCGGCAAACGACAGATCCATGATCTCGGCGGGATGCCCGTTTCCGGCGGCGAGATTGACGAGTCTGCCCTCCGCGAGCAGGTTGACGACGCGTCCGTCGGCGAAGGTGTAGCCGTCGATGGACGGCTTGCGGCGGCGCACGGAAACGGCGAGGCTCTCGAGGTCGGGCTTTGACACCTCGACGTCGAAATGCCCGGCGTTGCAGAGGATGGCCTCGTTCTTCATCTTCTCCATATGCTCGCGGCGGATGACGTCGCGGCAGCCGGTCGCGGTGACGAAGATGTCGCCCAGCGGCGCGGCCTGCTCCATCGGCAGGACGGTGTACCCGTCCATCGCGGCCTCGAGCGCGCGGTGCGGGTCGACCTCGCAGACGATCACCTTCGCGCCGAGCGCGTCCGCGCGCATCGCGATGCCGCGTCCGCACCAGCCGTAGCCCGCGACGACGACGGTCTTGGACGCCACGACGAGGTTCGTCACATGCAGGATCGCCGCCCAGACGGACTGACCCGTGCCGTAGCGGTTGTCGAAGAGGTACTTGCACTTCGCGTCGTTGACGGCCATCATCGGGAAGCGGAGCGCTCCCGCGGCAGCCCGGTCGTACAGGCGGTGGACGCCGGTCGTCGTCTCCTCGGTGCCCGCGATCAGGGCTTCGGCGAGGTCGGGGCGCTCGTTGTGGAGGATCTCCGTCAGGTCGCCGCCGTCGTCGATGATGAGGTGGGGCTTATGCGAGAGCGCGCCGACGAGGTGGTCGTGATACTGCGCCGCGCTCGCGCCGGTGACGCCCCAGACGTCGAAGCCGTCGGCCGCGAGCGCCGCCGCGACGTCGTCCTGCGTGGAGAGCGGGTTGCAGCCCGTGACGGCCACATCCGCGCCGCCGGAACGCAGAACGTGCGCAAGATAGGCGGTTTTGGCCTCGAGATGGATGGAGATCGTCATACGGAGTCCCGCAAGCGGCTTTTTTTCGAGAAATTCGCGTTCGATCCCGGCGAGGACGGGCATCGCGGGCTTGACCCAGTCGATTTTATCCTGCCCGGAGGGCGCGAGGGCGATGTCTTTGATCTGCATGGCGGTACTCCCTTGTTATAGTATGCGGATATCCGCGTTTCCATCCGCGGCGGACAGGCTGACCGCCGTCACCGGATGGGCGTAATCCTCGATCATCCGCGCGGCGAGGACGTCCTCGACCTCCTTCTGCAGCACGCGCTGGAGGTTTCTCGCGCCGTACTTCGCGGAGTACGACTTGCGCGTCACATAGTCGAGGAACGCGTCGTCCCACGCAAGCGCGATGCCGCGGCTCCCGAGCGTCTCCTTCAGGTCGCCGAGCTGGATCTTCGCGATCTCGTGGAAGTTCTCCTCCGTCAGCGTGTTGAACGCGACGATCTCGTCGATGCGGTTGATGAACTCGGGGCGCATGATCTCGGACAGCGCCTTTAAGGCACGGTCGCGGCCCTGCTGGGACACGGTGCGGGCAAAGCCGACGGTGCCCTCGGACTTCTCCGACCCGGCGTTCGACGTCATGATGATGATCGTGTTGGCAAAGCTCACCGTCCGGCCCTGCGCGTCGGTGACGCGGCCGTCGTCGAGGATCTGCAGGAGGATGTTCAGGACGTCCGGATGCGCCTTCTCGATCTCGTCGAACAGCACGACGGAATACGGACGGCGGCGCACCTTTTCGGTGAGCTGTCCCGCCTCGTCGTAGCCGACGTAGCCGGGAGGCGCGCCGATCAGGCGGGATACCGCGAATTTCTCCATGTATTCGGACATGTCGAGCCGGATGAGCGCCTCGGGCGTGTCGAACATGTCGGCGGCGAGGCGGCGCACAAGCTCCGTCTTGCCGACGCCCGTGGGGCCGGTGAAGATGAACGACACGGGCTTCTGCTTCGGCGAGATGCCGACACGGCTGCGGCGGATCGCGGCGGCGACGGCGGCGACGGCCTCGTCCTGACCGACGACGCGGGACTTTAAGCGCTCCTCGAGCTTCGAGAGCCGCTCGAACTCCTGCTCCTGGATGCGGGACGCGGGGATCCCCGTCCACAGCTCGATCACGCGGGCGAGATGCTCCACGGTGACGGCGGGGGCGGGCTCGGCGCACAGCGTCTCCAGCTCGCCCTGGAGCTGCAGCTCGCGGCTGCGCAGCGCGGCGATGGCGGCATAGTCGGTCTCGCCGGCGTTCTGCGACTTCGCGTCGCGTTCGGCCTCGATCTCATGCAGCTCGCGGTCGATCTCGGCGCTGCGGACATAGGACTCGTTGTGGAGGTTCAAGTCGGAGCAGGCCTCGTCGATGAGGTCGATAGCCTTATCAGGCAGATAGCGGTCGGTGATGTAGCGCTCGGAGAGCTGCACCGCGGCGCGGCAGATGTCGTCGGAGATCGTGCAGCCGTGGAACTGCTCGTAGTAGCCGCGGATGCCCTTTAAGATCTCCGTCGCGTCGGCCAGCGACGGCTCGCCGACGGTGACGGGCTGGAAGCGGCGCTCGAGGGCGGAGTCCTTTTCGATGTGCTTGCGGTACTCGGCGAAGGTCGTCGCGCCGATGACCTGGATCTCGCCGCGCGAGAGGGCGGGCTTTAAGATATTCGCGGCGTTCATCGAGCCCTCCGCGTCGCCCGCGCCGACGAGGTTGTGCACCTCGTCGATGACGAGGATGATGTTGCCGGCCTTCTTGATCTCGTCGATGAGCCCCTTCATGCGGCTCTCGAACTGGCCGCGGAACTGCGTGCCCGCGACGAGGGCGGTCAGGTCGAGCAGATGTACCTCGCGGCCGCGGAGCTTATACGGCACGTCTCCGGACGCGACGCGCAGCGCCAGCCCCTCGGCGATGGCGGTCTTGCCGACGCCGGGCTCGCCGATCAGGCAGGGGTTGTTCTTCTGGCGGCGGTTTAAGATCTGGATGACGCGCGAGATCTCGCTTTCGCGGCCGACGACGCGGTCGAGCTTGCCGGATTTCGCGCGTTCGGTCAGGGAGATCGTGTAGTTGTCGAGGTATTTGCGCTTCTGGCCGCGCGGCTCGCGGGGCTGGCGGGTGTTTTCGCCGGAACCGGAGCCGGAACCTGCGTTGGAGAAGGGATTCGGCGTGCCGAGGTTTTCAAAGAGCTTGTTGACAAAGGGGAAGGTCGCGGTCTTGCCGAGGTCGTCGGAGCCGTCGGAGCCGTCCTCCTGGGGCGCAAGCTGGTTTGCGAGCTGATCCGCGTCCTCGCCGCCGAGCATCGCGGCCATTTCGCCGGACATGCTGTCGAGATCCTCGTCGGTGATGCCCATTTTGTCCATGATGTCCGACACGGGCTTGAGTCCAAGCTCGCGGGCGCACTTTAAGCAGATGCCCTCGCTCTTGGTCTCCCCGTTTTCGATTTTCGTAATAAAGACGACCGCCACGTTCTTGTGGCAGCGCGCACAAAGCTGCATTTGCATAGTGTTTCTCCTAAAAAGTGTCGATTCCTCAAAAAGAGGCCGCGGCGTTTTCCCCCACGCCGGGGGACACGGCCTTCTACATTATATATACAGCACGAATATCAACCGTGCATCAATCGCCGCGAGTATCATCGGAGATGACACGGGCGTCATCGGAGACGGCGCGAGCGTCATCGGAGATGACGCGGGTGTCCTCCGAGACGGCGCGGGCGTTTTCGTCCGGCGCGGCGCCCTTTTCCCGGATATACCGTCCGGCGACCTGCGCGTAAACGAGCAGCGCGGCAAGGCTCAAAAGCAGCGCGCCGCCGAGCAGACAGACCTGCAGGATATGCGGCATATCGAAGACGATGACCGCGATCGTGATAAAATAAAAGACAGCCGACGCGGCCTTGCCGTATTTGTTGGACGGCGGCACGTCGTGCAGCCGGCGCAGCAGCAGCCAGCCGCCGAGGAGCTGGATGCCCTCCTTGGCCGCGAGGATCAGGATCACCCACGCCGGGATGATGCGCGCGACGGCCATGCAGGTAAATGCGCTGACCTGCATCAGCTTATCCGCGAGCGGGTCGATGATCCGCCCGAGCTTCGTGATGCTGCCCGTCTTCCGCGCGATCGCGCCGTCGAGGATGTCCGTCACGCCGGCAAGCGCATAAACAAGCCCCGCCCAGTAAAGCGAGTCCGCACGAAAAAACAGTATAATGAACGCCGGCACCATCGCCAGACGCAGAAACGACAGAATATTGGGTATGTTCGCGTACTTTGACCGTTTGTTCAATTCGGATTCCATCCCCTCTCGGCTCCGTTCGCCCGCCAGGGCATCACCTGATATTATATACTCTTTAATCGACTTTGTCACGGTATTTTTGCTGACAATTCAACCGAAGAATTTTGGGTTTTCCACCCCTTTCCTATCGTTTTTGAATAACCTTGCGCCCGCGATGTCCCGGTAAACCGGATTACGTCAAATTATATTTCAGAATTATTACAAAAACCTTTGACATCCTGTCCGAAGTGTGATATAATAGCGTCGCCATGGGTGGAAAAGCCATTTTTTCCTGTTTTTCGTGCCCATCTTTCACATAATATATGAAAGATGGCTCCGTTTTTCCAGAATCCGGACAGGGTTTTGGACGTTTTCCGCCCGGCAAATGTTTCAGACGAATGTCACATCAACCAGCCGAAAGGATAAATCCGATGACAAAGTATGTAATTCGGGGCGGGAAACCGCTGCATGGACAGGTTGCGGTCAGCAGCGCGAAAAATGCCGCCGTAGCGATCCTCGCCGGCACCGTACTGGCGGAGGGACCCTGCGTCATCGAGAATCTGCCCAAGATCAGCGATATCACCGTACAGCTGGAGATCCTGCGCCGTCTCGGCGCGAAGATCGAGATGCTCGACGATACGACCGTGCGCATCGACTGCACGAAGCTCCGTTCCACGAAGGTTCTCGACGACGACCTGGCCCGCGCCAACCGGGCGTCCTATTACTTTATCGGCGCGCTGCTCGGCCGCTATCACACCGCGCAGGTCTGCATGCCCGGCGGCTGCAACCTCGGCGTCCGCGCCATCGATCAGCACTTAAAGGGCTTCGAGGCGCTCGGCGCGGCGGTCTCCACGAAGGCCGGCTGCGTCGTCACCGACGCCCGCACCGGCGGACTTCACGGTGCGCATATCTATCTCGACATGCCCTCCGTCGGCGCGACGATCAACATCATGCTCGCCGCCGCGCGCGCGCCGGGACAGACCCTCATCGAAAACCCCGCGAAGGAGCCGTATATCGTCGACCTCGCGAACTTCCTCAACACCTGCGGCGCGGACATCCGCGGCGCGGGCACCGACGTCATCAAGATCCGCGGCGCGAGGACGCTGCACGGCTGCACCTACTCCGTCATCCCCGACATGATCGAGGCGGGCACCTTCATGGCCGCCGTCGCCGCCTGCGGCGGAGAGATCACGCTGACGAACGTCATCCCGAAGCATCTCGACTGCTTCGCCACGAAGTTCATGGAGATGGGCGTGGAGATGGAGGACCTCGGCGACGCGGTGCTGGTGCGCCGCATCCGCCCGCTGACGCGCACGAACATCAAGACGATGCCCTATCCCGGGTTCCAGACCGATATGCAGCCGCCCGCCGTCGTCACGCTCTGTCTTGCCGCCGGCACGAGCATCGTCAATGAGACGATCTTCAACTCCCGCTTCCGCTACCTCGACGAGCTAAAGCGCATGGGCGCGCGCGTGCAGGCCGACGGCCAGCTCGCGATCATCGAGGGCGTCTCCGGGCTCACCGGCGCGCCGGTGCAGGCCTGCGATCTGCGCGCGGGCGCGGCGCTCGTCATCGCGGGACTCGCCGCCTCCGGCGAAACGGAGGTCTCCGGCATCGCCCACATCGAGCGCGGCTATGAAAACTTCGTCGAAAAGCTCCAGAGCCTCGGCGCGGATATCCGCCGCGTGGAGTTCCCGGAGCCGGAGGAGCTGGAGGTCAACGCGTAAATCCCGTACGGGAGCGATTCTTCCAATTAAAAACGGCCTTTTGTATTGGTTTTTTTACAATATCACGCTTGATTTTTTTCGCCGATATGGTATGATACAATCAAATACGCTTGGGAGGTAACCTCTGATGGCCTTTAAGATTAACGACGATTGCATTTCCTGCGGCGCGTGCGCGAGCGAGTGTCCCGTTTCCTGCATCTCGCAGGGCGACGGCAAGTACGTCATCGATGCGGATGCCTGCGTTGACTGCGGCACCTGCGCGAGCGTCTGCCCTGTCGGCGCCCCTCAGCAGGACTGATTTTTCCCCCGATACCGTAAAGTTGGGTCGTGCCTTTTTGCGCACGACCCGCTTTTCATTCCCCCCGCAAATCCGCCCGAAAAAAGGAGGACGGCGCCCTTGCTGCTCCCGCTCGAACACGGCTTCGTCATGGAGGACGACCCGCATTTCCCGCTCGGCGGCGACGCCGTCGCGCTGGCGCACGATGCCGCGGCGTCTCTCGCTCCCGGCGCGCGCGTCTGCGACCTCGGCTGCGGCGCGGGCGGCGTTTCGCTGCTGCTCGCGGCGGCGCGGGCGGATCTTTCCGTCACGGGCGTCGAGCTGCGGCCGGGTGCGGCGCGGCTCGCGCGGGAAAACGTCCGAAAAAACCGCGCGGAGGACCGCATCCGCATCGTCGAGGGCGACCTGCGCGCCGTCCGGACGCTCTTTCCCCCCGCCTCGTTCGACGCGGCCGCCGCCAATCCGCCCTACCGCGCCGTTTCCGAGGGGAAGCTCCCCGCGCATCCCGACGATGCCGCGGCGCGCACCGAAACGACCGCGTCCCTCGCCGATTTCTGCGCGGCGGCGGCGTATCTGCTGCCCCACGGCGGCGAATTTACGCTCTGCTATCCCGTGTCCCGGCTCGCGCGGCTCTTTTCCGCGCTGACCGCCGTCTCCCTCGAGCCGAAATACCTGACGCTTCTCTATCCCGACGCGGCGCACGCGCCCGCCGTCCTCGTCTGCCGCGCCAGAAAGGGCGCGCGTCCGGGACTCGCCGCCGCGCCGCCGGTCTTCACCGCACACCCCGAATCACGGAGGTCTGCCCCATGAGCGGCACTTTATATATCGTCTCCACTCCCATCGGCAATCTCGGCGACATCACGCTGCGCGCGCTCGACGTCCTGCGCGCCGCCGACTTCATCGCGGCGGAGGACACCCGCGTCGCCCACCGGCTGCTGTCGCATTTCGATATCCACAAGCCCCTCGTCAGCTATTACGAGCACAACAAGCTCGCGCGCGGCGACGAGATCCTCGCCCGCATCCAAAGCGGCGAGTCCTGCGCGCTGACCACCGACGCCGGCACGCCCGCGATCTCCGACCCCGGCGCGCTCCTCGTCTCCCAGTGCCGCGAGGCCGGCATCCCCGTACAGACCGTCCCCGGCGCGTGCGCGGCGGTCGCGGCGTTCTCGCTCTGCGGCAACATCGGCGCGCGCTTCACCTTCGAGGGCTTTCTCTCGATGAACAAGGTCTCCCGCCGGGAGCACCTCGCCTCCCTCGTGCACGAGACGCGCCCGATGATCTTCTACGAAGCGCCCCACAAGCTCCGCGCGACGCTCGACGACTTCGTGCGCACCTTCGGCGAGGACCGCGTCGTCTATTTCGCGCGCGAGCTGACGAAGCTGCACGAGGAATGCGTCGCCCGCACGCTCGGCGAGGCCGCAGCGTTCTACCGGGAGCACGAGCCGCGCGGCGAATACGTCCTCATCGTCACGGGCGCGGACGGCACCCCTGCCGCACCCGCCGTCGACGCGCTTGCCCTTGCCCGGCGCTATGCCGCCGAGGGCGCCTCTCCCTCCGACGCCGCCCGCCGTGCGGCGCGGGAGACCAATATGCCCCGCAGTCCCATCTACCGCGCCCTGCTTGCGGACGCGGCGGATCCGGAACCGTAAATTTATCCCTATTTTTTCTCATCCCTGATACGAAAGGAAGCATTTTTGTCATGAACGAACAGGGTTCCATCTCCATTGCGGCGGAAAATATGTTCCCCATTATCCGTAAATGGCTTTACACCGACCGCGATATTTTCATCCGTGAGCTGACCTCCAACTGCGCCGACGCCATCACGAAGCTCCAGCGCCTCGTCTCCCTCGGCGAAGCCTCCGTTCCGGACGACGAGACCTACAGGATCATTGTCACCGTCGACGAGAACGCCAAAACCCTCGCGTTCGAGGACAACGGCCTCGGCATGACCTCGGACGAGGTCAAGAAGTATATCAACCAGGTCGCCTTCTCCGGCGCGCGCGATTTCTTCGAGCAGTACAAGTCCGGCGACGGCAAGGACGCCGCCGACACCGCGATCATCGGCCACTTCGGCCTCGGCTTCTACTCCTCCTTCATCGCGGCGAAATCCGTCACGATCGACACGCTGAGCTATAAGGAAGGCGCCGCCCCCGTGCGCTGGTATTCCGAGACCGGCACGGAGTTCACCCTCTCCGACGGCGCGAAAAGCGCCCGCGGCACGGTCGTCACCGTCGCGCTCGACGGCGAGAGCGGCGAATACGCCCAGTTCTACAGCGTGCGCGCGGTGCTGATGAAGTATTTCCGCTATCTGCCGATCCCGATCTACCTGCGCCGCGCGGGGGAAGAGGTCAAGGCCGACGAAAAGCCGATCAACGCGACCGCCCCGCTCTGGAACAAGGCGCCCTCCGACTGCACCGAGCAGGAATACCGCGATTTCTACCGCGAGGTCTTCCCCGGCGCGGACGAGCCGCTCTTCTGGGTGCATCTCAACATCGACTACCCGTTCCGCCTGAAGGGCATCCTCTATTTCCCGAAGCTTCGCAGCGAGTTCGACACGATCGAGGGTCAGGTCAAGCTCTACTGCAACCAGGTCTTCGTCGCGGATAACTTGAAAGAGGTCATTCCGGAGTACCTGCTGCTCTTAAAGGGCTGCATCGACTGCGCCGACCTGCCCCTAAACGTCTCGCGTTCGATGCTGCAGAACGACGGCACCGTCCGCAAGATCTCCTCGCACATCACCCGCAAGGTCGCCGACCGTCTGACCGACCGCTTCAAGAACGAGCGCGAGGAATACGAGAAGCAGTGGGACGACGTCTCCCCGTTCATCAAGTACGGCTGTCTGCGCGACGAGAAGTTCTACGACCGCGTGAAGTCCGCGCTGATCTTCAAGATGCTCGACGGCACCTACAAGACGGTGGACGAGTATATCGAGAGCATCCCCGCCGTCGAGATCCCGTCGGAGCACGACGAATGCGAGGAATGCGGCGACGAAAACTGCGAACACGAGCATGAGCACCGCGAGCCGATGAAAGAAAAGACGATCTACTACGTCTCCGACCCGCGTCAGCAGGCGCAGTACGTCGAGATGTTCAAAAACCGCGGTCTGGAGGCCGTCGTCCTCGACCATGTGCTCGACAACCACTTCATCACCCTGCTCGAGCGCAAAAACGAGGGGCTGCGCTTCAAGCGCATCGACGCCGACCTGTCCGAGCTGTCGTCGAAGGACGAGACCCCGGACATCGACACCGAAGGCGCCAAGGCGCTTTTCAAGGACCTCGCCGGCGAGACGGA
>JAEDGJ010000236.1 GCA_016297585.1 Clostridiaceae bacterium
ACTATGAAGGCGTTTCCACCAGCTCCACCGGCGTGGAGCCGAACCGCCGCGTCGTCGTCAACTACGAGCGCCCCGCCGGAGAGACGGAGGAGCCGCGCCGCGGCAGCCGCCGTCCGCGCGAAAACCGCGAAAACCGCGCCCCGCGCGCGGCCGCTCCCGCGCCGGAGAAAAAGACGGAGACCGCTGATTCTCTCCCCGCGCCCGAGTATCCCGCGGACTACACCCCGCCGGTGAAGAACAAGCCCCAGAGCCGCGAGTGGTGCTGATACATCAAAAAGGAGCCTTGCAAAGCAAGGCTCCTTTTTGAGAAAATGCGGCTCGCCGCAGCGCACTCGCTGCGCTCGCACGTTTGCGGGCCGAGTTTGCCATCGACAGGCAGGAAAACATGCGGTTCTGCCGGGCGGAAATGCCCTCATACTGCGTCAAAGCCCTTGAGAATACACAAAGTATTCTCTGCGGCCTTTTCCTTGTCTGCGAGCATTTCTGCTCCGGCAGAACTGCTTCGCATCGGACAGCCTTGGATTTTCGAGGGATTTTTGTTCTTTTGGACGCAGGCGGGCTGTCGCCCGCCAAGGAGAAAAGGGCAAAAAGCACCGAAAGGACTGGCTGTCCGACGCATGGGTTTCCTGCCCGTCGATGGCTGATTTTTGCCGACGTACATGCCGCCGGCAAAAATGTTTTGAATTTTCTTTGCGCCTGCGGGCGCAAGCTCTGCGTGGCTTTCCTGTAAAAGAGCCGATGGCAAAACGCCATCGGCTCTTTTCCTGTGTACTTTTATGCGTTGAAAACGTATTTGTCCAGCCGGTCGAAGGCCTCCTGCACACGGGAGAGCGGCAGCGCGAGATTCATGCGGATGTGGCAGGGACCGTGGAACTGCCGCCCGTCCTGCACCGCGACGCCGACATCCCAGCACGCTCTTTCCACGTCGTCGATGGTCTTTCCGTGCGCTTCGCACCATTTTGTGCAGTCCATAAAGAGCATGTACGTGCCCTCCGGCTTCGTGACCTCCACGCCGTCGAACCGCGTTTTGATATAGTCGCAGGCGAAATCAATGTTGCCCGCGATCACGGCGCACAGCTCGTCCGTCCACTCGCTGCCCTCCGGGGAATAGGCGGCAACGAGCGCGTGCATGGAAAGCACGTTCATGCTGTCATAGTGGGAGAGCGAACATTCCTTCTCCATACGGTCGCGCATCCACGGGCTGTAGGCGATGTGGTACGAGCCGACGAGACCCGCCAGATTGAACGTCTTGCTCGGCGCGTAGAGCGCGAGGGTGCGGTTTTTCGCGTCCTCGCTCACGGACTGCGTGGGCGTGTGGACGACGCCGGGCCGGACGATGTCCGACCAGATCTCGTCGGAGACGATGAACACGTCGTGCTTTGCGCACAGCTCCGTGAAGCGTTCGACCTCCCAGCGCTCCCAAACGCGGCCCGTCGGGTTGTGCGGCGAGCAGAACACGGCGGCATGTATGTGGTTTTCCACGATCCGGCGCTCCATGTCCTCAAAATCCATGCGCCAGACGCCGGCTTCGTCCTTCACGAGCGGCGAGAGTATTATGTTGTAGCCGTTGTTGCTCAGCGCGCCGGTAAAGCCGGTATAGGTGGGGGAGTGGAGAAGAACGTTGCCGCCCTTAGAGCAGAACACGTTCAGCGCGCTGACGACGCCGCCGAGCACGCCGTTTTCGTAGCCGATGTTCTCACGCGTTAAGCCGGTCACGCCGTGGCGCTGCTCCTGCCAGCGGAAGATAGCGTTGAAGTATGCCTCCGAGGGGAAAAAGTACCCATAGACCGGGTGTTTGGCGCGCTCGATGATCGCCGCCGGAACGGTCGGAATGGTGGGGAAGTTCATATCCGCGATCCACATGGGGATGACATCGAACCCCTCACGGGGCGCGCCCGGCGCATGGCCGTGGCCGACGCCGTCAATGGCCAGCGCATCCTTGCCCCGGCGGTCCATGATGGAGGTAAAATCGTATTTCATTCGCTCTGCCTCGCTTTTTTCGCAGTGTGATATGCGGGCGTCCCGCGGCGTCCATTATATCATCGGAACGATACCGGGGCAAGCGCGCCCCAAAAAAGAAAAAACCGCCGCGCGGATTTCGACATCCGCGCGGCGGTTTTTCGTATTCACTTGCCGCCGAAGATGCTTTTTTTCTTCG
>JAEDGJ010000079.1 GCA_016297585.1 Clostridiaceae bacterium
GGATCACCGTCGAGGAGGTCAAACGCGCCTGTGAGGACTTCACGCGGGATTTTGCCGCGGCATCCGACGCCTCCGCCGCCGAAGCCGCGCTGCGCCGGCTGTTTGCGTTCTCGCTCGAAGCCGACACGAACATGTCGCTTGCCTTCACGCGCCACTCCATCGACACGCGCGACGCCGTCTACAGCGACGAGATCGCCTATTACGACGAAAACGGCCCGGTCATGCAGGTGTATCTGCAGAAGGCCAACGACGCGGTGCTTTCCTCGCCCTTCCGCGCCGAGCTCGAACGCTCCGTCGGCTCGCTCTTCTTCCGCAAGCTCGAAAACGAGAAAAAGCAGTTCTCCGAGGCGATCATCCCCGAGCTGCAGGAGGAAAACCGCCTGACGACCGAATACGGCAAGCTGCTCGGCGGCGCGGAGCTGACCTTCGACGGCAAAACGCTGAACCTCTCCCAGATGATGCCCTACCGCACCTCGTCCGACCGCAACGTCCGCCGCGACGCGAACGCCGCCTATTTCGGCTGGTTTGCCGACCACCGCGAGACGCTCGACCGTCTCTACGACGCGCTCGTGCGCGTGCGCGACACGATGGCCAAGAAACTCGGCTTTGAAAACTATGTGCCGCTCGGCTACATCCGCATGGAGCGCATGGACTACGACGCCGGTATGGTCAAGGTCTACCGCGACGAGGTCAAAAAGTACCTCGTGCCGCTCGTCTGCGAGATCAACGAGCGCCAGAGAAAGCGCCTCGGCCTCGAAAAGCTCAAATACTACGACGTCGACTACCTCTTTGCGACCGGCAACCCCCATCCGATCGGCACGCCCGACGAGCTCGTCGAGAAGGCGCGCGCGATGTACGAGAAGATCTCCCCCGAAACGGGCGAATTTTTCCGGTATATGACCGAAAACGGCCTGATGGACCTGCTCGCGAAGCCCGGCAAGGAGACCGGCGGCTACTGCACCGCGTTCCCGACCTATAAGGCGCCCTTCATCTTCGCGAATTTCAACGGCACGAAGGACGACGTCGACGTGCTGACGCACGAGGCCGGCCATGCGCTGCAGATGTACCTGTCCATGCGCGGCATCGACGTGCCCGCGTACTTCTCCCCGACGTACGAGAGCTGCGAGATCCACTCGATGTCGATGGAGCTCATCACCTCGCGGTATATCGAGCCGTTCTTCGGCGAGGAGACGGAGAAATTCCGCTATCTGCAGCTCGTGGACATCCTGCGCTTCATCCCGTACGGCTGCCTCGTCGACGAGTTCCAGCACGAGGTCTACCGCCATCCGGAGCTGACGCCGGCGGACCTGTTTGCGGTGTGGAGACGGCTCGAGCGCGAATATATGCCCGACCTCGACTACGACGACGGGATCACGAGCCCCGAGGACAACTACCTCGAGCAGGGCGGCCGCTGGCAGCGTCAGACGCATATCTACGAGCGTCCGTTCTACTATATCGACTACACGCTCGCGCAGGTCTGCGCGATGCAGTTCTATATCCGCTTCGACCAGGGCGACCCCAACGCGTGGCAGGATTATCTGAAGCTCTGCTCGCTCGGCGGCAGCCGCACCTTCCTCGGCCTCGTCGAGGCGGGCGGCCTGCAGTCGCCGTTCCGCCCCGGCGTGATGCAGGAGGCGGTGCGCTATTTCCAGAAAAAGCTCGCCGCCATCGACGACTCGAAATTCTAAAAAAACGCACGCCGCGCTCATAAAAAACGGCATCGGAGGCGAAAAAGCACATGGACGGACGGAATTTCCCCGTATCCCGGCATCCCGCGCAGCGCTCGAAGCTCGTTCACCGCGCAGACGCGGAGTTTCCCTTCCTGCACGACACGATGATCGCGCGGCTCGGGAAACGGCTCTTCTGCGCGTGGTACAACTGCACCGAAAACGAGATCGTCGGGCGCACGGTCATCCGCGGCCGGTGGTCGGACGACGAAGGGGCGTCCTGGTCCGAGCCGGAACTCGTCTGCGAGGACGCGCGGGGAGGACTTCATATGGTGCCCGCGACCTTTGCGGAGCAGGGCGGGGTATTCTGGGCGTATGTGACGAGGATGCGCGCGCACGACCGGCCGGAGGGCTATGTCTGCGCGCGGTACGACGGCGGGGGCTGGCGCGTGACGGAGGAGCGGGACGTGCCGGTGCTCCTCAACACGCTGCCGCAGCCGTACGGCGGGGGATGGCTCGCCGCCGGACGCATGGCGGCAGCCCCCGGCGAGCTGCCGCTGATCCCCGTCATCGCGGCGTCGCCCTCTCCCGCGCCCGGAAAGCCCGCGGACTGGACGTTTTCGCCGCTGCCGGGGCCGTGGACGGATGGAATCTACCCCTTCCCGTTCCCGGAGACGGCGGTGCTCGCGGAGGGGCCGCGGCTCTCCGCCTTCGTCCGCAGCGACACGGGCGCCGTGTGCTTCGAAAGCGCCGACGGCGGCAAAAGCTGGAGCGCGATGCAGCCCTGCGCGCTCCCCATCGCGCCGGCGAAGGTCTGCGGCGGCACGCTTCCCGACGGGCGGCAGTACCTGATCTACAACGAGCTTACCCCCGCCCATGACCGTTCGCGGCTGGTGCTCGCGCTGCGGGAGGGGAGCGGCGCGCCGTTTTCCCGGGGATGGCTGCTCGCGGACGGCGCGGACGCGGCTCTCGGTGCGGGGCCGCACTGGCATTATCCGTGCGCCTGCGTCTCCGGCGGCTGGCTGCATGTCTCCTGCACCGCGTCGTCGGACGGCGTCGTGCGGCACGCGGCGCTGTTCTCGCTCCCGGCGGCGTCGCTCTGAAGCCCCGGCAGCCGGGCAGGGGAGCGGGCTTTTTTTCAAAAAAAACAAACGCCGTTTTCGTCTTTTTATGGACGGAAAACGGCGTTTCTTTATCAGTATTTCAGCTTCGGCGGGTACTGCGGCGCGGGTACGGGCGTGCGCATGAACAGGAACGCCGTACCGGCAAAAACGTAGGCGACGACGTTCGTAAACAGGAAGAAGCCGCTCGACACGGCGAGGAGCCGTGCGCCCGCCGCCTGCGTCTCGAGAAGCCAGACCGCGTAATAGTTCGCCAGATACGCAAACACGCGCAGCAGGAGAAAGCCCGCGGCGATCGACGAAAAGCTCCGGGCGTCGCGCGAGTTTTCCCGGTTGATCGCAAACAGCAGGAATGCCGCTGCGAGAAGCGCCGCCGCCAGCGTCCGGCACAGCGTATCGACGGCAAGCGTGTCCTTCAGCACATACGACAGCGCGGTCGCGAGCACCGTCAGCGCCGCCGAGGCCGCGCCGATCAGGAAGCCGCCCTTATCTGCGATGGATTCCGTCGCCTTCGCCGCCAGCAGATAGCAGATCAGCGCGCCGCCGGAGAAGAGAATGCAGGTGACAAGGCTCTTGACGTCGAGATACCGCGCGAGGTTTTCCCCCAGCGTCGGGGACACGAGCTTTGTCAAAAACCGATCCGCCACCGTCCACGCCGCGTTCCCCCAGCACAGCACCGCCAGCGCCGTGCCGAGGAAGGGGAGCGCGCCGAACGGCCGGTCAAACGCTACTGCCGGTCGCTGTCCGTCCATGTAAGCCCCTCCACCAGATCAAAGATCGCGCAGCGGATCTCCCGCGACGCGGTGTCGAGCGTCATGCCCTCTCCCGTAAGCGTGCAGCCGGCCGCTCTCGGATGTCCGCCGCCGCCGAAGCGCGCGCAGATCGCCGAGGCGTCCGCCGTCTCGTCCGTCCGGACGGAGATCTTGATGCCCTCGCGCCGTTCGTACAGCGTCGCGCCGACGCGCACACCCTCAATGCGCCGCGCCATCGACGACAGCGTCTCCATGTCGTCCTCCGTCGCGCCGGTGCGGGCGACGAGCGCCTGCGACACCTTCGCGACCGCGACGGCGCCGGACGCGTAGTAGGCGATGTCCCGCAGCACCGCGCTTTCGATCGCGACGCGCGCGGGCGTGCGGATCTCGAACAGCTCCTGATTCAGATACGCCGCCCGGCAGCCCGCGTCCATCAGCTCGGCGACGATGCGGTGCGTGCGCGGGGTCGTGCTCGAATAGCGGAAGCAGCCGGTATCCGTGGAGATCGCGGTATACAGCGCGTCGGCGGTCTGCGCGTCGATTTCGGCGCCCATCCGCCGCAGAATGGCATAGACCAGCTCTCCCGTCGCCGCGCTGTCCGGCTCGACGCAGGTTTCCCGCGCAAAAAGGCGGTTTGTGCCGTGATGATCGATCGAAAGCGCGGTCTGCGCGGCATAGGCGCGCATCGAATCCGGCAGCAGCGTCTCGGCGGCGATATCCACGGCGGCGACGGCGTCCGGCACAAAGCCCTCGGGCGGATAGCAGGGCACGAGAAACGGCTCATAGCGCGGCGTCAGATCGGGATTCGGGCAGGCATAGGCCGTTTTCCCGAGGCTGCGCAGTCCGCGGACGAGCGCCGCCGCGCTGCCGATGGTATCCCCGTCGGGGCGCCGGTGCGTTAAAACGAGCACGCGGTCCAGCGCCAGAAGTCTCTCCGCCGCTTCCTCCGGCGTCACGAGAAGGTTACTCACCCTGTTTCCCCTCGATTTCATGCAGTTTTTCGAGAATCTGCGCGCCGTAGCGGATGGAATCGTCCATATGGAACACCGGCTCGGGCGACGCGCGGAGCTGCAGCTTCTCGCCGACGGCATGGCGCAGGTACCCGGCGGCGGATTTCAGGCCCCGCAGAGCCTCCTTTTCGTCGCCGCCGAGGACGCTGATATAGACCTTCGCGTAGCGCAGATCCCCCGTGACCTCGCAGCGGGTGACGGACGTCATGCCCGACACGCGCGGGTCCTTCACGGTGCGCAGCGCCTCGGCCATGGCGCGGTGGTATTCCGCCGAAATGCGGTCGATACGATTGTTTGCCATAGTTTTCCTTTCCTGTAAGTCCCTTTGAGAAAAAGCATCGCGGACAGCCGCAAAGGGGGCATTCCCCGACCGGCCGCCCGCGACGGTTTTTTTACTGCTTGATTTCTTCCATGACGAAGGCTTCGATGATGTCGTCGACCTTGATGTCGTTGAACTTATCGATGCCGATGCCGCATTCGTAGCCTTGGGCGACTTCCTTTGCGTCGTCCTTGAAGCGCTTCAGGGACGCCATTTCGCCCTCGAAGATGACGATGCCGTCGCGCACGATGCGCACCTTTGCCGTGCGGGTGACCTTGCCGGACTGGACATAGCTGCCCGCGACCGTGCCGACGCCGCTGATCTTGTAGACCTGACGCACCTGCGCGCGGCCGAGGACGGCTTCGCGGTACTTCGGGGCGAGCATGCCCTTCATCGCCGCTTCCATCTCCTCGAGGCAGTCGTAGATGACGCGGTAGAGCCGCACATCCACCTTCGCCGTCTCCGCCGCGTCGGATGCGGCCTGCGACGGACGGACGTTGAAGCCGACGATGATCGCGTTCGCGGCGCTCGCCAGCATGACGTCGGACTCGTTGATCGCGCCGACGCCCGCGTGGATGACGCGCACGCGCACCTCGTCGTTGGTGAGCTTTTCCAGCGAGCCCCTCACCGCCTCGGCCGTGCCGTTGACGTCGGCCTTGACGATGATGTTGAGCTCCTTCATCTCGCCTTCCTTGATATAGTCGAACAGCGAGTCAAGCGACACGCGCTGGACATGGGAGGCGATCTCGTTCTTCTGCTCGTTCTTGCGCTGTTCGACGAGCTCGCGCGCCATGCGCTCGTCCTCGACGGCGTAGAACAGGTCGCCCGCCGACGGCACCTCGGACAGGCCGACGATCTCCGCGGGGACGGAGGGGCCGGCGTGCTCGATCTTTTCGCCGCGGTCGTTGGTCATCACGCGCACATGGCCGACGGAGGTGCCCGCGATGATGACGTCGCCGGCGTTCAGCGTGCCGTTCTGGACGAGCACGGTCGCGACCGGGCCTCTGCCGCGGTCGAGGCGCGCCTCGATGACGGTACCCTTGGCCGCACGGTCGGGATTGGCCTTCAGGTCCATCATGTCGGCGGTCAGAAGCACCATTTCAAGCAGGTTTTCGATACCCTCGCCCTTCAGCGCGGAGATCGGGCAGCAGATCGTGTCGCCGCCCCACTGCTCGGGCACCAGCTCATACTCGGTGAGCTGCTGGAGGACGCGGTCGGGCTGGGCGTTTTCCTTGTCGATCTTGTTGATCGCGACGACGATGGGCGCACCGGCGGCCTTGGCGTGGTTGATGGCCTCGACGGTCTGCGGCATGATGCCGTCGTCCGCGGCGACGACGAGGATGACGACGTCGGTGACGGACGCGCCGCGCGCGCGCATGGAGGTGAACGCCTCATGGCCGGGGGTATCGATGAAGGTGATGTCGCGTCCGTTGAGATGCACGCGGTACGCGCCGATGTGCTGGGTAATGCCGCCCGCCTCGCCCGCGGCGACGTGGGCCTTGCGGATGCGGTCGAGAAGCGAGGTCTTGCCGTGGTCGACGTGACCCATGACGACGACGACGGGGTCGCGCGGGGAGAGATTTTCCTCGCGGTCCTCGGAGTCGTCGATCAGGCGGTCCTCGATCGTGACGATGACCTCATGCTCGACCTTCGCGCCGAGCTCCATCGCGACGAGCGCGGCGGTGTCGTAGTCGATGAACTGGGAGACGGACGCCATGATGCCGAGCTTCATGAGCTGCTTGATGACCTCGGAGGCGGTCTTCTTCAGACGCATCGCGAGCTCGCCGACGGCGATCTCGTCGGGGATCATGACCTTCAGGGTCTGCTTTTTGAGCATCTCCTGCCGCAGCTTCTTCATGCGGTCGGCCTCTTCCTGCCGCTTTTTGGCGGACATGGCGGGCTTTTTATCGGTATTTTTCTTCGTGATCTTCTGCTTGGAGGAATCCGAGCCCGCGACGCTGTCGGGGACGAACTTCTCGATGCGCTCGTCGTAGCGGTCGAGGTTGACGCTCTCGCCGCGCGTATCGATCTTGCGGCCCTTGGACTTTTCGTCGGCGGCCGTCACGACGATCGGCTCGTTGTCGGCGATGCGGCCCTGGAGCGTGATCGTATTCTTCGGCTGCTCGGCGCGGCGGGGTTCGGGCTTTTCCGTCTTCTTGGGCTTCGCCGGCACGACGGGCGCCTGGAAGCGCTGGCGGCGGGCGTCGCCGCGCTGATTCTGCTGGGCATTGCCCTGCGGCTGCGCGTTCTGACGGGGCGGATTCTGCGCGGGCTTCGGCTCGGACTTTGCCGCCTCGGGCGCGGGCTTCGGCGCTTCGGCTTTCGGCTCTGCCTTCGGAGCAGCCGGAGCGGGCTTAGCTGCCTCGGGCGCGGGCTTCGGCTCGGGCTTCGGTTCTGCCGGAGCGGGCTTCGGTTCTGCCGGAGCGGGCTTCGGCTCGGGCTTTGCCGCCGCAGGAGCGGACTTCGGCTCCGGTTTTGCCGCCTCGGGCGCGGGCGCTTCCTTTTTCGGTTCCGCGGGACGGGCCGGCGGGGCTTTGGGCTTCTGCTTCGGGGGCAGCGCCGCCTGTGCCGCGAGCGCCGCCTGAATGTCCGGAGTCTGGGTCTGCGCCGTCAGCCTGTCGAATAAGTAATTCAGCTGATCCGGCTCTAAAACCTGCATATGATTCTTGGGTATGACCCCGATATCTCCGAGCATATCCATAATCCGCTTCGACTGCATGCCGAAGTCCTTCGCCATTTCATGGATTCTGTATTTGGAAGCCATTATGCCTTACCTCCCTTTCCACGCTTCACGGACGGTGCCGCAGGACGCTTTTCCGCCGCGCCCCCGGCATATGAGGGAGTGCGGCCGCCCGACCGGGGCGCGTTTTCTTTTTTGTTGCGGTTTTCGCGGGGATCGAACGTTTTTTTCGCACCGCTGCGGCCGTATGCGGGCTTTTTTTCGCCGTACACGGGCCGTCCGCCGGATCTTCCGCCGCCGTACGCGCGGTTTTTCCCGTCATACGCCGGTCTGCCGCCCGTGCGGAATTCCGCGGCGCCGTTTTCCTGCCGTTCGAGCTTGCGCGCGGCATCCTCGCGGCGGCGCTCCCCGAGGGAGACCTTCTGCGAGCGCGGCGCGCGGCCATAGACCTTGCCCGGCGCCTCCCGGTTCTCCGAATACCGCGGCGCGCCGTTCTTCTTCGGCACGGAGCGCCTTTCCGGCGTGGAACGCTTTTCCGGCGCGGAATACGCTGCCTCGGCGCTTTTTTTCTCCTGCGGCGCAGCTTCGGCCGCGGCGGGTGCGGCAGCTTTCTGCCAGGCGGGCTTTTTCGACGCGCGGCGCTTTTTCTTCTGTTCCTCGACGATCGCGTCGGCCTTCCGGCGGTACCGGGCGGCGGCGTCGGCAAGCGACGCATCCGATTCGGCGGCAAGCTCCAGAAGCCTCGCCGCAAAGCCCACGTCCGTAATGCCCGCGACGGCGACCTCCCGGCGTCCGAGCACCCCGCCGAACTCGCTCTTGTCATACGGCAGGCGCACCAGCGGCAGCTCCTCTTCCTCCGCGTAGCGCGCAAAGCGGTCGGCCGTATTGGCCGCGGCGTCTCCCGCCACGCACAGCACGTCGATCTCGCCCCGGCGGATCGCGTCGGTCACAGGCTCGTCGCCGACGACGATCCGTCCGGCTTTGAGCATCAGTCCAAACAGCAGCAACTGTTTATCCAAAACGTTGTTTTCCCCCATTAACCGGTGATTTCCGGCTTTTCCGATTGTAAATCCTTCTTTGCCTCGCTCATCTGCGACTCCAGCGCGCCGTATACTTCGTCCGGTATCTCGCACTCGAGCGCTCTCTCCAGCGCGCGGCTGCGCCTGGCCTTGTTCAGACACGCCGTATCGGGACACAGGTACGCCCCGCGCCCCGCCTTCTTTCCCCGCGCGTCCAGACTGATCTCGCCCTCCGGCGAGCGCACGACGCGCAGCAGCTCCCGCTTCGCTTTATGCTCCCGGCAGCCCAGGCACTGCCGCATCGGGATCTTCTTCGGCTTCTGCATCGCTCATTTACTCCTCCGTCCCCGGCGCGGCAGCCTCCGCCGGAACGTCCTCCGCGGCAGTCTCCGTCAAGTCGGAAACCGACGGGTCGGTCTCCGACGGGTCGGCTTCCGACGAGTTCGCTTCCGCCGCGCGGACCGCTTCCTCCTGGCTCTTCGACTTGATGTCGATCTTGACGCCGGTCAGACGCACCGCAAGCCGCGCATTCTGACCCTCCTTGCCGATCGCAAGGGAGAGCTGGTCGTCCGGCACGACGACGCGGCAGCTCTTTTTATCCTCCGCGACCTCGACCTTCAGGACCGACGCGGGCGCGAGGGACGCCGCGATGTACTCCTCCATGTCGTCCGAATAGCGGACGATGTCGATCTTCTCGCCTTTCAGCTCCGAGACGACCGCGTTGACGCGTTCGCCGCGCGGACCCACGCAGGCGCCGATCGGATCGATCTCGGCCTGCGCCGCGGCGACCGCCATCTTCGTGCGCGAACCCGCCTCGCGGGAAATGCTCTTGATCTCGACGAGCCCGTCGCGCAGCTCCGGCACGTTCAGCTCGAACAGCCGCTTGACAAGCCCCGGATGCGTGCGGGAGATGAGGACGCGCGGACGGTTGCGCTCGACGCGCACCTCGACGACGTAGACGCGCACGCGGTCGCCCTCGTGCAGCGTTTCGCCGCGCACCTGCTCGCTCTGCGGCAGGACGGCCTCGGTCTTTTCGGTGCCGCTGCGCATGGCGTCGATCTCGAGGATGACGTTGCCGTTGCGCGGATCGATGCGCGACACGAGCGCGGAGAGGATCTCGTGCTCGCTCGCCGTAAAGCGCTTATAGAGGATGCCCGCTTCGGCCTCGCGGATGCCCTGGATGATGACCTGCTTGGCGGTCTGCGCGGCGATGCGGCCGAAATTCATCGTCTTGATCTCGACGTTGACGACGTCCCCGAGCTCGCAGCCGCCGCGGATGGTGCGCGCGTCCTCGAGGGTGATCTCCATCGCGGGGTTTTCGACCTCCTCGACGACGGTTTTCTGCGCGTACACGCGCAGCTCGCGCCGCTTCTCGTCCGGCTCGACGATGCAGTTGTCGCCGGCGCCCTCGTTGTCCCGCTTGAACGCGGTCGTCAGCGCCTGGGCGATCTTTTCGAGCATATAATCCTTCGGGATACCCTTTTCCTTTTCCAGAAGCTCCAGCGCCGCGAACATCTCGGCGCCCACCGCGGTTTCCTTCTTCTGTGCTTTATCCCTGGCTCTCATTCTTGTTCATCCTCTTCTTCTTCCTCCGCAGTTTTGACCTGCGCGACCTGTCCGGCCGCATACGTCTTTTCCTCACCGTCCGCCGCGGCGATCGTCACGGCGCCGTTATCATAAGCGATCAGCGTTCCCGCGGCCGATTTCGCGCCGTTCTCGGCCCGGTAGAACCGGACCTCCACCGGACGGCCGAGGTACGCCTCAAACTGCTCCGCCCGGCGCAGCGTCCGCACGCTGCCGCAGCTCGACACGCTGAACGTGTACGCTTCCTCGATCGGGTCGTAGCGGTCCATCAGCGGGTCGACGGCGCGGCTGACCTTTTCGCAGTCCTCCGTACCGATCGCGCCGCCGTCGGGATGATCGATATAGAGCGTCACCTCGGAGTAGCCGCCGTACTTGTCGTAAACGACGTCCCACAGGCGGTATCCGAGCTTTTCCACGACGGGGAGCGCAAACGCGCGGATGGTCTCTTCGGCATTTTTCGATTTCGGCATAGTCCGCTCCTTGCCACAGTAGTCGTCAGAAATGCAAGAGAGTAGGCAAAGCCTCACCGGCAAAGCCCACTCTCCATTCTCCTTTACATATTACGGAGCCATTATACCACGTTCCTCTTCGCTTTTCAAGGTTTATATTGACGTTTTCGCAAAAAAATATACATCATTTCCTGTCAGCTTTAACGGAACGCAGGCGCATTTACACCTTCGCCCGTCCTGCCGCATATGCTGGGAAAGCACGGGGGCGCGCGAAAACCGCCCTCCGGCAGCTTTCCCGTTTCTCCCCGCCGCGTCCGCCGTCTTTTTCCCATGCGGGGAGTGCAAAACGGGGGAAAGGAGTCATGAAAAAACGATGGATCATCCCCTGAAAGCCGCCGTACTCGGCGGCGACCGGCGTTTTGCGCATCTGGCCGCCATGCTCGCGCGCGACGGCTGCGAAGTGTGCACGGCCTGCGCCGTCACGAGCGACGCCGCATCCGGCGTGCGCGTCTGCGAATCCCCCCGCGAGGCGCTGGAGG
>JAEDGJ010000080.1 GCA_016297585.1 Clostridiaceae bacterium
ACTTCGTGCTCATCGCCGTTTCGATGTAGATCGTGCGCCATTTCGTGATGAACGCGTTCGGAGAGAAAACCGCGATCAGATAGAGCGCCGCGAGGATCACCACGGTGATGCCGACGCCCCAGGGCCAGCGCCGCCTGCGCTTTTTCGCCGCACGCTTCGGCGGCTCCGCTTTCGGCATCCGCGCGCCGCCGTTTGAACCGTCCGACGCGCCGCCGTCATGCGACGACGTGTATACGACGTCCTCGTCGTCCACCCAGCGGTAGCCCGCCTGACCCGGACGCGGCTGCGCGGCGGTTCTGTCCGCCGGGGAGACGTTCCGTACCGGCGGGGTATTGTCCGTCCGGCCGGTCTCCGCGGCGGCTCCGGCAGCCGAAACGACGTCCTCGTCGTCTTCGATCAGATAATAGCCCGCGTCGTCCCGGGCATAGTCGCTTTTCTTCGGTTCCGTCTCCCGCGCGGCGCTTTCCCGGCGCGAAGGCTTCTCCTCTTTTCCGCTGACGCGGCGGCCGCCGCCTCCGTATAGCTTCATATCATCCGTCCTTTCGGAAAATCCGGGCTTTATAAGCGTTAGACGCCCTGACACGCTAAAATGTTTCCCGCTTATTCTACCATATCCGCGCTTTCTTGACAAGAAAATAATGCGTAAGGTTTTCTTTAATTTTTCGTGAGAATTCGGCAGTCCCGAAAAAATATATTATAATATGGACAATACTACTTGACAAACCATATTATACATGATATAGTATAGGCCGTAAGGAGGGAGTGCCGCATGGATCCTCAGCTGAAAAAAGGGCTTCTGGACGCCTGTGTGCTGGCAGTCGTCGGCGAAGGCGATACCTACGGGTATGAGCTGACGCAGAAGACGGTCTCGCTGCTGGGCGTATCGGAGTCGTCGCTGTATCCGGTACTGCGAAGGCTGGAGCAGCAGGGGTGTTTTGAGACGTACAACGCGGAATACGGCGGGCGGCTGCGCCGGTACTACCGCATGACGGCGCGCGGCCGGGAACGACTGGCGCAGGCGCGCGCGGACATGGCGGAGCTTGCGCACATCGTCGAATTTATCATGGGGAAGGGGCAGCCGCTGCCGCTTCCCGACGGAGGGGAAAAGGATGAGTAAGGAGGAATTCCTGACGATCCTCGAGCACGGTCTGGCATCGCTGCCGCCGGAGGAGCGTCAGGAGGCGCTGCGGTATTATCGGGAATACATCGAGGACGGCGTGGAAGCCGGGCGGAGCGAGGAGGAGGTCGTCGCGTCGCTCGATCCGCCGGGCGAGCTGTCGCTGAAGCTCTGCCGCGAGGCGGCATTCTCGCGCGCGGCAAAGCGTCCGACGCCGCGCAACACCTGGCGCGCGCTCGCGGCGGTGTTCGGCGTACTGTCGCTGCCGGTGACGCTGCCGGTCGCGCTGTGCCTCGTCGTCGCGGCGCTGTGCGTGCTGATCGCGGCGGCGGCGGTCATCATCTCGGCCGGCGCGGTCATCGCCGCGGCGGTCGCGGCTGCCATCGTCATGGGCGTGCGCGCGATCTGGATGCTCGGCGCGGGACTTTTAACGGGCAGCGCGGCGGTTTTCACCGTCGGGCTCGCGCTCTGCGGCCTCGCGGTCACGATCTTCGCGGTCATCGCGCTGTCGTACGTCATTTACGGCATCTGGCGCGGCGTCGGGCAGTTTTTCCGCTGGCTCGGCGCGGCGGTGCGTAAGATCGCCGGAAAAGCCCGCAAAGGAGGGGAAAACGCATGAAAAAATGGACGAAAACACTCGCCATCATCGCCGCCTGCCTGCTCGGGCTGGGGCTTCTCGTCTGCGCGGGCGCGATCGCGTCGGCGAAGGACGGCATGCGGAGCATCTGGAACAGCTTTCTGACCCCGCTCTACGTCGACTACGACGAAACCACCCACCGGCTGCACCTGCGCGTGCCGGAGCCGTCCGCCGAGCCGCTGACGCAGGACTATACCGCGCAGCAGGACGTGCGGCGCCTCGAGATCGCCGTCGTCACGCCGGACGTCCTGCTCGTCCCCTCGGACACGGCGGCGTGTGTGAGCGTGCACTACACGCGCTATTATGACGTCCCGCTCACCGTCGCGGAGGACTCCGGCACGCTGCGCATCTCGCAGGACACGACCTCCGGCTCGATCGGCTTCGACTTCCGCAGCGGCACCGATACCCTCACGGTCGAGTACCCCGCGGGGATGCAGCTCGACGCGCTCACGGTCGACTGCACGAACGGCTATGTGGAGATCGGCGCGCTGGAGGCGGCGTCCGTACAGCTCTCCGGCGTCAACGGCGAGACGTATGCAAAGGATCTGCGCGCCCGCGACGCGGTCTATACAAACGTCAACGGCTCGTTTTCCGGCACCCTGACCTGCGATACGCTGACGGCGACCTCGACGAACGGCCATTTCGAGCTGACGCTCGACGCGCGCGAGGCGGACTTCACGGCCGTCAACGCCGATGCCGAGCTGACGCTCGCCGGAGCGCCCTCCGAGTACGAAGTCACGTTCCATACGGTGAACGGCGAGCTCGACTTTGACGGCATGGAGCTCTCGGAGGGGCAGTACGGCTTCACCGCCGAAGGATATCCCGTCCTCGGCACGCAGAACGCCGCGCGGACGCTCCGCATCGAATGCACCAACGGCGAATTTGACGTCGAGACCCTCGGCTAAACACGCATAAAGCATAAAAAACACCCCCGCCGGAACCGTTTTCCCGGCGGGGGTGATGTGTTTTTTTCAGGACTGCGCCTTGTTCTTCGACGCGATGCGCATTCTCTCCGAATGGTCGAGCACGCGCTTGCGGATGCGCAGGCTCTTGGGCGTGACCTCCAGCAGCTCGTCCGCGCCGAGGTACTCGAGCGACTCCTCGAGGCTCATGATGCGCGGGGACACGAGCCGCAGCGCCTCGTCCGAACCGGCGGCGCGCATGTTCGTGATGTGCTTCTTCTTGCAGACGTTGACGACGATGTCGTCCCCCTTCGGGGAGCAGCCGACGACCATGCCGGCGTAGACCGGCGTGCCGGGCGTGATGAACATCGAGCCTCTCTCCTGCGCGTTGAACAGGCCGTAGGTGACGGCCTCGCCCGTCTCGAACGACACGAGCGACCCGACGCTTCTTCCCGGCAGCTCGCCCTTATACGGCGCGTAGTCGTGGAAGACCGCGCTCATGATGCCCTCGCCGCGCGTATCCGTCATGAACTCCGAGCGGTAGCCGAACAGGCCTCTCGACGGCACGATGAACTCCAGCCGCATCCGGCTGCCCATCGGCGTCATCTGCACGAGCTCGCCCTTGCGCGCGCCGAGCTTCTCCATCACGGAGCCGACGCACTCCGCCGGGACGTCCGCGACGAACTCCTCGAACGGCTCGCACAGCACGCCGCCGATCTCCTGCATCAGCACGCGCGGCGCGCCGACCTGCAGCTCGTAGCCCTCGCGGCGCATCGTCTCGATCAGGATGGACAGGTGCATCTCGCCGCGTCCGAGCACGCGGAAGGCGTCGGTGGAGTCGGTCTCCTCGACGTGCAGCGACACGTCGCGCAGCAGCTCGCGGAACAGGCGGTCGCGCAGGTTGCGGGAGGTGACGAACTTGCCCTCGCGTCCGGCGAACGGGGAGTCGTTGACCATGAAGGTCATCTCGACGGTCGGCGGGGAGATCTTGACGAACGCCACCGGCTCGACGCAGGCGGGGGTGCAGATCGTGTTGCCGATGTTGATCGTCTCGATGCCGGACAGGCAGACGATGTCGCCCGCGACCGCTTCCTCGACGGGCGTGCGCTTGAGTCCGTCGAACTGGTACAGCGCGGTGATGCGGCCGCGCGTGGAGGTCTCGGTGCGGTGGTAGTCGCAGACCTGGATCTCCTGACCGACGCGGAACGCGCCGCGCTCGATGCGGCCGATGGCCATACGGCCGACGTACTCGTTGTAGTCGACGCAGGAGACGAGCATCTGGGACGGGCCCTCGGTGTCGACGTCGGGCGCGGGGATGGTGCGCACGATCGTCTCAAACAGCGGGGCGAGGTCCTCTCCGGGCTCGTCCCACGAAAGGGAGGCCGTTCCCTCGCGTCCGGAGCAGTAGACGATGGGGCTGTCGAGGATGTCGGGATCCGCGCCGAGGTCGAGCATCAGCTCGAGCACCTCGTCGCCGATCTCGGAGGTACGGGCGTCGGGGCGGTCGATCTTGTTGACGACGATGATGACGCGAAGGTTCAAGTCGAGCGCCTTCTGCAGCACGAAGCGGGTCTGCGGCATCGGCCCCTCGAACGCGTCGACGAGCAGCAGAACGCCGTCGACCATCTTCAGCACGCGCTCGACCTCGCCGCCGAAGTCCGCGTGGCCGGGGGTGTCGACGATGTTGATCTTGATGCCGTGGTACATCGCCGAGGTGTTTTTCGCGAGAATGGTGATGCCGCGCTCGCGTTCGAGGTCGCCGGAGTCCATCACGCGCTCCTGCACGCTCTGGTTTTCGCGGAAAATGCCGCCCTGGCGGAGCATCTGGTCGACGAGCGTCGTCTTGCCGTGGTCGACGTGCGCGATGATCGCGACGTTGCGTAAATTGCTGCGAATCAAACGAGATTCCTCCAAAATCCGATAAAAGTCTGCATTTATCAATAACCGAGCTATTATAACACAGTTTCCTTCCCTTGTAAACCCGGAAAATCCACAACCGCGCGCCCTTCCCCGCCGCCGTTTTCGATCATTTTGCAGAATCGATAAAAACGCGGCTTTGCTTTTGTGTGTTTTTGCGTCATTGACAAAATAACCAAAAGCGTTTATACTTTCTGTTAAGAACGGATCGTTTTCGTCTGCGATTTTGTATAAATTCTGTGAAAACCATACGATTCGCCGACACAAACCCGCTTCTATCGCACGGAGCCGCGCCAAAAACGACTTCCGGTGTGCGCTTTTTTTACGGAAAGGGGGAAGGCTTTTTTCATCGGAACCGGGGAAAAACATGTCTGCTCTGAAAAATGAATGCGGTACCGCAAGAAAAAAAGGAGGACATTGGCTCATGACAAACTTTCTGTCCAAAATGAACCGTTTCTGGAAAAAAGGACTTTCCATGGCGCTCGCGGCGGGGCTTCTCGTCTCGGTGGGCGCCGGCGGCATGACGCTGGCGGCGGACGAAGCGCTCACCGCCGCACCCATCTCCGCGGAGACGGCGTCCGCGCCGTTTCTGCTGACCGAAAAGGGCGAGGCGCGCGCTAGCGTCTACCTCGGCGAGGGCGCGGGCGAGATCGCCGCCACCGCGCTGGCCGAGCTGACGGATACCGTGGAGCGCATCTCCGGCGCCGTGCTGCCGCGCGCGGAGACGCTGCCGGACGAGGACCTCTGCATCGTCCTCGCGACGCCCGAAACCAGCCCCGAGATCGTCTCCCTCTTTGCCGACGACCTCGCGTGGCTCGGCGATTCCGACGGATTTGCCGTCCGCCGTGCGGGCAATAGGCTCTACATCCTCGGCACCTGCGAAAAGGGCGTGCTCAACGGCGTCTACGACTTCCTCGAGGAGAACTGCGGCATCCTCTGGACGCGCGGCGACGACGCGCTCGGCACGCTCTACACCGAGCGCGCGACGCTGAAGGCCGCGAATACCGACTACCGCGAGCAGTCCCCGTTCGCCTTCCGCGGCTGGAACTCCTGCGGACAGGGTGCGGGCGGCGTCCATCACACCGACACCGCCACCCGCTGGTTTGACGGGCGCACCAAGCTCAACGCCCGCGTCGGCGGCTTCAAGGGCGATATCGACACCTTCGTCGCGGACGACGGCTATGCCTATACCGTCAACGGCCTCATCCCCTTCGGCACCGGCGTGACGCTCAAGGTCGACGAGTATTTCGACGAGCATCCGGATTACTTCATGACCGACGCGCAGGGCAACCCCTGGAAGAACCAGTGGAGCAGCAACTTAAACTTCTACAACATGGAGGCCGCCGAGGCGCTCGCGCAGGAGCTCTGCGACTACGCGCATGAAAACAACCTCCAGTACATCGGCTACAGCCAGTCCGACAACCAGCACTTCTGCATGTTCGTGGACGGCGTCGACCTCGCGACCCAGCCCTTCACCGTGGACGGCGTCACCGTGACCCCGGATATGGACAACTACAAGTCCACCGTCTACTGGAACTTCGTCAACCACGCCGCGCGCAAGCTCTATGAGCTCGACCCGAACTTAAAGCTCGTGTCCCTCGCGTACATCTACGCCGAATACGCGCCCGCGATCGACATCGAGGACAACATCATCATCCAGTTCGCCCCCATCCAGGGCGACGACCACAACCCCATCCAGACCTCCCGCTACAACGTTTCGGTCAAGAAAAACCTCGAGGACTGGGCGGCCAAGACGAAGAACATCGTCGTCTATAACTACTACGCCTGCCTGCCCTGCACGATCTACTCCCGTCCGATCGCCGAGAAGGTGCAGCAGGATCTGCAGTGGTACGCCGAGCTCGGCATCCTGGGCGTCACCCCCGAGGGCGGCGTCGACAGCGCGCCCGGCTATGACAACTACGACGCGTGGAGCATGAACCACCTCTACTACTGGCTGATGAACGAGCTGTTCTGGGATCCCTACGCCGACCTCGACGCGCTGACCGTCAAGTTCTGCGACGCGGCCTACGGCAACGGCTCGAAGTACATGCAGGAATACTACCGTCTCATCCAGGAGGGCTGGGACGCAAACGACGACATGGTCTGGTACATCACCGGCGGCGATACCTACATCAAGAAGTACATCATCGACGCGGGCAACGCCGACGCGGTCATGACCGCGCTGAACCGCGCGCTGAGCATGGCCAACGGCGAGCTCGAGAGAACGCGCATCCGCCTCATCCGCGACATCACGGAGGAGCAGATCGAAAAGTGGAGCCTCTTTGAGCCGGAGGACGGCGCGGCGTACTACACGAGCCTCGGCCGCGACGTGCTGACCGCCGAGGAAAACCTCTCCGTCACCGAGGGTCCGTGGTCCGAGATCCGCCCGCTCACCGTCTTCAAGGGACAGGAGCTGGAGGACTGCTTCCGCGACGTCGAGGTGCGGCTGATGTGGGACACCGAGAACGTCTATGTGGCGTACAAGATCCCCAACGACAAGATCGGCACCGAGGAAAACCCCTACGACAAGATCGCGCCGATGAGCGAGTTCGACGCGTGGTTCAAGGACAGCCCCGAGTTCAACGAGACCTACCTCGTCGGCAACATGACGAATCTCTCCGACCACCACGCCTTCTACAGCGACGCGGCCGATCAGATCCTGCAGTACGACGCCGGCGCCTCGTTCCACGCGGGCCCCTATGACTGGGCGTCCTACTCCCGTCAGGTCGTGGGCGCAAAGCCCTCCGAGAGCTACTGGATGAACGTGCTCGTCATCCCGTTTGAGGTGCTGGGCGTCGATTACCGCAGCGCCGTCCTCGGCGGCACCTTCATCTCGAACATCTATGACAAGAGCTACAGCGACAGCATCTACTACGGCTGGTGCGGCGCGAACGTCTGGAGCACCTCCTCCTTCCGTCTCATCGAGATGGTCGGCGGCCCCGGCCGGACCGCGTCGAAGCCCGCGGCCTCGACCGCGCCGGCGGATTTCGACTTTAACCGCCTGCCTGCGCTGAAAGCGCCGCTGGAAGCCATCGAAAAGTAAGAAAACGCCCCTTTTTCGCATAAAACGCACCGTCCTCCGCCCGCGGGGAGCCCCTTTCCCCGGGCGGAGGGCTTTTTCTCCCCTTTCGCGCGGGGGTTTTTGCGCAAAACGCCGCGGATGCGCAAAAGTCCTTGCATTTCCCGGCGCGCTATGCTACAATATACGAAAGACTGCATAAAAACCTTTTGAAATCAGGAGCCTTTTTACGATGATAGACCGTTACCCGGTGCTGGACGAGGTGACGCGGCGTCCCGAGGCGCTCCACACCCTCGACCGGTCGGAGCTTGACCGGCTCTGTGCCGAGATCCGGGCGTTTTTGATCGAGCACATCGCCAAAACCGGCGGGCATCTCGCCTCCAACCTCGGCATCGTCGAGATCTCCGTCGCGCTGGCGCTGGAATTTGACCCGTTTTCCGACCGCATCCTCTACGACGTCGGGCATCAGTGCTACGTCCACAAGCTGCTGACCGGGCGGCGCGAGGGCTTTGAGACGCTCCGGACGGCGGGCGGCATGTCGGGCTTTCCGCGTCCGTGGGAAAGCCCGGCCGACGCGTTCGTCGCGGGGCATGCCTCGGGCGCGCTCTCGGCCGCGGCGGGACTCGCGCGCGCGCGGACGCTCGGCGGAAAGACCCACCGCGTCGTCGCCGTCGTCGGAGACGGCGCGCTGACCGGCGGCATGACGATGGAGGCCTTAAACGACATCGGACGCGGCGAGGAGCCCGTCATCGTCCTCCTCAACGACAACGCCATGGCGATCTCCCAGAGCGTCGGCGGCATCGCGGACTACTTAAACCGCGTGCGCACGCGCCCGTCGTACTACCGCTTCAAGACCTTCGTCGAAAAGAGCGTCGGCAAGCGCTTCGGCGGCTTCCTTAAACGCATGAAGCGGCGGGTCAAGACGCTGCTTTTGCCGCAGTCGTTCATCGAATACCTCGGCTTTTCGTATCTCGGGCCCGTGGACGGCCACGACATCGGCAAGCTGCGGGACATGATCTCGTTTGCAAAGCTTCTAAACCGCCCCGTCGTCATCCACTGCCTGACGGTCAAGGGACGCGGCGCGGAATACGCCGAGCAGGCGCCCGACCGCTTCCACGGCGCGGCGGCGTTCGACGCGTTCTCCGGAGAGTCTCTCTCCCGTCCGTCGCGCAGCTTTTCCGACGTGTTCGGCGAGACGGTGTACGCGCTCGCGCGCGAAAACCCCGCGGTCTGCGCGATCACCGCCGCGATGACGTCCGGCACGGGACTGACGCGCTTCGCGCGCGACTACCCCCGGCGCTTCTTCGACGTCGGCATCGCCGAGGAGCACGCCGTCACGATGGCGGCGGGGCTTGCCAAGGGCGGCATGACCCCCGTCTGCGCGATCTATTCGACGTTTCTTCAGCGCGCCTACGACCAGCTTCTGCACGACGTCTGCATCGACCCGGTGCACGTCGTCTTTGCCGTCGACCGCGCGGGACTCGTGCCCGGCGACGGCGAGACGCATCAGGGGCTCTTCGACGTCGGCTTCCTCGGCAGCGCGCCCGGCATGACGGTCTACTCCCCGGCAAGCCTTGCGGAGCTCGAGCTCGTGCTGCGCCGCGCCGTATGCGAATGCACGGGGCCCGTCGCGGTGCGCTATCCGCGCGGCGGCGAGGGCGCGTGCACGTTCTGCGACGGCGAGGACCTCGCCGTGCTGCCGTATGAGGGAAAGCTGCCCGGCACGGACGCGCATCCCGACGCGACGGTCGTCTGCTACGGCATCCTCGCAAACGAGGCGCTCGCGGCGGCCGGGACGCTTGCGCGGGAGGGCGTGCGCGTGCGGGTCGTGAAGCTGCTGCGCATCCTGCCGCTGCCGCCGCTCGACGCGTTTGCGGACGCGCCGCTGGTCTTTGCGGAGGAAGCCGCCGCCGCGGGCAGCATCGGCGAGCGCGCGCTGGCCTATCTCGCGGAAAAGGGGCTCCGCGTCCGGGCACGCCGCCTCAATACGGGCGCGCGGACGCTGCCCTGCGGAGACATTCCGTCGCTGCGGCGGATGTGCGGTCTCGACGAACGCGGCATCGCGGACGCGGTGCGCGGACTGATGGAGGGATAATATGGCGCGTTTGGATGCGGAGCTGTGCGCAAGGGGACTCGTCTCGGGCAGAGGCCGCGCGGCGGAGCTCGTGCGCGAGGGGCGCGTGCGCGTCAACGGCGCGGTCGCGTCGAAGCCCGCGATGCAGGTCTCGGACGCCGACGTGCTCGAGGCGGACGACAACCCGTTCGTCGGACGCGGGGGCTTGAAGCTTGCCCACGCGCTGCGGACGTTTTCGCTGGACGTGCGCGGCATGACGGCGGTCGACCTCGGCGCGAGCACCGGGGGCTTTACCGACTGCCTGCTGCAAAACGGCGCGGCGCATGTCTGGGCGATCGACGTCGGGCACGGACAGCTCGACGCGCGGCTCGCCGCCGACCCGCGCGTGACCTCGCTCGAGGGCGTCAACGCCCGCAGCGTCACGCGGGAGACGATCGGCGACGCCGTGCCGTCCCTCGTCGCGGCGGACTTAAGCTTCATCTCCTTAAAGCTCATCTACCCCGTCATCGCGGGGCTGCTCGACGCGCACGGGCTTGCGGTGACGCTCATCAAGCCGCAGTTTGAGGCCGGACGCGCCGCCGTCGGCAAGAACGGCGTCGTGCGCGACCACGCGGCGCATGTGCGCGTGCTGCGGGAGCTGGAGGAGGCGTCGATGGCGGCGGGACTCGGGCTGCGCGGCATCTGCGTCTCGCCGATCCGCGGCGGCGAGGGCAATGTCGAATACCTCGCGCTGTACGAAAAGGGGCGGACGGAGCTGCTGCGGCCGGATTACGCGGCCGTCGCGCGCGAAAAGCTCCACGACAAAAAGGGGGAATGAGCGGACGTGAAACAGGAAAAACACCCGGTCATCCGCACGGCGGCGCTGTACTATAACCGCCGGCGTCCGGAGGCGCTGGAAAAGACGCTGGAGGCGGCGCGCATCCTCCATGAGGCGGGCGTATCGGTCTGCCTGTACGCGCCGGAGGAGCATTCGCTGCCGGACTATATCCGCAAGACCGGTGCGGCCGAAGCGCTCAACGACGCGCAGCTCGCCGTCGTCGTCGGCGGGGACGGCTCGATCCTGCGGGTCGCCGCCAACGCCGCGCCGCGCTCGATCCCGATCCTCGGCGTGAACATGGGGCATCTCGGGTTCATGTCGGAGCTGGAGCCGGACGAGCTGCCGCTGCTGCGGACGGTGCTCGCCGGGCGCTATACGCTCGAGCGGCGCATGATGCTGCGCGTGCAGACCGTGCGCGGCGGCGTGACCTATCCGCGCGGGCACGTCCTCAACGACGCCGTCCTCTCGCGCGGCACCGTGGGGCGCATCCTCGACCTGTCCGTCGCGGCGGACGGTGCGACGGTCGGCTCCTACCGCGCCGACGGCGTCATCGCCGCGACGCCGACCGGCTCGACGGCCTATTCCCTTGCCGCGGGAGGGCCGATCATCGAACCCGCCGCGCGCAACA
>JAEDGJ010000081.1 GCA_016297585.1 Clostridiaceae bacterium
CTGCGGCGTGATGGGGACGGGCTTTGCAATGGCGTCCCTCATCTGGGAGATGGATTCCTGGAGCCTCGCCCGGCAGAGCGGAAGCTATTTTGCCGCCGCCTGCGTCCTTATGCTGCCGATCGCCTATGTCACAAACTGGATGAAGCACACCGTCGCCGGCGTCCTCGCGTATGTCGGCATTTTTGCCGCGGTCTTTCTCGTTGTATGGCTGCTGCAGTACTGCGCGTGGAAAAGCAGGATTCAAAAGATGAACGCCCGCATCCGCCGAGACGGCAGCCCGAAGTGAATACGGCGAAAAACGCCTCCGTATGCGGTTTTTGTGCATACGGGGGCGTTTTTTGCGGTGGATAGAGCCCGGATATTCGCCGGAGACGGCTTTTTTGCGAGAAAGCCCGTTTAAGCCTTCCGGAAGCCCGTGATTTCGACCTTCGCGACGGGGTGATCCTGCTCGTCGTGCACGTTGACCGTGTAAAAGACGACGCTGCGGCCGTTTTTGACGCATTCGGCATCGGCGATGAGCTGCGTGCCGCGCGCGGAGCCGATGAAGGAGCAGTTTAAGTTGACGGAGACGGTGCCCATGCCGTCCATGTTCGTCGCGATGGCGAAGGCGAAGTCGGCGAGGGTGCAGACGACGCCGCCCATGATGCCGCCCGCGGCGTTCTTGTGGCGCGGCGCGAGGTCGCAGTGGACGCGGACATGTCCGGGGACCGCCTCGTCGATGACGGCGCCCGCGCATTCGGTGGCATAGCGGTCATTTGCGAAAACGCTGCGGATTTCTTCGAGTGTCATGCGGGTATCTTCTTTCATTTCAGAATGTCGGCCAGTCCTTGATAGGACGGCGCGATGGTGTCGCTGGAAGCGATTAAGAGCTTTTTCCAGAGCGCTCTTGCCGCGGCGGTGTCCGCGCCGATCGGGTACGCGAGCAGCGCCTCGTGCAGGTCGCGCGGGTCGCCGGTATAGCAGGCGCGCGCGAGCAGCGTCTGATGGGCGGCGAGAGACGCGGTCATGCCGTAGACGCCCTCCGGCACGCGCAGGCCGCCGATCGGATGCAGGCCGGACGCGTCGGCGGTGTGGGAATACTCGAGCGCCATGCCGCGCGCGAGGTTCTCGACCGCGCCGGTGTTCGGTGCGCTGACGGCTACGCGGAAGGGAGCCGCGCCGGAAAGCGCCGTGACGATGCGGGACTGCACGTCGCCGTTTACTGCGCTGCAGAACACATGGCGCGCGGGATCGAACCACGGGATGTCGTCCGCCGGACGGCGGGAGAGCGCCTCGAATTCCGCGTTCGCGGCGGCACGGGCGGCGCGGTCGGCGGCATTCGCCTCCGCAAGGCGGCGCATCGCGTCGTCCGAGAGCAGCTCGCCGTCGTGCCCGGGCGCTTCGCCGTGCCAGACGAGCGCGTCCTCATGGAAGTAATGCGAGAAGCCGTCCGCCTCGCCGGAGAACAGCAGCGCGTGCCGCTCGCGGTAGAGCGAGAGGATCTTCGACAGCCCGAAGCGCATCCAGCGGCGCGGGATCTCCCCGGTGTACGGCGAAAATTCGATCGCGCCGATCGGATCCTCGACCTCCGCGAGCCGCCGGTCGAGCAGGGAAAAGAGGTTCTCGCCTCCAAGCGAGCCTTCCGTGATGAACGAGGCGTGGTTGACGCCCGCGACGAGCACCTCGTAGCCGGGCTCGAACCGGTCCTCGCCGGTCAGCAGGCGCGTCAGGTCGAAGGCGTGGTTGTTGTGTCCCTCGCAGATGCCGTAGCAGCGGATCTTCGTATATGTACTGACCATGCAGGACAGCACGCCGACGGGGTTTGCGAAATCCAGCAGCACGGCGTCCGGGCAGACGCGCTCCATCACGCGGGCGACGTTCAGCAGGATCGGCGCGCCGCGCAGCGCGAGAAACGCGCCGGGGAAGCTGACGTTGTCCGAGCCGAGGAAGCCGTAGCTCCAGCCGAGCTCCGACGACAGGTTCATCGCGTAGGCGCCGCCCGCGAGCAGCGTGACGCTGACAACGTCCGCCCCCTCCAGCGCCTGCTCGAGGGTCAGCTCCCAGCGCACGGCGATCTCCGCGGGATTCGCGCGGTATTCCGGGGATTTCCGGACCATTTCCGCCATGACCTGCGCCCGCGCGGCGTCGAGGTCGTAAAAGCGCAGCTCGCCGCCCTCGCGGAACGCGCCCGAGGCGATCGCGTGACGGACCGTGGACAGCAGGCGGTGCGCGCCGCCGCCGATCATTGTGAAAACCATAGCAAACCTCCTTTGCCGGAAAGACGGCTCCCCTTCCTCCGAAAACCGTCCTTTCGTTTCCTGACAGCAAAATCCGATGGATGCCGGCGGGTTTCCCTCACGAGGGGATTTCGGGCGGGAAACCCGCTTTCTGATTCGGGGACAGGTTTGAAACTTGGTTTATTATAGCACGGTCTGTCCGGAAAAGCAAGCCGTTTTACCCGTCGATCTGCTCGTGCAGCGCCCGGAGCGCCTGCGAAAGGCCGCCGAGCTCGTCGATCAGCCCCATTCTGACCGCCTCCGCGCCGTCGACGACGGTGCCCATGTCGCTTGCCAGCTCGTCCGTCTCGAGCATGAGTCTGCGGAACCGGTTTTCCTCCATGTGCGAGTTTGCCGTGACGAAGCGGACGATGCGCTCCTGCATCTTCTGGAAATAGGCGAACGTCTGCGGCGCGCCGATGACCATGCCGGTAAACCGCACCGGATGGATGGTCATCGTCGCGGAGGGCACGATGAAGCTGCGGCGCGCCGCGACGGCGAGCGGCACGCCGATGGAATGCCCGCCGCCGAGGACGAGCGAGACGGTGGGCTTTTCCATGCTCGCAAGCATTTCCGCGATGGCAAGCCCCGCCTCCACGTCGCCGCCGACGGTGTTCAGGATGACGAGCAGCCCCTGGATCTCGGGACTTTCCTCGATGGCGGCGAGCTGGGGGATGACGTGCTCGTACTTCGTGGACTTGGTCGACGACGGCAGCACGCTGTGCCCCTCGATCTGCCCGACGACGGTCAGGCAGTGGATGCCGCCGCGCGGCGTCTGCGCGGTGACGGAGCCGGTCTGCGCGACCTCCGCCGCGACGCGCTCCTCCACGGTGCGCTCCCTGTCCCGCTCCGGGGACCCGTCCCGCTCCGGGGACTCTTCGTGGGGTTCCGCAAAAAACATGGCGCTTTCCTCCCGTTTTATCCGAAATCTATCCGGGAGTATGCGCCGGATGCCCTGATTTTATACGGCGGCGCAGAGCTCCCCGAGCATCCCCGCGACCTCGGCGTACAGGAAAAACGCCGTCCGCACGCCGCAGCTTTCCGCAACGCGCAGCTTCTGCGCGACGGTGGAGGCGTCGTCGTAGAGGACGAAATGCGCGCGGCGGTCGGGCGCGAGGTAGGTAAAGTATTTCGCGCAGAGCTCCGACGAGAAAAACGACATCGGCGCCATGGAGGAGAGCATCCGCGCAAGCTCCTGCTCCGACAGACGCTTTCCGCTGCCGTCGGACGCCGGAAGCGCGTAGTCGACGCGCACGGGCATGACCTCGAGCGCGACGCGCTCCGGCGTATAGCGCTCGCAGGCGGCGTGCAGCACGGCGGCGAGCGACCCCTCCGCGACGGCGCTGCCGATCAGCACGCGCGCGCCGGGCGCGAACGGCTCGTAGGCGGGATAGGTATAGAGCGGCAGCCCCCGGACGGCGGCGATGCGGGCGAGCTCCGCCGCGGTGTCGCGCAGGACGGGCGCGTCCTCGCGCGCAAAATCCGCGACGATGCCGCGCGCGGCACGGGCGGCGAGCTCCGCCGCGACGTCTCCGCCGAAGCGGCGGATGTCGAAGGGCTGTCCGTCGAAGCCCGCGTCGCAGAGGATCGGCATCCCGCCCTGTCCCGGCGCGCCCGTGCCGCGCATCAGCCGTCCCCCGACGATGCGGTAGCCGAAATACGCAAGCGTCGCCTGCCGCGCGGGTTCGACGGCCCGCACCGCGCCGACCTCGGACGGCTGCACCGCGAGCACAAAGTTTTTACAATCCAAAACCGGTTTTCCCCCTTTTCATTTGCCTGCAGTCGTGGTACAATCATTTTATGAATTTTGCGGGGAGTGTAGTACAGGAAAATGAAACACCCATTGCGTCCGGACAGGGTTTTCCGCAGGTTCTCCGATATCCGGCCGGAGACGCTGCGCGGGATGGGCATCACCGCGGTGCTGTGCGATCTGGACAACACACTCGTTCCCCCGAAGCGCCGCCGTCCGACGCCGAGCGCGATCGCGTGGCTCGAGAGCCTGCACGGCGCGGGCATCCGCGTGATGCTCGTCTCGAACAATTCGATGAAGCGCGTGCGGGAATTCTGCCGCTGCCTCCCCTTTGACGGCATCCCGCAGGCCAGAAAGCCCCTGCCGTTCGGGCTGACGCGCGCGCGGCGTGCGCTCGGCGCGTCGGCGGCGGAAACCGCCTTTGTCGGCGACCAGCTCTTCACCGACATCCTCGCCGCGCGCCTCGCGGGGCTGACCGCGCTCTACGTCCGGCCGATGAAGCCCGAAAGCGGCCGCTTTTTCGCCCTGAAGCGCCGCATGGAGCAGCCGTTTCTGAGAGGATTTGAAGAAACATTAAAAAATCCTTAACACTCCCGGAACAAATCGGCTTCCTCCGGCGTCCTACCCCATGAAAACGGGGCGCGAACCGGGAAAGCGCCCTCAAAAAAAGACCATGGGGAGGCGCGATACGATATGAAGAGGAAGCGGATGCTCCTGATCGCGGCGGCGGCGCTGCTGATCGCCGCGGCGGTATGGGGAATTGCGGGAAGAATGTCCGGAAACGGCGCGCAGACGGCACAGACGACGCAGGACCGGGAGGAAACGACGGCCGCGAAGCCGGTCATCTATCTGTACCCATCGGCGGAGACGCCCGTTTCGGTGAAGCTGACGCTTTCCGGCACCCCCGGCACACGGTATCCCGCGCCGGACGCGGACGGCGTGTGGCGGGTCACGGCGCAGCCGGACGGCACGCTGACCGACGCCGCGGGGCGGGAGTACAGCTATCTGTTCTGGGACGGCGTGCTCGATACGGCATACGATTTCACGAAGGGCTTCTGCGTCCGCGGCGCGGATACGGCGGCTTTTCTGCAGGAGACGCTCGCCGCGATGGGGCTCCTGCCGCGCGAGTACAATGAGATGATCGTCTACTGGCTGCCGCAGATGGAAAACAACGCCTGGAACCTGATCTCCTTCCAGACGGACGCCTATACGGAGGCGGCGGCGCTCGAGATCGAGCCCGCGCCGGACAGCCTGCTGCGCGTATTCATGGCGTGGAAGGCGCTTCCCGAGCCCGTCTGGATCGAGCCGCAGACGGTTTCGCCGTTTGTGCGGGAGGGTTTTGCCGCCGTCGAGTGGGGCGGCGCGCAGGTGCGGTAAAAAATGCAGAGAAAAAACCGGCTTTCCCCGGGAAAAAGGGGGAAAGCCGGTTTTTTGCGCAGAAACGAATGGAAAACGTCAGATCATGCGGAGCATGTTGCGGTGGGAGATCGCCAGCGAATCCACCGGGTCGCCCGGGCAGGTGTCCTGCTCGACGATGTACCACTTGACGCCGATGGAGCGGCAGGCGGCGATGATCTCCGGCCAGTTGAGGACGCCCTCGCCGATCTCGGCAAAGGTCGGGCCGTCCTTGTAGTTGTGCAGATCCTTGAAGTGGACGCACTCCATGCGGCTGCCGACCTTGCGGATCCACTTGACGGGATCGTTGAAGCCGCGCACGACCCAGTGCGTGTCGAGCTCGAACTGCCAGGAATCCGGATCGCCTTCCTCAAAGAGGATGTCCATCAGGGATTCTTCGCCGAAGGAAGCGAATTCGAAGTTGTGGTTGTGGTAGATCGCAACCTGTCCCGCGTCGCGCAGGCGCAGGCCGATCTCGTTGAACTTCTTGACGAACGCACGGCAGGCTTCGGGGCTCTCGCGCGCCTCGAGCGGCATGCCGCCGATGCCGACGTACTTGCAGCCGAGCTTTTTGTGGTTCTCGATGACGCCGGGAAGGTCGTCGACCATCTCCTGGAAGCCGATATGGGTCGCGCAGACCTCGAGGCCGTGCTTCTTCGTCAGCTCGGCGAGGGTGTCGACGCCGATGTGCCACTGGCCGGAGAGCTGGATGGCGTCGTAGCCCGCCGCCTTGACGCGGCCGAAGGCGATGTCCGTGGATTCGGGCGTCTTGCAGAGCTCGCGGATGGTGTAGCCCTGCGCGGCGATCTGGTTCTTCTTCATGGGTTTTCGCTCCTTTTTGGTTGGATTTTGTAGGTATACCCCCGCCGTTCGCCGGACTCGCGTCCGGCAAGACCGTGCGCGTACAGCACGCGCAGCGCGGCCTGCGCCGACGCGCGGGGAATATGCGCGGCTTTGGAAAAGTCAAGGGAGGTAAAGCGTTCGGGAAGCCCTTCGGGCAGAAGCCCCAGAAGGTCGTCCGGCGTGCGGACGGTGTAATCGTCGCGGATGCCGCGCAGCACGCGGTCGACGTGGGTGGCGCGCGCCTTTTTCGACGCGCCGCGGCCGTCGAGCATCCGGTATTCGTCCAGCTCCAGCAGCAGGATCCTCGCCGCAAAGCGCGGATTCCCGAGAAACTCCGCGAGCGCGGGCAGCTCCGTCCAGAACGAGCTGCGCGTGCAGCGTTTGGAGCTTTTTCGCCCCTCGGTGCAGTCGCCGGTCTCGGGATCGATCCAGAAAAGCCGCTTTTCCGCGGCGGCGGGATAGACGACGGTCACGGGGCCGAGCGTAAGGAGATGCTCGACCTTCGCGCGCAGCCGGTAGAAGCCGCGCGTCTGGATCTCATACGCGCCGCCGTCGTTGAGGACGTCCGCGATATGCCCCGCGGCCGGCACCTCGTGATGGGCGGGGTCGGGGTCGATGTAATGCTTGAGGGCGGCATGCAGCGAGGTCTCGTTTTCGGTGCCGATGCTGTGCGCGCGGTCTTCGGGCATCAGGGAAGCTCCTTTGCGGCGCGGAGGAATTCCTCGTAGGTGTAAAGGCTGCCGACCGCGTCGAGCAGGGCGTTCGCGGTCATGCCGGACGGAAGCCCCATGCGGCGGCAGAGCGCGGCGCGGCGTTCGGCGCTGTCGGGCGTGCCGGAAAGCCCGAGCGCGTAAAGATCGCTTTTTTTGAGCTTCGGGGGCGCGGGACAGTCCTCGCCCTCGATCGTCGCGCCCGCGCGTCGCAGCGCCGCGAGCAGGATCTCCGGCGGCATCCCCTCGACGCCGAGCGTGCCGGCCTTCGAGGGCTTGGCTTTGCGGCGCTCCTTGCCGGAAAGCTCGGGGATGAACGCCTGCTTGCACTGCGCGGCGGGAATGGCGCTTTTGAGGTGGCTGCGGATGACAAAGCCCGCGCCGTCGGAGTCCGTCAGGATCAAAAGCCCGCGCTTTTCGGCGAGACGGCGCAGATAGGCGAGCTTTTCCCGGTCGCGGAAGATGCCGAAGCCGTTCGTTTCGACGATGACGGTGTCGACGAGGGGGGCGAGCGCCGCCTTGTCGTAGCGCCCCTCGACGACGATGGCTTCCCGGATGCGGATCATGCGGCGTTCTCCTTTCCGAGCGCGCGGTACAGCGCGAGTACGAGGTCGCGCAGGACGTCATAGTCCCCCGCGCGCGAGGATTTCAGCGCGTAATCGGCGTCCGCGCAGAGCCGCAGCGCTTCCCGGAGCCCCGGAAGAGATAGCCGGCGCGCGGCGCGGACGACGGAGTCGGTCTGGAAGGCAAAGCGGAACCGGCAGAGCGTGCCG
The DNA here is from genome assembly GCA_016297585.1 of Clostridiaceae bacterium. GTDB lineage: Bacteria > Bacillota > Clostridia > Oscillospirales > QAMX01 > JAAZKA01. The sequence continues at coordinate 7,727 of JAEDGJ010000081.1, forward strand.
ATCTCGTCGGACGTGCCGCCCGCGTCGAGTACGAGGCGCGCGGTATAGAGGTTGCGCATCTGCCGTCCGATCAGCGCGAGCACCGGGATGGCCTCCTCCCGCGCGGCTTCCAGTGCGGCAAGACCGCGCAGCGCGGCGCGTCCGTCGCGCACGGAGAGCGCGTCGCAGAGCCGGAAGACCTGCGCCTCGGGGACGGCGGAGGTGGCCTCCTCGATGTCGCGCGCGGTGACGGTCTTCCCGGCGTACAGGCAGAGCTTGTCGATCTCGCCCGCAAGCCCCTGCATCAGTCCGCCGCAGCGGGAGACGAGCAGCCGGATCTCGTCCGTGCCGATGCGCGTGCCGAGTCCCTTGCAGCGGGAGCGGATCCAGGCCGCGAGCTCGTCCGGCGGCGCGGGCGTGAACTCCGCGAGCTCCCCCGCGGCGGTGATCGCGGCGTGCAGCTTCGTGCGCGCGTCGGGCTTGCATTCGAGGACGTCGTAGACGAAGACGAGGCAGGCGTAATCCGGAAGATCCTTCAGGATCGGCTCGAGCCACTTCGATTTGTACACGTCGAGGTCGCGCACGAGGATGAGCGTGCGCTCCGCCATCATCGGCGGGCGGTCGAGCGCCTCGGTAAGCGCCTCCGGCGTCAGGGCTTTGCCCTCGAACGCACGGTAGTTGAACATCTCGAGGGACGGGTCGACGAGCCGGTTTTTCAGAATGCCGACGGCGGCGTCGCGCCGGAAGGTCTCCTCGCCGTACAGGACGTACAGCCGCCCGACCGGCTTCTCCATCAGATCATACAGCCACTGCCGCCCGACGCCGGACGGCTTTTTCTTTGCCATCGCCCGCATTCGCCCCCTTTTTTGCCCGCATTCGTGTACATTGGTCGTGTATAAAAGCATTATAGCACGCGCGGCGGGGTCTGTCAAATGCGTTTGACATATCCGTTCCGCCCGCGCGCATAGAATGAAAAAAGCGCGGGGGGAAAGCTCCCGCGCGAAGGGAGGTTTTTTCGGGATGCTGAAGACGCTTGCGGCGGGGGCGCTTGCCTGGCTGATCGCGCTGTGCCTGCCGATGGCGCTCGTCCGGGAGGAGGAAACGACGGAGGAAGCGGTGCGGGCGGTGCAGACGGCCGCGGAGGCTTCGGACGCCGCCGGTACGGATGAAACGGTCTTTCTCGCGGTGGAGCGGGACGGCGAGGCGGTGACGATGACGCTCACGGACTATCTGACGGGCGCGGTCGCGGGAGAGATGCCCGCGTCGTTTCCGGCGGCGGCGCTGGAGGCGCAGGCGATCGCGGTGCGCACGATGGTGTATCACCGGCTCTCCGACGCCACCTTCCACGAAAGCGGCGCGGTGGTCTGTACCTCGTCCGGGCACTGCATGGCGTATGCGCCGGGTAAGGGGTTTTCCGCCGCGCAGTGGGAAAAGTTCCGCGCCGCCGTCGCCGCGACGGACGGAAAGATCGCGGTTTACGAGGGGGAGCCGATCCTCGCGGCGTTCCATGCGATCTCCGGCGGCATGACGGAGGACGCCCGCGACGTCTGGGGCGGCGGGGCCCCGTATCTGCGCAGCGTCTACAGTCCGGGCGAGGAGGACGCCGCCATGTACCGCACGGAGCACACGTTTACCGCGGAGGACTTTGCCGCGCGCATCCGTGCGGCGTATCCGGAGGCCGATTTTTCGGATTCGCCGCAGACGTGGTTTCGGGCGTCGGAGCGGAGCGCCGCCGGCGGCATCCTGTCGGTCAGCGTCGGCGGCGTCCGGATCGCGGGAACGGAGCTGCGGCGGCTTTTGTCGCTGCCGTCGGCGGATTTCACGGTGCAGGCGGATGAGGACAGCCTGACGCTGACCTGCACCGGCTGGGGACACGGCGTGGGGATGAGCCAGTACGGCGCGAAGGCGCTCGCGGAGAAGGGCTGGAGCGCGGAGGAGATCGTCGAATACTATTACGGGGGCGCGGAGGTCACGACGGCTTCTGCACCGGCGCCGCGAGGATAGGCTGGAGCTGCTCCCCGCGCAGTGCGGCGGCCGCGGTGTCCGCAAGCCGCGAAAAATCGGCGACGACGGAGCGGGGCTTGCCGCCGGGATCGTCCTGGCGCATCGGCACGAAGTAGTAGTGCCGGCGGTTCAGGAGCATCCCGATGGACGCGGCATTGCCGGCGAGCGCGTCGTTGGTGGAGACGGCGAGCACGACGGGGCGCTCGTTGCGCAGGTGCGCCTTGACGGCGAGCGTGACGGTGGTGTCGGCGATGCCGTTCGCGAGCTTGGCGAGGGTGTTCCCGGTGCAGGGGGCGACGACGAGGAGATCGAGAAGGCGTCTGGGGCCGATGGGCTCGGCTTCGGCGATGCTGCGGATGGGCGCGCGTCCGGTCATCGCCTCGAGCCGCGCAAGATGCGCTTCTGCGTCGCCGAAGCGGGTGTCGGTGCGGGAAGCGTTCTCCGATACGATGGGAACGACCTCCGCGCCGGAGGCCAGCAGCGCGTCGAGCGCGGGAAAGACCTTCGAAAAGACGCAGTAGGAGCCGCACAGGGCAAAGCCGATGCGCGATCCGTGCAGATCAGGCATCCGCCGTCACCCCCTGTTCGCGCCATATGTTGTACAGGGTGTCCCGGAGGATCGCCGCGGCGGTGACGGGCGCGACGAGTCCCGGCAGGCCGGGCGCGCGGATGACGCGGAGCTGCGCGCAGGCGGCGGCTTCGGCGTCGAGACCGCCGGGTGCGGACGCGAGCTCGATGTAGAGGCAGTCGGGGCGCATGACGGCCAGCTCCTCCCAGCCGAGGATGGGCCACGGCACGGTGTTGAAGATGACCGCCGCGCGGGAGAGGATGCCGTTTTCGTCGCGGCGCAGCGCGGGGGTCTTCGCGGGCGTCAGCCCGCAGGCGGCGATGCCCGCGAGATCGCCCGGACGGCGCGCGGAGACGGTGACGCGTGCGCCGAGCGCCGAAAGGCGGACGGCGAGCGCCTTTCCGACGCGTCCCCAGCCGATGACGAGCAGCTCCGAGCCGTGCAGCGTGACGGGCAGCTCGCGCATCGCGGTCTCGATCGCGCCCTCGGCGGTGGGCACGCAGTTGGCGACGGCGAACTCCTCGCGGTCGTAGTAATCGACAAGGCGCAGGCCGTGGCGCGCGGCGCAGAGGCCGTAATCGGAGGGGGCAAGCCCGCCGCAGACGACGCAGTCTTTGGGGATCTGGGCGAGCAGCGCATAGGCGTCGGGGCGGTTGCGGCTTTCGGGTACGCCGGGCGCGTTGAGTCTGCCGTCCGCGCCGAGGACGGGCAGCGGCAGCACGACGGCGCGCGCGCCCTCCAGCGCCTCGCGGGGGGATTCGCAGACGCGCACGCCGGATGCGGCGTCGCCCGTGA
>JAEDGJ010000082.1 GCA_016297585.1 Clostridiaceae bacterium
GAAGTCAGGATTGACACCTTCCTTGGAGCCGTAGCTCGGGTCAACGCGAGCAAAGATGCCCTCACGGACCCAGAAGCCCTGGAGGTCAGCGTTGAGCTTGTAGGTGACCTTGGTGCTGGCATTCGGGTAGACGTCCAGAGTTTCGGCGGTGTAAACATCCGCTTCCGCAGTGGTGCGGTCATAGGACACCCAGCTGTACGGGGACTTGATGTCGTCAACGGACTTGACAGTCCAGACACCGTACTCGTAACGGAAGGTCACGGTGCACTCGGTCTTGACGCCAACCGGCAGCAGGAGCTCGTTGGGCATCTGGACCGCGGAAACCTTAACAACACCCTGGCCGGCAATGCCGTCGATCGCGTAGGTCGCGACGCGGGTATTGACGTTGTAGTTCTCGAGGGTGACATAGGTCTCGTCGACGAAGATCGCCGGATCGTCCTGCTTGTTGAACCAGACAGAAGCGATTTCGTTGGTGCCCGGGTTCAGGTCAGCGTAGACGGTCAGCTTCGCAGCCTCATCCTTGTTCAGGAGGGTCAGGCCGAGGGAGGAGGTGTTCGCGAGGTAGTTGTAGGGCTTGATACCGGCGGTGAAGAGGCCTTCGGTGAAGTAGGCATCAACGCCAGCAGCCAGGTGCAGGGTCTCGTCAGCAACCTTCAGGATGTTGCCATCCATGTACGGACGCTTGACGTAGAGGAAATAGCCGTCCGCGCCGTCGGAAACGACGTAGGCGAGCTTGTAGGTGCCGATCTCAAGGTAATCGCCGCCAACCATGTAGGCGATACCGTCGGTATCCTTGGAGGTCTCGCCGGCCGGGACGTCGAGGTAATCATACCAGTAATCGTCGCCGGTGGCCGCGATCTCGAAGCGGCGGCAGACACCGTCTTCGCTCATGTAGAGCTTGTAGATGTCGCCGACGTTGAAGGTGACCATGGAGAAGTCAGCGTAGACCGTGATGGTCTCGGTGCCGCCGCTCCAGGGCTTCAGGATGGAGAATTCGTACGCCTTCTTGGCCTTCGCATCCTCGGTGTCGGTGATGTCCTTGACGGAGGTGGTGCTCATGATGGTGCCCCACTTCATGTCGGAACGGAGAACCAGACCCGGCAGATAGTCGGTGTCGAAGCTCAGGGACGCAGCCTTGATGGTCGGAACGCCGTTCAGGCCGTCAGCGTAGATGAGCTGGGTGGACTCGTTGTTCATGAACAGGAAGTCATACGCGCCAGCGGGCTGGAACTCGCCGTACCAGTAGGCACGAACCAGAGCGTGGTTGCGGATCCATTCAGCGTCATCGCCATTCTCGTCGATGGAACGATCCCAAACGAAGACAACGCCGTTCTTCCAGTTGTACGGGGTGCGGATCTCGTCTTCCCAGTTACCGGTCTGGAAGTTGTAGCCGAGCTTGACGGAGGTGGTGTACTTGTCGTTGACGTTCGCGTAGTCCGCGGTGTAGAGCGCGATCTGGTTGTTGCCGAGCTCTTCGTAACGGACGAGCTGACCGAACTGGAAGCCCATGGTGGACCAGAAGCCGCCGGTCACGGAGGAGTTGTAGAGCTGGTTGCCGTTGATGGTGGCAACATAGAAATCCTTGTACTCGTTGTCGTCGGTGTACAGACGGACGTGCGGCATGGACAGGGTCACGTCGCCCGGGTTGGAGTACACGAAGATCGCGTAGTTGGCCCAGTAGGAATCCTCGGTCACGAAGGCCGCGACGATGTAGGAGCCGTCAAAGACGAACTGCAGGGTCGTGCCGTAGAGAGCCGCGGAGCCGGTGCCCATCAGGTTCTCAAAGTACGCCTGGGTGGCGTCGTTGAGGGTGCCAACGAGGGAACCGAAGGTGTAGGACTTGCCGTTGATGGTGTAGACACCGCCAGCCTCGGTAACGGACAGGCCATCAACCGGATCCTTGCCATGGTTGGAGTTGATGGAGTAACCGGTGACATTGCCGACGTAGACTTCGAGCTTGTCGACATAGTTGAACTGCTTGTCGCCGTAGTAAGCAACATAGTCGCCAACAGCGATGGTGTCATCGGTGATGTACGCCTTCGCGGAGCCAACGCCGGAGAGGGTCAGCTTGCCGTCTTCGGCAACAGCCAGAACCTTCGCAACGGTGTAGGTCCACAGGGCAACGTAATCGACGATGCCGTCGTTGTCGTTATCGACATAGTAGTACGGAGCAGAGGACTTCGCATACTTCGCGATGTGCGCAACAGCGTCAGCATAGCTGGCAGCCTTGCCATCGATGAAGATGTTGTTCTGGACGGAGTCCTTGGTGACGTTCACGTTCGCGATCTGGGCAGAATCGAGCATAGCGCCGATCTTGCCGGTCAGATCCGCAGCGTCCTTGTCATTAACGCCGCCGGTGAGGCCGCCGTCAGACAGGATGCCCTTCTTGTAGACATAGTCCAGGACATCGCCGGTGGCGATCTCTTCGATAACGCCGTAGATCTTGCGAACTTCGTTGGTGTTCGTCGGATTCTGGGCGCCGGTGGTCAGGATGCGGTACGCACGGCCGAGGTCGGCGTAGTCAGAAGCCAGGGCAACATGGACAATGCGCGGGACATAGTAACCGCCGGTCGTCGCAGCGCCGGTGAAGTCACGGTACGCAAAGATGGTCTGGCCCTTGACAACCTGATTCTGGTAGTCAATGTAGTAAACGGGCTTGATGGTCGTGGTCTGATCGGTGATCGCAGCGTTGGTCCAGTTGGCGCCGAGGTAACCATACTCGTTGCCGACGACGATGCCGCGGATGTCCATCAGGTCATAGACCTTCTCGCCGAGGGTCTTGCCGGTGGAGACGGCGGAAGAACCGACGTACTCAACGGTCTCGGTGTAGATGGCATTGCGAACGAGGATCGCGGTCGCTTCACGATCGAAAGCGGCGTAGATGTTCTCGGTTTCGAGGTTCTTCAGCAGGCCGATGCGGTTCGCGAGCTTCGCGGTGTTGGTCTGCCAGGCAGAGCCTTCGAGGCCTTCAACCTTGGGATCATAGCCCAGGCCGACGAGGACCATCTTGATGGCCTCAAAGCCGGTGACGTTGTTCTTCGGCAGCATATAGCCGTCGCCGTAACCAACCATCAGCTCGTTCAGGTAGCAGTAGTTGATGTACGGGATGCACCAAGCATCAAACGTGTCGTTGAAGGGCAGGGTGGAAACGGAATAGAAGGTGGTGACATCCGTATTCGCGAGCGCGACGGACATCATCTTCGCGAACTCGGCACGGGTGACGAGACTCGCGGGCTGGAAGGAACCGTCCGTATAACCATTGACGATACCCAGAGCGGACAGAACGTTGACGGCTTCGGAGCCGGCAGCGGACAGTTCAGCCGCGTCAGAGTAGTTCGTGGTTTCGGGGACGGTCGCGATGGCGCCGGCGAACATGGTCAGCACGAAGGCCAGGCTCAGAACCAGCGCGAGAACCTTGGAGAGGTTTCTCATGGACTTGTGTCCTCCTTAAAAATTTTTTGCCGCAGACGGACCGTCAGGGGATAACTCCCCCTCCGGGCATCTTAAGCACATACACTATACCCGATTTTTCCTTCCGCGTCAAGAGGTTTTCCGAAGGTGTAACATAACTGTAAAATAACGCCGCCTCCCGTAACGAAGGCAGGCGCCATCCATAGGATGCGGGCGCCATGAAAGAATGCGGAACGTTATCAAAAATAACGTAAGGCGCCCCGGAATAGCCCGGAGCGCCCGTTTTTGCGTTCGTATTCGCCTGTTTTTCCCCTGTAAGGGGCTCGCCCCGGTAACCGGGGCTGTTTGCGGGGGATTTCGTCAGTTTCCGAGGATGCGGATCGTTTCGATGACGATCGGCTCGACGGGGGTCTGCCCGTCTTCCTTGACCTCGACGTTCGAGAGGCTCTCGATATAGCCCATGCCGGACGTGATCGTCGCGAACGCGGCGTAGGACTTGTCATAGCTGTAGTAGGTCTTGCACATGATAAAGAACTGCGCGTCGGCGGAGTTCATATCGTCGGACCAGCGCGCCATGGACATGGTGCCGCGCACATGCTGCAGCCGGTTGTTCCAGCCGTTTTCGGAGAACTCGCCGCGGATGGAGTAATCCATGCGGTAGGTGCCGTCGCCGTTCTTGTCGCCGCCCTGGATCAGGGTGCCGGCCACGACGCGGTGGATCGTCAGGCCGTCGTAGTAGCCCTCGGAGCAGAGCTTGATAAAGTTGCCGCAGGTGATCGGCGCGTTGTAGTAGTCCATCTCGCCCTCGACGACGTTTCCGTCGGCAAAGACCATCTCAAAGCGGATGGGACGGTTTAAGTCATAGCCCGTCAGATACTCCTGAAAATACGCGGCATCGCTGATGACACGGTTATTCTTCGAGCATCCCGCGCATACCAGCAGCATGACCGCCAGCACGATCGGCAGGACGCGGCGCGATAGCTTCCCCATCTTTGTCCATACTCCTATCCGTTTTTCTCTATGATACCACAGACAAAAAGGGCGATTCAACCAACAAATTGTAAACGACTCGCGTTTTGCTCAGGTATTGTTCTCGATAAACGACACCACGTCGCCGACGGTGTGGAAATCCTGCGCCTGATCGTCGTCGATCGTCAGGCCGAACTCGTCCTCAAGCGACATGAGAAGCGTCACAACGTCGAGAGAATCGGCACCCAGATCCTCGAAAATATCGGAGGAGGCGGAAATCTTGTCCTCGTCGATGCCGAGCTGATAGGAAAGCATCTGGCAAACCTTGTCGTAAATCATCAAAAACTAGCCCCTTTTTTTCTCCCCGGCACGCATGCCGTGCGCCCGGTCGTCTTTTCTCCGCCGCAGCCGCAAAAACCGCGCAGACTGCCGCGTCAAGGGTTATCATACATGATTTACCCTGTTTTGTCAACACTGAAACGGGGGAAAAAATCACAAAAATCTTGACAAACAAACGTTTGCAATTTACACGCTTTTGTGCTATACTGTTCCTACCAAACGATTACACGAAGGAGTCATCACTCATGAGCGAGGTTCGTCTGACGAAAAAGCAGCGGGAAATTTATGATTTCATCATGAAAAGCACCCGCGAGCAGGGCTATCCGCCCTCCGTTCGCGAGATCGGCGAGGCGGTCGGCCTGCGTTCCCCCTCCACCGTCCACGCCCATCTCAAATCCCTTGACGCGCTCGGCCTGATCGACCGCGAATCCCGCAAGACCCGCGCCATCCGCATCCCCGGCGCCTCTCCGGAGGAAAGCTCCGTGCGCAGCATCCCCATCATCGGCCGCGTCGCCGCCGGACAGCCCGTGCTCGCCTATTCCGAGATCGAGGGCGAGATCCCGTTCGACGTCGGCCGTTCCGCGGGCGAATTTTTCGCGCTGCGCGTCCGCGGCGACTCCATGATCGACGCCGGCATCCTCGACGGCGACCTCGTCGTCGTGCGCCGTCAGGAGGACGCCGTCCACGGCGAGATCGTCGTCGCCGCCATCGACGGGGAAGTGACCGTCAAGCGCTTCTACCGCCAGCGCGGGGAGATCTGGCTCATGCCCGAAAATCCCGCCTACCATCCGATCAGCGCCGTCGGCGCGAGCATCGTCGGCCGCGTCGTCGGCCTTACGCGCCGCTATTGAGCCGCGTTATCCGCTATAGAACCGCGTTATCCCAATAATGCGCGCAGCGATCCCGTAAAATTGCGCTTTTCTTTTCCCCTCCCGCGTGTTATAATACCCCCAAACATCATATATATTGGAGCTGACGCATTCCTATGACGATCAACAACACCATGCTCACCGACTTCTATGAGCTGACGATGGCCTGCGGCTATTTCGAGCACGGTCTCGGCGACCGCATCGCCTGTTTCGATATGTTTTTCCGCACGGTGCCCGACGACGGCGGGTTCGCGATCATGGCGGGCGTGGAGCAGATGATCGAATACCTCCGCGACCTGCACTTCGACGAGCAGGACATCGCCTACCTGCGCTCGAAAAACTGCTTCTCCGAGGCTTTTCTCGACTACCTGCGCAACTTCAAATTCGTCTGCGACGTCTGGGCCATCCCCGAGGGCACGCCGATCTTCCCCTCCGAGCCGATCGTCACCGTCCGCGGCCCGGTCATCCAGGCGCAGTTCGTCGAGACGATGATCCTTCTGACCATCAACCACCAGAGCCTGATCGCCACCAAGGCAAACCGCATCTGCCGTGCGGCACAGGGCCGCGCGGTCATGGAATTCGGCTCCCGCCGCGCTCAGGGCTACGACGGCGCGGTGCTCGGCGCGCGCGCATCCTATATAGGCGGCTGTGCGGCGACCGCGAACGCGATGGCCGACCGCGACTACGGCATCCCCGCCACCGGCACGATGGCGCACTCCTGGGTCATGCTCTTTGACTCCGAATACGACGCCTTCCGCGCCTATGCCGAGACCTATCCGGATAACTGCACCCTGCTCGTCGACACCTACAGCGTCTTAAAATCCGGCATGCCGAACGCCATCCGCGTGTTCGACGAGGTGCTCGCGCCGAAGGGCTTCCGTCCAAAGGGCGTGCGCATCGACTCCGGCGACATTACCTATTTAACGAAGCGGATGCGCGAGATGCTCGACGCCGCGGGCTATCCCGACTGCAAGATCGTCGCGTCGAACGCGCTCGACGAGTTCATCATCAAGGATCTTCTGACGCAGGGCGCGCCCATCGACAGCTTCGGCGTCGGCGAACGGCTGATCACGTCGCGTTCCGAGCCGGTTTTCGGCGGCGTCTACAAGCTCTCCGGCGTCGAGCACGACGGCGAGCTCATGCCGAAGCTGAAGATCTCCGAAAACGTCGGAAAAATCACGAATCCCGCCTTCAAGACCGTCTGGCGCCTCTACGCCCGCGCGTCCGGCAAGGCGATCGCCGACGTCGTGACCCTGTTCGACGAGGTCATCGACGAATCAAAGCCCTATCTCATCTTCGACCCCGAGCACACCTGGAAGCGCAAGCTCATCACCGACTTCACCGCGCGCCGCCTGCCGGTGCAGCTCTTTGACAAGGGAAAATGCGTCTATCAGTCCCCGAACGTTCAGGAGATCCGCAGCTACTGCGCGTCGCAGGTCGGCACCCTCTGGGACGAGGTCCTGCGCTTTGAAAACCCGCACAGCTATTACGTCGATCTGTCAAAACCCCTCTGGGACATCAAGCAGCGGCTTTTAGCCGAGCACGAATAAAGGAGGGCTTACCATCCAACTCAACGACTGGCTGGACCGCGAGCTGCCCGCTATCACGCGCGCGCTCGACGAAAAGCACCGCAGCTTCATGAACGCGGAACGCACGCTCGGCACCGCCGGGCGCGAACAGGTCATCTCCCTTATCGGCTATCTGCGCGCGGCGCTGTTTCCCGGCGTATACGACGATTCCCCCATCGACGAAGCGCGCACCGGGCTGCACATCGGCACCAAGCTGCGCGAGGCCGCCTCTCTTGCCTCCGCGCTGATCGAGCGCGCGCTGGTCAACACCTGCCAGCGCGGCGACCGTGCGCAGCTCGGCTGCACCGGCTGCGCCGCCCGTGCCGCCGCCGTCACGGAAACGCTGCTCGCAGCCCTTCCCGGCATCCGCGAGCTGCTCGATCTCGACATCCGCGCGGCCTACGAGGGCGACCCCGCCGTCCGCAACCGCGAAGAGATATTGCTGTCCTATCCCTTCATCGAGGCGATCACGATCCACCGCCTCGCGCATGTCCTCTACGCGCAGCAGGTGCCGATCATCCCGCGCATCATGAGCGAATACGCCCACCAGCGCACCGGCATCGACATCCATCCCGGCGCGCAGATCGGCCGCAGCTTCTTCATCGACCACGGCACCGGCGTCGTCATCGGCGAGACGACGACCATCGGCGACCGCGTCAAGCTCTATCAGGGCGTCACCCTCGGCGCGCGCTCCTTCGCGCTCGACGAGCACGGCAACCCCGTCAAGGGCGTCAAGCGCCACCCCGACATCGAGGACGACGTCGTCATCTACGCCGGCGCGACCATCCTCGGCGGCGATACGCGCATCGGCGCGGGCTCCGTCATCGGCGGCAATGTCTGGCTCACGCACTCCGTTCCGCCGCATTCCAAGGTCATCAACGACCCCCAGCTCTCGCCCGTCGTCAAGGAAGGCCGCATCTGATAACAATAAGGGCAGGTTTTTCGCCATGAAGATCATCACGCTCGGCACGTCGCACGGAGACGCGACCTACTGCCGGTTCAATTCCTCCACCGTATATCAGACGGACGGCGGCGCGCTGTACATGGTGGACTGCGGCGCACCGGCGGAGGCGCTGCTGCGCCGGAAAGCGCTCGCGGTGCGCGACGTCCGGGCGATCTTCGTGACGCATATGCACGAGGATCACGCGGGCGGCATCTGCGCCATGCTCAAGCACACGCTCAAGTATCCCGGCGATCATATGCGCCCGATGCAGGTGTTCCTGCCGGAGGCGCGCGCCATCGAACCGCTGCGGCTGTGGATGGACGCGCTGCACATCGACGTGCGCTCGCCGCTGCTGCGCTTCGGCGTGACGCAGGAGGGCACGGTCTGGGAGGACGAAAACGTCGCGGTGCGCGCCATCCGCACGGCGCATCTGACGGACGGCGGGGGAAACCCCGTCAGCTTTGCCTACGTCCTGCATTTCAAGGCGGAGCGCCGCACGATCCTCCATACGGGCGACCTGCGCGCGGACTTCTCGGACTTCCCGGAGGCGGCGCGCACGGAGGTCTTCGACGTCTGCCTCTGCGAGGCGACGCATTACAGCCCCGCGTCGGCGCTCGGTACGCTGGCGCAGGCGCGCTTTGGGCAGCTTATCTTCACGCACATCAGCGACCGCTGGCACAATTACCCGCAGTCCGCGGACGTCTGGCGCACCGGCGAGCAGGCGCTGCTCGACACCGTGCGCGGCGCGCTGCCCTATCCCGTCGCCATCGCCCACGACGGGGACGAGTTCTGGCTCCCGGCGGCAAATTGTTAAGCGCCGCCGGGATTTTTCTTAATATTTGAGGGAACAATTCCCGCCGCGCGCCGTCTTACTCTCCGAACCGCTCCGATAAAACCGGAGGAAAGAGAGGATGATTCGATGAAAAAGACGTTTGTACAGGTCCTCGCGCTGGCGCTTGCCGTCGTACTCTGCGTCGTGGGCTTCTCGGCCTGCTCGGGCAGCTCCAACGCATCGCCCGAGATGTACTATGCGACGACCGCCGCCGCAACCTACGCTGAAACCGGACGGTACGAGACCGTCAGCGCCGACATGGCTCCCGCCGCCGGCGGCGCCAACACGGCCTACACCGGAGAAGGCGTCTATCAGCCCGCCGACAGCCGCAAGATCATCTACCGCGCGGATATGTCCGTGCAGACGGAGCACTATGACGAGTCGGTCGAGGCGATCTACGCGCAGATCTCCGCCTGCGGCGGCTATATCGAAAGCTCCAGCTCCAGCCGCAGCGCGGGCAGCGGCGACCGCAGCCTTTCGCTGACCGTCCGCGTCCCCGCCGAGCAGTTCCGCGCGTTCATGGACGCGAAGGACTCCTTTGGCGTCGTGCGCAATGCCGACATCTATCAGGAGGACGTGACCTTCTCGTATATCGACATGGAAGCGCGGCTCGAGACGCTCGAAACGAAGCGCGAGCGGCTGATGGCGCTTCTCGACAAGGCGACGGTGATGGAGGACATCATCGAGCTCGAGTCGGCGCTGTCGGATACGGTCTACCAGATCGAGAGCTACACCTCGTCGCTCAAGCGCCTTGACGATCAGATCGGCTACAGCACGGTCTGCATCTCTCTTGCCGAGGTCTACCGCGCGGTCGAGGTGCCCGAAACGCCCAAAACCCTCGGCGAGCGCATCTCGCAGCGCTTCGCCTCCACGATGGACGATCTCTCCGAGTTCGGCGAGGGGCTGCTGGTCTTCCTGATCGGCGCGTCGCCGGTGCTCGTCATCCTCGCGCTGCTCATCGTGGTCATCGTCCTGATCTGCCGCGCCGCGCTCCGCCGCAGCCGCCGCCGCCTGGAAGCGGAACACGCCCGCCGCCGGGAGCTGGAGGCGAAGGCGAAGGAAAACAAGCCCGAAGACGAGACTAAATAAGCTTTTTCCCGGGAAATAGGGGAGAGGGACGCGATCTTTTCCGCGTCCCTCTCTTTTTTTACAGTCCCGACGCCAGCGCGAGAACCGCGATATGCGCGGGATAGAACAGATAAAACCCCCATTTGGCGCCTCTCCCGCCGCCGCGCTCGCCGTTGTAGAGCGCAAGCAGCGGCAGCGCCGCCGGGAACAGAAAATCCGAACGCCGCATCAGCGTCGGAAGCACGGGCAGCCCCTGCTGCAGCGCCGCAAACGTCTCCGCCATGCAGAGCAGCGCGCCCCAGACGAGCGCGCCGCACGCCCTTTCGCGCGGACGCCCGCGCGTCATCGCGCAGATCAGCATGAACGGCAGCACGCTCATGCCGCCCTCCGCCGTCAGCGCGCCCGCGAAGACGAGGAGCAGCGACAGCGCGTACCACGCGCCGCCGTCCCGCTTTCCGCGTTCGGCGCAGCAGACCGCCGTGTACCCGAGCGCCAGCGTATAGAGGATGTTGTTGCGGATCACGATCCCCGCGCCGTACTCGAGCGCCGCCCGCAGCAGGAGCATCCCCGCGGCGCCCGTCCACAGCCGCAGGCCGTAGCGCATCCGGTCGGACGTGTGCGCGTACCCCTCGACGACGAAAAACGCGAAAACCGGCGCGACAAACCGCGTCGCGGGGTGAATCCACGCCGGAAAGACGCCGGGAAAGAACGTGTACAGGTGGTCGGCGAGCATCCCCGCCGCCGCGATGCCCTTGAGCGCGGTCGCGGACAGTCCCCGCCTCATACGAAGAAGTACAGCCACTTGACGAGCAGCAGCAATATGAGCCCCGGCACGCCGAGGATGCCGACGGTCAGCGCCGTCGCCGCGTTGACCGCGACCGTCAGCCCGATCATCGAGCCGAGCGCGTTGAAGATCAGCAGCAGGAGAAAGCCCGTAAACGTATTCCACAGCAGCTTCGCGAGAAACTTGATCGGCAGCGTAAAAATGCGGATCGCGAGGATGACCGCGGATGCCAGCAGA
>JAEDGJ010000083.1 GCA_016297585.1 Clostridiaceae bacterium
GACGCGTGGGGCTCGGCGGGCTTTGACCTGCACCGGGTGTCCTGCGCGCTCTTGAAGGCGCGGGAGAACGCCGATTTCGTGCTCGCCGTCATGCACGGCGGCAACGAGTACAATCCCCTCCCGAGTCCCGGCGTGCGCGCGCGGTACCGGACGTTCGTCGATCTCGGCGCGGATGCCGTCGTCGGGATGCATCCGCACTGCATGCAGGGCGCGGAGACCTATCGCGGCGCGCCGGTGATCTACAGCCCCGGAAATTTCCTGTTCCACTCGGCGGAGAACGATCCGTCGTGGTATTCGGGCTATATCGTGGAGCTGACGTTCGAAAAGGGAGAAAAACCGGCGTTTTCGCTGCATCCGTACCGGTTCAATCCCGAGCTGACGCGGATCCACCTGTATGAGGGTGAGGAAAAGCAGGCGGTGCTCGAGTATCTTGAGCGGCTGTCGGCGATCATCGGCGACGAGCGGCTGCTCCGGCAGTATTTCGACGGCTGGTGCATGATCACGGGACCGGCTCACGCGCGTCCGTCGTTTGACGACGCGTATCTCGAGGAGCAGGACTTCCCGAAGGGACATATGATGCTGGCTGTGCGCAACATCCGCACCTGCGAAGCGCACAACGAGCTTGTGACGAATCTCTGCCGGGTCATCGTCGAGGGACGGGTCGGCGCGGCACGGGAGATGGTACCGAAGATCCGGGAACTGCAGAAGATGCCGGTGTAAGGAGGAAAAGGGGAATATGGCGAAGGTAGTGGGCTTTGGCGAGGTGATGATGCGCCTGAATCCGGAGGGGTTCCGGCGTTTTGTGCAGGCGGACCGGTTTGAGGCGAGCTACGCGGGCAGCGAGGCGAACGCGCTGATGACCTGCGCGCTGTGCGGACTGGACGCGATGATGATCACGAAGCTGCCGGAAAACGAGATCGGGCAGGCGGCGCTCAACGAAATGCGCCGATATGGGCTGAATACGAGCGGGATCCTGCGCGGCGGGCCGCGGCTCGGCATCTATTTTGCCGAAACGGGCGCGTCCCAGCGCGACTCGAAGGTCATCTACGACCGCGCGGGGTCGTCCATCGCGCTGGCGCGGCGCGGCGAGTTTGACTGGAAGGCCATCTTCGACGGCGCGGCATGGTTCCATTTCTCCGGCATCACCCCGGCGCTCGGCGGCGATCTGCCGGCGATCACGATGGACGCCGTCAAAACGGCGAAGGAGATGGGGCTGACCGTTTCCTGCGACATCAACTACCGCAAAAAGCTCTGGACGCCCGAGGAAGCGGGCAGCACGCTCGGCGAGCTGATGCCGTACGTCGACGTGTGCAGCTTTAATGAGTCGGAGGCGTCGCAGGTCTTCGGCGTTCGCGCCGAGGAGGGCTGCGCGCCGGAGCGGCATTACGAGAGCATCGCGCGCCGGCTTCAGGAGCGCTTCGGGTTCCGCCGCGTGGCGATCACGCTGAGCAAGAACATCACCGCGACCGACAACGACATCGGCGGCGTGCTGTATGAGAACGGACAGACCTACTATTCGCCGATGGCACGGGTGCATATCGTCGACCGCGTGGGCGCGGGCGACTGCTTCGGCGGCGCGCTGATCGTGGCGGAGCTCGCGGGCTATGACCCGCAGCGTACGGTCAACTTCGCGGCGGCGACGGCGGTGCTGAAGTGCTCGATCGAACATGATTACGCGTTATTGAGTATGGCCGAGATCGAAGCGCTGGCAAACGGCGCCGGTTCGAACGGCCCGCAGAGGTAAAATATGAAAAAAACGGAGATTACAGCCACCGTTCGCTATCTTTCCCGCACCTACAGTGTCGAAAGCGTGCCCTGCGCGGGCGAATGGAGCGGGGAAGAGACGAGAGTATGCGAAAACTATACGGTCGAGACGCGCGAGACGCCGCAGGGGCTCGCCGTGCGCCTGACCTACCGGCATACCGCGCAGGAGCCGCTGAAGGTGCAGGACATCGCCTTTACCGGACGCTGGGCAAACCCCGTGCGCACCTGCGTCGTGTACGGCGCGGATCAGACGCCGTTCCGGGTCTATAATCAGATGTGCAGCCCCGCAAGGACGGTTCGGATGCTGCCGGCGTCCTCCGCGTCCGGCTGTGACCTGCTGCCGTTCGAGGACGAGGACGGAAACGCGGGCGTGCTGGGCTTTGTGACAAACGAGCACTTCTTTTCCGACCTGACGATCGATACGGACGGCGCGTTCTGTGCGGCGCAGAATACCGAGGGACGCGTGCTCGAGCCGGGGGAGACGATCGAGTCCGACTGGTTCTACATCGGCTCCGGCAAAACGCCGGACGAGGCGCTCGGCGCCTATATGGATACGCTGGCGGCGTATTCGCAGCTCCCGGCGCTGCCGAAGGAGGTGCCGACGGGCTGGTGCACCTGGTATTACTATCTCGACGGCATCCGCGAGGAGACGATCCGCGAGAACATGCAGTATCTGTCCGAAAACCGCAGCCGCCTGCCGGTGCGCATCGTCCAGATCGACGACGGCTGGGAGGGTAAGTACGGGGACTGGGAGCCAAACGCGAAATTCCCCTCCGGCATGAAGCAGCTCGCGGACGAGATCCGCGCGGAGGGCTACATCCCCGGCATCTGGCTCTGCCCGTTTACGGCGCAGCTCGATTCGGAATTTGCCAAGGCGCATCCCGAGGCGATGGTGCAGAAGCCTGACGGCTCCGGCCCCACGCAGGCCATCGACCCGACGCATCCCGAGGGTGCGCGGCATCTGCGGGAGCTGTTCCGCAAGCTCTCGTATGAGTGGGGCTACCGCTATATCAAGCTCGACTACATGATCGCGGGCGTGCAGCCGGGCGTGCGGTATGACCCGAAGGTCTCGACGCTGGAATCCATGCGGCTGGGACTGAAGATCCTGCGCGAGTCCGTGACGGAGGACACGTTCCTGCTCGCCTGCACGTCGCCGATGACGCCGCCGATGGGCTATTGCCAGGGCATGCGCACGAGCTGCGACATTTTCCACGACTGGAATGCGTTAAAAGAGGTCTTTTCGCGCGTTTTCAAGCGGTATTTTTACCATCAGAAGGCCTATCTTGTCGATCCGGACTGCATTCTGGTCCGCGGCGCGGACGAGGAGGACGGCGAGTGCATGCGCCGCTGCGTGCGGACGCCGCAGGAGATCGAGGTCTTCCTGACGGCCGTCGCGGCGTCGGGCGGCATCCTGATGCTGTCGGACAAGCTGCCGCTGCTGACGGAGGAACGCGCGGACTGGCTTGCAAAGCTCTTCCCGAACAATACCCGCGCGGCGGTGCCGCTCGATCTGTTCGAGTCCGAGGTGCCGGGCGTGCTGGACTTCGGCGAATACGGAGACGAGCGGGTCGTGGCGCTGATCAACTGGAGCGATTTTACCCGGGAGATGACGGTACCGGCGTCCTGTGTCGCGGGAAAGCGGTATGCGTTTGAGTTCTGGGAGCAGGAAAACTACGGACGGGTGCGCGGCGCGCTCAGCGTTGCGGTTCCGGCGCACGCGGCGAGGGTGTTCCGCCTGTCGAATACGCCGCGGAATGCCGCGCCGTCGCTTGTGCCGGCGGAGTGACCGGCGGACAAACGGCACAGCCCGAAAATCATAAAAAACGGAGGTCAGATTATGAAAGGCAGCAAGAACTGGGTATTCGCAGACGGCGATCTGCCGCCGAAGGACGGGGGCGCGATGGAGGCGCACGAGGCGCTGATGATTTTTAACCTCGGCAAAAGCGACGCGACGGCCAAAGTCAGCTTCTATTTTGAAGACCGCGATCCGGTGCGCGACGTCACGGTGACGATCCCCGCGGAGCGCATCCGCTGCTATCACCTCGACCAGCCCTTCGGCGACCAGAAGTTTCAGGTGCCGTTCGGACAGTACGCGCTGGTTGTCGAATCCGACGAGCCGGTGTTCTGCGTATTCGGCCGTCTCGATACCCGCCAGCCGAATATGGCCTACTATTCCGTTCAGGGACACACGTTTGACTGAAGACTCGCGGCTTTACTGCGCCGGGCGGCAGCGTCCGGCGCAGTAAAGCGAAGAACTGTACCGGTAACGGTCACCGTGCAATAAAAAACAGAAGAATTAGGTGTAAAAAATGCGATACGACTGCATCATCATCGGCGGCGGCGTGGTCGGCTGCGCGGTCGCTTATACGCTTGCGCGCTTTCGGATCCGCACACTGCTTCTGGAAGCGCAGAACGACGTCGCCATGGGAACGACGAGAGCCAATTCCGCGATCGTACACGCGGGGTATGACCCGGAGCCGGGCAGCGCGATGGCCCGGACGAATCTGCGCGGCAGCGCGATGATGGAGGAGCTGTGCCGGAAGCTGGACGTGCGGTACGAGAGGATCGGCTCGCTGGTGCTCGGTTTTTCGGAGAAGGACCGGGAAACGCTTGCACGGCTCTATGACCGCGGCGTGAAAAACGGCGTGCCGGGTCTTCGCCTGCTGGACGCCGCCGAGACGCGGAAAATGGAGCCGAACCTGTCGGAGAATGTCGCCTGCGCGCTGTATGCGCCGACGGCGGGCATCGTCGATCCGTGGGGGCTCGCGCTGGCGATGGCGCAGGTCGCCGTCCGCAACGGGACGGAGGTGCGCACGGACGCGCCGGTGACGGCGATCGCGCGGGATGCGCAGGGCTTTACGGTGACGGCAGGCGGGGAACGCTATGAAGCCCGCACGGTCGTGAACGCGGCGGGCGGCAATGCCGACGTGATCCACGGGATGATCGGCGGGACGGGCTTTACGCTCCATCCCGACAAGGGCGCGTATTACCTGCTGGACAAGTCGCAGGGAAAGCTCGTATCGCATGTGATCTTCCAATGCCCGACGGAGAAGGGCAAGGGCGTCCTTGTTTCGCCGACGGTGCACGGCAACCTGATCGTAGGACCGGACGCGGTGCCGCAGACGGATAAGGAGGACGTATCGACGTCGTCGGAGAGCCTCGACTTCATCCGGAAGACGGCGGCGCTGAGCGTGGACTGCATCAACTACCGCGACAGCATCCGCAACTTTGCCGGACTGCGCGCCCGCGGGACAAAGGACTTTATCATCGGCCCGTCGCCGGTGGACGCGCGGTTTATCAACCTTGCGGGCATCCAGTCGCCGGGACTGTCGGCGTCTCCCGCGATCGCGGAGGAGGCGGCGGAATGGCTGCGAAGGGCAGGCCTTGCGCTCGAGGAGCGGGACGATTTCGAGGACGGACGCCGCCGCGTCGAGTTCCGGAAGCTTTCGAGAGACGAGCAGCGCGCGCTGATCGAAAAAAATCCCGCCTATGGGCGCGTGATCTGCCGCTGCGAGACGATCACGGAGGGCGAGATCCTCGACGCGCTGCACGCGCCGCTGCCGCCGAAGACGATCGACGGCGTCAAACGGCGCTGCGGAAGCGGTATGGGACGCTGCCAGGGCGGTTTCTGCGGGCCGCGTGTGCATGAGATCCTCGCGCGGGAGTGGAAGCTGCCGATGGAGGCCATCGAAAAGGACCGGAAGGGGAGCTATATCCTGACCGGCGAGACGAAGGGGGAGCGGGCATGAGAGCGGATGTGACGGTCATCGGCGCGGGTCCGGCAGGACTTGCGGCGGCAATCGCGGCGAAGGAAGCGGGCGCCGGACGCGTGCTGATTCTCGAGCGCGCGCAGGAGCCGGGCGGCATCCTCAATCAGTGCATCCACAACGGCTTCGGTCTGCACCGCTTCGGCGAGGAGCTGACGGGGCCGGAGTATGCCGGGCGCTTTTCGGACCGGCTCGAGGGCATCGAATGCCGGTACGATACGATGGTGCTGGCGCTCGAGGGGCGCACCGTGACGGCGGTCAATCCGAAGGACGGCCTGTTCACGGTGGAATCCGGCGCGGTCGTGCTCGCGATGGGCTGCCGGGAGCGGACGCGCGGCGCGATCGGCGTGCCGGGCGACCGGCCGTCGGGCGTGTTCACGGCGGGCGCGGCGCAGCGGTATATGAATATCGAAGGCTACCGCGTCGGCGAACGCGCGGTGATCCTCGGTTCGGGAGACATCGGCCTGATCATGGCGCGCCGCATGACGCTTGAGGGCGCGAAGGTGCTCGCCTGCGTCGAGCTGATGCCCTATTCGTCGGGACTAAACCGCAACATCGTGCAGTGCCTGCAGGATTACGACATTCCGCTGTATCTGTCGCATACGATCGTGCGGATCATCGGCAAAACGAGGCTCGAGGCGGTCATTGTCGCCCGTGTGGACGAAAACCGCAGACCCATCCCCGGCACGGAGTTCCGCATCGACTGCGATACGCTGCTTTTGTCGGTCGGATTGATCCCGGAAAACGAGCTTTCGCGCGGCGCTGGGCTCGAGATCGACCCGCACACGAACGGCCCCGTGGTCTACGACGATATGGAGACGTCGGAGCCGGGCGTCTTTGCCTGCGGCAACGTCGTGCAGGTGCATGACCTCGTCGATTACGTCAGCGACGAGGGGGAGCGTGCCGGACGCGCAGCGGCAGTATATGCGGAGCGGCATCCGGACGGCGGCGCCGTGGAAACGGTTCCCGGAGAGGGGATCGGCTATGTCGTGCCGCAGAGGATCCGCAGAGACGGCGGGGAGAACGATGTGACGCTGTTTTTCCGCGTTCGGACGCCGTGTCCGAAGGGAGAGCTTGTGGTGCGCGACGGCGAACGCGAGATCGTCCGGAAAAAGCGGCTGCATATGACGCCGGGCGAGATGGAAAAGCTGCCGATTGCCCGGGAAGCGGTACGGAACGCGCAGCGGCTGACGGTTTCGCTGGAGAGAGCACAGGAGGGAACGCGATGAAAGAGCTGATTTGCATCGTATGCCCGAGCGGGTGCCATATCACCGTCGGAGACGACGGAACGGTGACGGGCAACACCTGCAAAAGGGGCGAGGCGTACGCGAGAAAGGAAGCGACGCATCCGACGCGGGTGCTGACGACGACCGTGCGGCTGGAGAGCGCGGTGCTGCGCCGTCTGCCGGTCAAAACGAGGGAGGATATCCCGAAAGAGAAGCTCTTTGACGCGATGCGCGCGCTGGACGGCGTGACCGTCCGTGCCCCCGTGCGCCGCGGCGACGTGGTGCTGCGGGACGTCTGCGCGACGGGCGTGGACGTGATCGCGTGCCGGGATGTGAACGCATAAATGCCCCTTGGCGAAACGCCCATTTTCAGGGGGGAAAAGGTAGAAATTTCTTGATTTGTACCTATAGTAATTTATGCCTTCCTGTAGTAGAATAACTAAGAATGCATAAGAAAGGCTTGTGCAGTTCACTTATATTGTTATTTTTATTGATGGAGGAAAATACACGGATGAAAGTCAACATCACAGAAACCGTCCTGCGCGACGCGAACCAGTCGTTGATTGCTACGCGTCTGCCGTATGACAAGTTCCAGGACATCCTCGAGAAGATGGATACCGCCGGCTACTATTCTCTGGAATGCTGGGGCGGCGCGACCTTCGATTCCTGCCTGCGTTACCTCGACGAGGACCCGTGGGACAGACTCCGCAAGATCCGCAAGCATGTGAAGAAGACGAAGCTGCAGATGCTGCTGCGCGGACAGAACCTGCTCGGCTACAAGCATTATCCCGACGACGTCGTGCGGGAGTTCATCAAGCACTCCGCCGACTGCGGCATGGATATTATCCGTATTTTCGACGCGCTGAACGATCTGCGCAACATCGAAGTCGCGATGGATCAGACCAAGAAGTGCGGCCTGCATGCGTCCGGTACCATCTGCTACACCCTCAGCCCGATTCACACCCTCGAAAAGTACGTCGCCACCGCGAAAGAGCTCGTCAACATGGGCGCCGACTCGATCTGCATCAAGGATATGGCCGGCATCATGAGCCCGAAGGAGGCCTATGACCTCGTCAGCGCGATCAAGAAGGCCGTCAAGCTGCCCGTCGTCGTGCATACCCATTCCACGACCGGCCTTGGCCCGATGACCCTCTTAAAGGCCGTCGAAGCCGGCGCCGATACGATCGACACCGCGATCTCCTGCTTCTCCAACGGCACCTCCCAGCCCCCGACAGAGAGCCTTGTCTACACGCTTGAGCAGTACGGCTACAAGACCGGCGTCGACCAGAAGGTCACCAAGGAGATCAAC
The DNA here is from genome assembly GCA_016297585.1 of Clostridiaceae bacterium. GTDB lineage: Bacteria > Bacillota > Clostridia > Oscillospirales > QAMX01 > JAAZKA01. The sequence goes on from JAEDGJ010000083.1 coordinate 8,067, forward strand.
GACTTCTTCAAGCCCATCCAGGCCGAGTATCTGAAGTCCAACCTCCTCGATCCGGTCGTCATGACGACGAAGACCGACGCGCTGACCTATCAGATCCCGGGCGGCATGCTCTCGAACCTCGTCGCGCAGCTCAAAGCCCAGAAGGCGCTCGACCGCCTCGACGAAGTGCTCGCCGAGACCCCCCGCGTCCGTGCCGACCTCGGTTATCCGCCGCTCGTTACCCCGATGAGCCAGATGGTGGGCGTGCAGGCGACCGCGAACGTTCTCGCCGGCGAACGCTACAAGAACGTGTCCAAGGAAGTCAAGGCGTATCTCAGAGGCGAGTACGGCCGTGCGCCGGGCGAAGTCAACCCCGACCTCATCAAGAAGGTTCTCGGCGACGAACAGCCGATCACCGGCCGCTTTGCCGATACGCTCGAGCCGATGTTTGAGAAGACGAAGAAGGAACTCGGAGACAAGGCGCGTTCCGATGAGGATGTTCTCTCCTACATCGCCTTCCCGCAGGTTGCCGAAAAGTTCTTCGAAGCGCGTGAGGAGAAGGAAAACCGTCACGTGAAGTACACGGTTCGCCGCGTGGACTGATTAGGAAGGAGCCTGCTTCATGAAGATTGAAACTCTGTCGACCGGCGAAGTCTTCCTGTATTCGCTCGTCGGACTGGTTGTGGTTATCGCGTCGCTTGCCGTTCTGGCGTGCATGATCATGCTGATCTCCAAGCTTGTCTCGCGTTTTGCCTCCGGAAAGGCGCCTGAGGCGCCGGCTCCCGCCGCTGCGTCGAAGCCCGCCGCTCCCGCCGCATCCGCCGCGGCAAAGCCCGCCGTGATGGCGACCGCCGGCGAACTGGTTCTGCGTGACGTCGACGATCAGACCGCGGCACTGCTGATGGCAATCGTTGCCGATCAGACGAAGATTCCGCTCAACGAGCTCCGTTTCAAGAGCATCAAATGCCTGAATCCGTAAAATAGGAGGAACATCCAATGAAATATCGTGTAAGTCTGAACGGTAAGGATTACGAGATCGAAGTCGAGCAGGGAGAGGCGCAGATCCTCAACATCAGCGATACCCCTGTCGCCGCTGCTCCCGCCGCCGCCCCCGCCGCTGCTCCCGCTGCTCCCGCTGCCGCTCCGGCAGCTGCCCCGGCTGCTCCCGCCGCTGCCGGCGCCGGTGATCCGATCGTCTCGCCGATGCCCGGTACGATCCTCAAGGTCAATGTTTCCGCCGGTGAAGCGGTTAAGAAGGGTCAGGTTCTGATCATTCTCGAAGCGATGAAAATGGAGAACGAGATCGTCTCTCCGCGCGACGGCACCATCGGCTCCATCGTGACGTCCAAGGGTGCATCTGTCAATACGGATGAGCTGCTTCTGACGCTGTTATAAGCGAAGGAGGTTATCTGACGTGGGTGTTTTAAGTACGATTGGAAGGCTCTTTGCCGCGTCGGGTTTCGCGCAGATCACGTGGCAGCAGGGCGTAATGCTGATTGTTTCGTTCGTGCTGATCTATCTGGCGATCGTCAAGAAGTATGAGCCGCTGCTGCTCCTGCCGATCTCCTTCGGTATGCTTCTGACGAACCTCCCGGTCTCCGGTCTTTATACGCCGGAGCTGTGGAGCAATCCGACCAACATCGATTTTGAAGCCGTTCTGCATGAGGGCGGCCTGATCGATATCTTCTATATCGGCGTCAAGCTGGGCGTCTATCCGACGCTGATGTTCCTCGCCATCGGTGCGATGACGGACTTCGGCCCGATGATCGCGAACCCCTCCAGCATGCTGCTGGGCGGCGCGGCGCAGTTCGGCGTGTATATCTGCTTCATCGGCGCGAATCTCCTCGGCTTTACGCCGCAGGAAGCCGCGTCCATCGGTATCATCGGCGGCGCCGACGGCCCGACCGCGATTTACCTGACGACGAAGCTCGCGCCTCATCTCCTGCCGGCCATCGCCGTAGCGGCGTATTCCTACATGGCCCTGATTCCGCTGATTCAGCCCCCGATCATGCGCGCGCTGACGACGAAGCGCGAGCGCGAGATCAAGATGGTGCAGCTCCGCAAGGTCTCCAAGGCCGAGAAGATCATCTTCCCGATCGTGGTCGTGGTGCTCTCCGTTCTGTTCCTGCCGGATACCGCGCCGCTGCTCGGTATGCTGATGCTCGGTAACCTGATGCGTGAGTCCGGCGTTGTCGACCGTCTGTCCGACACCGCCCAGAACGCGCTGTGCAACATCGTCACCATCCTGCTTGGTCTTTCCGTCGGCGCGACTGCGTACGGCGCGAACTTCCTGCGCAAGGAAACCCTGCTGATCATCTTCCTCGGCCTGGCGGCGTTCTGCTTCTCCACGGTCGGCGGACTGCTGTTCGGCAAGCTGATGTGCTGGATCACCAAGGGAAAGGTCAACCCGCTGATCGGTTCCGCCGGCGTCTCCGCCGTCCCGATGGCGGCGCGTGTGGCGCAGACCGAGGGCCAGAAGGCGAACCCCTCGAACTTCCTGCTCATGCACGCGATGGGCCCCAACGTCTCCGGCGTTATCGGCTCCGCGATTGCGGCAGGCTTCCTGCTCCGCATTTTCGGCTAAGAAATAATCCCGCGGTTATTGGCGGATAGTCATAGAACGGTTCATTGCGGCACTCGATGGTAATGTCGAGTGCCGCATGTTTTTTAATCAAACTGAACCGCCCGTGCCGGGACGAGCGCCGCAATTCGTCCCGGCACGAATTATTTCGTACTAATTCTGCGCAATTCGTCCTTTATATCTTGCATTTTTTTACGAAAAGCGTTATAATATATGAAACTGAACAGGGAACACCTCTGCTGCAACAGTACAGCAGCGTATTCCCTGTTCACGCGTGTCCGGATGTCCGATTTGCAGTTTCGGCTGCATTCAATCACTGATCAGGCAAAGGCAATACATGA
>JAEDGJ010000084.1 GCA_016297585.1 Clostridiaceae bacterium
CGCGGAGAACCTGTCCGCCGCCGAATACAACACGCACGGCTCCACGCTGCGCGTGCAGGTTGCGCCCACGCCGTACACGCTCGGCATGCCCTCGGACGCGCTGATTCTGCACAATAACAGCGCCATTCTGGAGATCACCGAGCGCGTCCACCCGGAAAACTACCGCACGGACGTGCGTTTCGCGCGGGAAAACGTCCTGAAAAGCGGATTTCTCGCCGGTGAAAGCCTGCTTTGCGGGCGTCCCTGCATGCTGACCGTCCGCGTCGGCGCGGGAGAGGCCGTGCTCTACGCCTTTTCCCCGCAGTTCCGCGCGCAGACGGACGGCACCTACAAGCTGCTGTTCAATACGCTCTATCTGTCGTAATACTTCACGAAAGGGTTGCATACATGTCAAAAATTCACGAAGAATGCGGCGTTTTCGGTATCTACGCCGCGCCGGATGCAAAGCTTTTTCCCGCCGGGGAAACCTTCAACGCTCTGTTCGCGCTCCAGCACCGCGGACAGGAAAGCTGCGGCATTGCCGTATCCGACCGCGGCGTCATCCGCGTCTACAAGAACGTCGGCCTTGTTTCCGAGGTTTTTAACGACGAGATCCTTGCCTCTCTGACCGGACAGATCGCCATCGGACACTGCCGCTACGCCGCAAACGACGTCCGCGACCGCGAGCATTCGCTGCCGTTCGTCGTCGAACACGCCAAGGGCAACCTCGCCGTCTCCCAGAACGGCGCGATTGTCAATGCCGGTGAGCTGCGCCGGCGTCTGGAGCTTGACGGCGCGGTCTTCCAGACCAAGGGTGACGCCGAGCTCGTCGCGAACCTGATCGCACGCGAGCGGCTGAAAACCGATTCCATCGAGCAGGCGCTGCTGCGTCTGATGGACGTCATGACCGGCGCGTTCTCCCTCGTCGTGATGAGCCCCCGCAAGCTGCTCGCCGCGCGCGACCGCAACGGCTACCGGCCGCTTTGCATCGGCCGCATCGGCGATTCGTGGGTGTTTGCGTCCGAAAGCGTCGCGCTGGACGCCGTCGGCGCGGAATTTGTCCGCGACGTGCACCCCGGCGAGGTCGTCTGGGTCGATGCCGAAGGGCTTCACTCGCTGCAGGCGCCCGACAACGGCACGAAGCAGTCGCTCTGCGTGTTCGAATACGTCTACTTCGCGCGTCCGGACAGTGTCATCGACGGTCTTTCCGTCGATCGCTTCCGTCAGATGGCCGGTATGCACCTCGCGCTCGAGTCGCCCGTCGGCGCCGACGTCGTCATCGGCGTACCGGATTCGGGGCTGCCCGCCGCCATCGGCTACGCGCACTGCTCCGGCATCCCCTACGGCGTGGGGCTCGTCAAGAACCGCTACATCGGCCGCACCTTCATCCAGCCGACGCAGGGGCAGCGTGAGCGTTCCGTGAAGATCAAGCTCAACGCGCTGGCGGAGACCGTGCGCGGCAAGCGCGTCGTGATGATCGACGACTCCATCGTCCGCGGCACCACCTCCGCCAAGCTCGTCTCCCTGCTGCGCGAAGCCGGCGCGACCGAGGTGCATATGCGCATCTCCAGCCCGCCGTTCCTCTATCCCTGCTACTTCGGCACCGACGTGCCCGACCGCAAGATGCTCCTCGCCGTCGGCCGCACCGTAGAGGATATGCGGAAAATCATCGGCGTTGACAGCCTCGCGTTCCTCTCGCTGGACGCCGTCCACATGATTGCCCGGGAAATTGACGTTGACATCTGCGACGCCTGCTTTACGGGACAATACGCCACCGAGATCCCCGCGCCTTCCACCGAAAAATACGAACAGCATATTGAGGATGAAGCATAATGGATAAGACAAAGGACTCGTACTCGAACGCGTATAAAGAAGCCGGCGTGGACGTTACCGCCGGATATGAATCGATCCGCCTTTTCAAGGACAAGGTCCGTTCCACCTACGTTCCCGGCGTGCTGGGCGACATCGGCGGCTTCGGCGGTCTGTTTGAGCCGAATTTCGCCGGTATGAAGCGTCCCGTCACCGTCTCCGGCACCGACGGCGTCGGCACGAAGATCAAAATTGCCTTCGCGCTCGACCGCCACGACACCATCGGCATCGACTGCGTCGCCATGTGCGTCAACGACATCATCTGCTCCGGCGCGGCGCCGATGTTCTTCCTCGATTACATCGCCTGCGGCAAGAACATTCCGGAAAAGATCGCCGCCATCGTCTCCGGCGTCGCGGACGGCTGCCGTATGGCCGGCTGCGCCCTCATCGGCGGCGAAACGGCGGAGCATCCGGGGCTGATGCCCGACGACGAGTACGATCTCGCGGGTTTCTCCGTGGGCATCGTCGATTACGACAAGATCATCGACGGCAGCGCCGTCCGTCCCGGCGACGTCATCATCGGCATCGCCTCCTCCGGCGTCCACTCCAACGGCTTCTCCCTCGTGCGCCGCGTGCTTGGCGACACGCCGGAAGCCCTGTCCGTCCGCGTGCCCGAGCTCTCCGGCACCATCGGCGAGACGCTGCTGACGCCGACGCGCATCTACGTCAAGCCGATGCTCGCCCTGCAGCGCGCGCTGACCGTCAAGGCCGTCAGCCACATCACGGGCGGCGGCTTCTACGAAAACATCCCGCGTATGCTCCCGGACGGCTGCAAGGCCGTGATCGAGCGCTCTCAGGTGCCGGTTCCGCCGATTTTCGACCTGATCGCCCGTACCGGCGGCATCTCCGCGCACGATATGTTCAACACCTTCAACATGGGCATCGGCATGGCCTTCGTCGTCTCGAAGGACGACGCCGACCGCGCGCTCGAGCTGCTCTCCGGCTTCGACGAGCAGGCCTGGGTCATCGGTGAAATCGCCGAGGGCGACGGGGTCGAGCTGGTATGACAAAAAAACGCATCGCCGTCCTCGTTTCCGGCGGCGGCACGAACCTGCAGGCGCTGATCGACGCGCAGGGCAGGGGAGAGATCCCCTCGGGCGAGATCGTCCTCGTCGTCAGCTCCGAGCCGGACGCTTACGCGCTGACGCGCGCCGAAAAGGCGGGCATCCCGACGATGACCATCGTGCGCCGCGGCAAAAAGCGCGAGACCTTCACGCGTCTTCTGTGCAAGGCTTTGGACGACGCGCACATCGACCTTGTCGTTTTCGCGGGTTTTATGGTCATTTTGAGCCCGATGTTCTTCGAAAAGTTTGAAAACCGTGCGATCAACGTCCATCCCGCGCTGATCCCGTCCTTCTGCGGCGAGGGCTTTTACGGTCTGCACGTCCACGAGCAGGCGCTCGCCTACGGCGTCAAGCTGACCGGCGCGACCGTGCATTTTGCCAACGCCGTCACCGACGGCGGGCCGATCATCCTGCAGAAGGCCGTTCCCATCGAAGAAAACGATACGCCGGAAACCCTGCAGCGCCGGGTCATGGAGCAGTGCGAGTGGCAGCTCCTGCCGCGCGCGGTGCGTCTCTTCTGCGACGGCAGGCTGCAGGTGGACGGCCGGATCGTACGGATTAAGGAGGAAGAAGCATGAAATTCTCGGAATATCTGCGTGACAACACCTATCCCGGCCGCGGCGTCGCCATCGGCCGCTCGGCGGACGGCAGCGAGGCCATCCTCTGCTACTTCATCATGGGACGCTCCACCGGCTCCCGCAACCGCGTCTTCGAGCTGGAAGGCGACACGCTGCGCACCCGGGCGTTCGACGAATCGAAGCTGCCGGATCCGTCGCTCTACGTCTACCGCGCCGTGCGTACGATCGGACGCCGGACGATCGTCACCAACGGCGACCAGACCGATACGATCTGCGACGCGCTGGCGGAAGGCCGCACGTTTGAGGACGCGCTGCGCTCCCGCACGTTTGAGCCCGACCCGCCCATCTGGACGCCCCGCATCTCCGGGCTTCTGACCATCGAAAACGGCCAGATGTCCTATAAGCTGAGCATCCTGAAAAACGGCGGCGACGAGACGCCTCTGCGCTTTTTCTATGAATATGCCGTGCCGCGCGCGGGCGAGGCGCACATCATCCACACCTATGCGCACGACGGCAATCCGGTCCCGTCCTTTGCGGGCGAGCCCGTCCTGATCGACACCACGTCCTATAGCTGCGTAAACTGCGTGATGAACGATCTGTGGGAAGGTCTGAATGCCGACAACCGGGTCTCCGCGTTCGTCCGCACCATCCGGCTCGCGGATGGGCATACGGAAACCCGCATCAAGAACAAGCACGAATAAAAGAGGAGTATCCATCATGCAGGAATTAAGCTTAAAATACGGCTGCAATCCCAATCAGAAGCCCGCGCGCATCTTCATGGAAAACGGCGAGCTGCCGGTCAAGGTCCTGTCCGGCCGTCCCGGCTATATCAACTTCCTCGACGCCCTGAACGGCTATCAGCTCGTCCGCGAGCTCAAGATCGCGACCGGACTTCCCGCCGCGACCTCCTTCAAGCATGTCAGCCCCGCCGGCGCCGCCGTCGGCCAGCCGCTCGACAGCGTTCTGCGCGAAATCTACTTCGTGCCGGAAAAGCAGAAGCTCTCGCCCCTTGCCTGCGCCTATGCCCGTGCCCGCGGCGCCGACCGTATGTCCAGCTTCGGCGATTTCATCGCGCTGTCCGATCCCTGCGACCGCTCGACCGCCCGTCTGATCGCCCGCGAGGTCTCCGACGGCGTCATCGCGCCCGGCTATGACGACGATGCGCTCGAAATCCTGAAGGGCAAGCGCAACGGCTCCTACAACGTCATCGAAATCGACCCGAACTATGTTCCCGCGCCGATCGAGCGCAAGCAGGTCTACGGTGTCACCTTCGAACAGGGCCGCAACGAGATCGCCTTCGACGATTCCCTCTTCGAAAACATCCCCACCGCGAACAAAAACCTGCCCGACGCGGCCAAGCGCGATCTGATCATCAGCCTGATCACGCTGAAATACACCCAGTCGAACTCCGTCTGCTACGTCAAGGACGGACAGGCCATCGGCATCGGCGCCGGCCAGCAGTCCCGCATCCACTGTACCCGTCTTGCCGGTCAGAAGGCCGACAACTGGTACCTGCGCCAGCACGAGAAGGTGCGCAGCCTGCCGTTCCTCGACACGCTCGGCCGTCCCGAACGCGACAACACGATCGACGTCTACATTTCCGACGACTGTGACGACGTGCTGGCCGAAGGCGAGTGGCAGAAGTACTTCACCGTCCGTCCCGAGCCGTTCTCCCGCGAGGAACGCCGCGCGTGGATCGCTACGCAGTCCGGCGTCTCCCTCGGCAGCGACGCGTTCTTCCCCTTCGGCGACAACATCGAGCGCGCGCACCGCTCCGGCGTCGCGTACATCTCGCAGCCCGGCGGCTCCATCCGCGACGACAACGTCATCGAGGTCTGCGACAAGTACGGCATTGTCATGGCGTTCTCCGGCGTCCGCTTATTCCATCACTAAGGCAGGGAGAAAGAAGCGATGAACATTTTCATGATCGGCGGCGGCGGGCGCGAGCATGCGCTCATCTGGAAGCTCTCCCAGAGCCGCAAGGTCGATAAAATCTGGTGCGCGCCCGGCAACGGCGGCATCGCGGCGCTCGCCGAATGCGTTCCGCTCAAGGCGACCGACATTCCGGGGCTCGTCGAGTTCGCGCGGAAGAACCGTCCCGACCTCGTCTTCGTCGCGCCGGACGACCCGCTCGCGCTCGGCCTTGTCGACGAGCTGGAAGCCATCGGCATCCGCGCGTTCGGTCCGCACAAAAACGCGGCCGTCATCGAGGCAAGCAAGAGCTTTGCGAAAGATCTGATGCGTAAATACCATATTCCCACCGCCGCCTACGCCGTCTTTGACGACCCCGCCTCCGCCCGCGCCTATATCGAGCAGCAGGGCGCGCCCATCGTCGTCAAGGCGGACGGGCTGGCGCTCGGCAAGGGCGTCACCGTCGCGATGACGGTCGAGGAAGCGGTCGCGGCCTCCGATGCGGCCTTTGGCGGTGCTTTCGGCAAGGCCGGCGCGCGCGTCGTCATCGAAGAGTACATGACCGGCGTCGAGGCCAGCGTCCTGTGCTTCGTCGACGGCGAGCACTGGATCGCCATGCCCGCGGCGCAGGATCACAAGCCCGTCTTCGACGGCAACCGCGGTCCGAATACCGGCGGCATGGGCTCGTTTGCGCCGTCCCGCGCGTATACGAAGGAGATCGCCGAGATCACCGAACGCACCATCATCGAGCCGACCGTCCGCGCGATGGCGGCAGAGGGCCGTCCCTTCAAGGGCGTCCTCTATTTCGGCCTGATGCTCACCGCCGCGGGTCCCCGCGTCGTCGAATACAACGCCCGTTTCGGCGATCCCGAGACGCAGAGCCTGATGCCGCTTCTGAAGTCCGATCTCGTGCCGATTCTGGAAGCCTGCATCGACGGTACGCTCGACCGCATCTCGGTCGAGTGGTACGACGGCGCCTGCGCCTGCGTCGTGCTGGCGTCCGGCGGCTATCCCGGCTCCTATCAAAAGGGGCTGCCGATTCACGGACTCGGCAAGCTGCCGCGCGACGTGGCGGCGTTCCATGCCGGTACCGCGCGTGCGGATGGCGCGATGGTGACGGCAGGCGGACGCGTCCTCGGCATCACCGCGCGCGGAGAGACGCTGCCGGACGCGCTTGCCCATGCCTATGAAGGCGTGCGCTGCGTCTCCTTTGACGGCATGCACTACCGCACCGACATCGGCAAGATCGGGTAAACGGGCTATGGCTGCAAAATCGCGCACCGTGTTCGTCTGCTCCGAGTGCGGCAACGAAACCGCGAAATGGTTCGGACAGTGCCCGTCCTGCAAGAGCTGGAACACGCTCGTCGAAACGGAACCCATGCCCGCGGCACCGTCCCGGCATGGGTTTTCCGGCGCGGTTTCCCGCACGGCTGCAGCGCCGCTTTCCGCGATCGAAACCGCCGACGAGCTGCGTGCGTCGACCGGCATTGGCGAGCTGGACCGCGTACTGGGCGGCGGCACGGTGCTCGGTTCCCTGATCCTCGTCGGCGGCGAGCCGGGCATCGGCAAGTCGACGCTGCTTTTGCAGGTTTCGGCGACGCTCTGCGCACGCGGGAAGGTGCTCTATGTCACCGGCGAGGAGTCCTCCCGGCAGATCAAGCTCCGCGCGCAGCGGCTCGGCATCAATTCCGACACCCTCTATGTCGAAGCGGAAACGCGCCTCGACAGCATTATGGAGAACATCCGCCAGCTCTCGCCCGGCTTCATCATCGTCGACTCCATTCAGACGGTCTACAAGCCGGAAGCCGCCTCCGCACCCGGCAGCGTCACGCAGATCCGGGAATGCGCGCTGGCACTGATGCAGTACGCCAAGACCTCCGGCGCGACCGTCTTTATCGTCGGTCACGTCACAAAGGAGGGTGCGCTTGCGGGGCCGAAGATCCTCGAGCATATGGTCGACTGCGTGCTCTACTTTGAAGGCGACCGTCATGCGAGCTACCGCATCATCCGCGCCGTCAAAAACCGTTACGGCTCCACCGACGAGATCGGCGTCTTCGAGATGTCCGCGCGCGGTCTGCTCGAGGTACCCAATCCCTCGCAGGCGCTCCTCTCCGGCCGTCCGAAAGACGTCCCCGGAAGCTGCATTGCCTGCGTGATGGAGGGCACCCGCCCGATTCTCGCGGAGGTGCAGGCGCTCGTGACGAAGTCCTCCTTCGGCAATCCCCGCCGCACCGCCGACGGCTTCGATTATAACCGCGCCGTGCTGCTCCTCGCCGTGCTGGAAAAGCGCTCCGGCATCGACGTCGGAAGCTGCGACGTCTATATGAACGTCACCGGCGGCTTAAAGCTGTCCGAACCGGCGTCCGACCTCCCCGCGATCCTCGCCGTTGCGTCCAGCATCAGCGACCGGCCGCTGCGGGAGGACATGGCCTCCTTCGGCGAGATCGGCCTGACGGGGGAGCTGCGTACCGTTTCCAACGTCGCGCAGCGCTTGAGCGAAATCCGGCGGCTCGGTTTTTCCCAATGCGTCCTGCCGCGCCGCTGCTGCATCGGCATCAAGCCTCCCGAAGGGCTTACGCTGCTCGCCGCCGAAAATTTAAGCGACGCCATTCGGATCTCACTGTCCGGTAAGTGACAAGTTTTTCTCTTTACAGTCTTTTCTGCGGCTGTAAAGCATTTTTCTGTACATATAAAAAGAGTTCCGGAAGAGTCATTTTTCTTCCGGAACTCTTTTTATAGGGAAATCGGCGTTATACGCGCGCGTCAATCAGCGCGTAGCCGCCAAACAGACCTGCGGGAACGGTAAACGCTAGCGTCTTGCCGTCGTCCGTGAAGGAAAGGGGAGTCGCCGTCCCGCATTCGGGCGTCGACAGCACCACCTCGCGCACCGGCGCCGCGGCGGGCTTTTCAAAGCGCACCGTGACGGCATCCGGCAGCTTGTATGCACCGGCAAAGGTCGTGACGACGTCCTCGTGGCCGACGGTGATCGCGTGATCCGGCAGCGTGCCTTCGATGTTGAACAGATGCAGCGCATAGCCGTGCTCCACCGTATACGCGGAGGAAAGCAGGTCGGTCTTGGACTCGACGGTGAGCCGCACGCCGCCCAGGAGCGCGTTTAAGACCGCGCCGCTCGTCCGGCGAAGCAGCGGAATCGGCGACGCCGGCATATTCGCGCGTTCGCGGACGGGCTTGCGGATGTCGGATACATAGGAGCCGTGAATCGGGTTTGCGCACACGTCCGGGAGCCAGACGATCTCGCCCGTGCCGCACCGCTCGCGGATCGCCGTCGTCTTCCCGTCCGTGCAGAGGAGCGCCTCCGCGCCGTCTCCGCAGGCAAACGTCAGCCCGGCGCGGACGTCGTCCAGCTCGACGCTGCGTCCCGCATAGCAGAACGTGCCGGAGCCGTTTGCCGCTTCCTCGTTCACGCCGCTGCGCAGTCCGAGCGCGGAAAACACCTCCTGCACCGGCCGCGGGCTGCCGTCGGCTCGGAAAATACCGCATTCCCCGACAAAAACGAGCTTTCCGCCCTGCTCCGCATAGCCGCGCAGCCGGCAAAGCTCCTCATCCGACAGCATCGCCGCATGCGGCAGGAGAATCATCGGATAGCGCTCCAGCTCGTCCGCCGTGTCGTTTTCGAACACCATATCCGCCGCTATCCCGGAAAAATACGCGCTCTGTGTCCAGGAGAGGAAGGGATCGATATACTGCCGGGAGTTTTGCGTATAGTCCCGCGTCTGCGCCGACTGGTAGACCGCGAGATCCGGGTTCCGCTTCGGCGCGATATAGCTTTCTTCATGCGCTTTTTCAAACGCGCGGTATTTGTATTCCAGCTCGTTTAAGTCCCCGCGTTCCCGCGTCGCAAGATAGAGCTGCCCCCAGAGCCGGGAAAGCGCCCAGGTGAAGTAGTAGTCGTCGTCGCGCTCCGGATAAAACAGCGACATCGACGGCACGCCGCTGCGGCTCGCCATCGCATTGCGGTGCAGCATCTCCAGCGCAAACTCCGGATAGGAATACTGCCGCACGGCGGAGACGTAATTCTCCTGGAAGATATGCGTCCAGGTGCGTCCGGCCGTCTCAAACGGGCAGGAGGACCAGTTGGAGCGCAGAATGCCGGAGATATAGTTCGGCCGCATCAGATGATGATAGCCGAGCGACTCATAATACGCCGTCAGGTCGTTGTAGAACGCCGTCGTGGACGCAAGCCGGAAGCGGCGGAAGGCGACATAGACGGGATCCGCATAGTTTTCCCAGAAGGCGGGCCAATGCTCCGGATCCGGCAGCTCGTATCCGGTCTGCTCATAAAACAGCTTCCGGCAGTGCGGGCAGGCGCAGGACTGGGAAAAATACTGCACGTCGTCGTTCATCACGCCGTCGACGCCCGTTTCCAGCACGCCCTTCATATACTCCATATACGCCGCGCGGTAATCCGGATTGTTAAAGCACATGCACCAGCCCATGTAATTCGACCGCGCCGGGGTTCCGGTGCGTCCGTCGATCTGGAGCCAGGGCTTATATTCCTCCGGGAAATCGGCGAAGCGCTCGCGCAGTCCCGGCCACGAATCGATCGAGGAATTGCGCATGGCGAAGCTGTATTCGACCAGCTCCCACTCGTGTTCATCCTTCGGCGCGGAGGTCAGCTGCGAGCTGTGATGCTCGACGACCTTGATGCCGTGGGCGTGACAGGCGCGGACGATGCGGCGCAGCACGTCGTACAGCTTCGGCCACCACGGCCGGTAATTCCAGCGGAAATGCGTGGAGCTGAAGGTGATGACCGTTGTGATGCCGTTTTTGGCAAATTCCGCGGCTTTCCGGTCGAAATCCTCGTCCGAAAAGCGGAAAATCTCGTCGTCGTTGTACCAGAACCATGCAAATCGTTCTTTCCAGGGATTCATTGGTAAACCTCCTGCATTCATACGATGTTTTTACTCCCGGAACCCGTGCGCGGCCTGCGCTTCCTGCCGGATCCGCGCGAGCTCCTCATACTTGCGTTTGGTAGCCATCCCGCCGCGCAGATGCCGCTGGGTTTTATTCTCCTCCAGAACCCGCAAAACCTTTCCGTGGAGAATGCGGTCCGTCTCCCGCAGCCGGACGGTCACGTCCTTATGTACCGTGCTTTTGCTGATGCCGTACATTTTCGCCGCAGCGCGCACAGTCGCGGCGTTTTCCACGATGTACCGTCCGAGCTGCACACAGCGCTCGTCGGCATTCCACCTCATCTCAGCGATCACCCTCACATATCACGGTTTGTTCATATATATGAGGGCCGCCGCGCCGTTTATGCGCCTGCCGCGGCTTTTATTCTATCATGCAATCCGCGGCCGTTCAAGCGTCTGCGCGGCTCTTCCGTCGTTTCGTATAGGAAGTGAGTCGAATTCGTATGTGCAGGCAGGCAGATGCGGCGCTGTGCGGGGTTGCTTTTTTATGCGAAATGC
>JAEDGJ010000237.1 GCA_016297585.1 Clostridiaceae bacterium
CAGTGCGAACGGATCCTTGCGAAGCTGGAAGCGCGGATGTGACCGTCTTTTACGAGGACGCGCAGGTGCTCGTCTGCCACAAGCCCGCGGGCGTGCTCTCGGCAAAGGATGCCTCCGGCAAGCGCTCGATGCCGGACCTCCTCGCGCCGCGCACGGTCTATCCCGTCCACCGGCTTGACCGGGAGGTCAGCGGCCTGATGGTCTTTGCCAAAACGCAGGAGGCAGCGGCGTTTCTCGGCGCACGGATGCAGGACGGATTTTCCAAGGAATATCTCGCCGTGTGCGAAAACGCGCCGTCCGGGGACGAAGCGGAGCTGACAGACCTGCTGTTTCACGACCGCGCGAAAAACAAGACCTACGTTGTCAAGCGCAAACGCGCGGGCGTGAAGGAGGCAAGGCTCTCTTTTCGCGTCGAAACGCGTGCGCAGGACGGTCGTGCCCTGCTGCACATCCGCCTGTTTACGGGCAGGACACACCAGATCCGCGTACAATTCGCCTCACGCGGCTGTCCTCTGTGCGGCGACCGGAAGTACGGCGCAGTCAGCGGCGGTGCCCTTGCGCTGTGCGCGTGGCGGCTGACCTTTCCGCATCCGGACGGACAAACGCTCTGCTTTACCCTGCCGGAAGCGCTCCTGCCGCCCGCGATCGCCGCACTCCGGTGATATTTTTCTTGTAAAATATCCGCCGATGCTGTATACTATATGGGCGATTTTTAATTGGAGGTCTTTCTGACTATGGCAATCCGTAAACGGCTGGACGCTTATCTCGTCCCCGGCAAACATATTCACCTGATCGGCATCGGCGGCGTGTCGATGCGTCCGCTCGGCCTCGTGCTGCGCGGCATGGGCATGACCGTCACCGGCTCGGACATGAACTCGTCCGTCTCGACCGACGAGCTGATCGAAAAAGGCATCGAGGTACACATCGGCCACAACGCGAAGAACATTGAGGGCGCGGACTGCATCATCCGCACCGCCGCCGCGCATAATGACAACCCCGAGATCGCCGCCGCCCGCGCGATGGGCATCCCCGTCTTTGAGCGGGCGCAGGCATGGGGCCTTATCATGCGCGAATACAAAAACGCCATCTGCATCTCCGGCACGCACGGCAAGACGACCACCACCTCAATGATCACCCATGTTTTCATGCAGGCGCAGCGCGACCCGACCGTCATGCTCGGCGGCTATCTGCCGCTGCTCAAGGCCGGACACCGCGTCGGCAGCGGCGACACCATCATCATGGAAAGCTGCGAATACTGCGATTCCTTCCTGAATTTCTATCCCACCGTCGCCATCATCAACAACATCGAGGCCGACCACCTCGACTATTTCAAGGATCTTGCCGCCGTGCAGCGCTCGTTCCGCAAATTCGCCGGGCTTGTTCCGCGCACGGGCTATGTCATCGCCAACGGCGACGACGAAAACACCGTCGCCGCCCTTGCCGACCTGAATTACATCACCTTCGGCATCGACCGGAAAAACGACATCCATCCGGTCAATCTCTCCGGTGATTTCCGCTCGTTTGACGTCGTCTGCCGCGGCAAGCGCTACTGCCATGTGGAGCTGGCGGTCTACGGAAAGCACAACGTCTACAACGCGCTGGCCGCCGCAGCAGCCGCCTATGTCATGGGCGTCGAGGGCGAGGCCGTCAGCGCAGGTCTTGCCTCCTTCACCGGCGCCGGACGCCGCATGGAGCGCAAGGGCAGCTTCAACGGCGCGGACGTCTTTGACGACTATGCCCACCACCCCGGCGAGCTGCACGCCTTGATCGACTCGGTCAAGACGATGGGCTACAAGCGCATCATCCTCGCCTTCCAGCCGCACACCTACACGCGCACGAAGGCGCTGTTCGACGATTTCGTCCGCGAGCTGCGCCGCGTGGACGTGGCGGTGCTGGCCGAGATCTACGCCGCCCGCGAGAGCAACAAGCTCGGCATTTCCTCGCTCGACCTTGCCAAACAAATCGACGGTGCAGTCTTCTTTGAGACGTTGCCGGAGGTCGCCGCCTATCTGCGCTCCATCGCGCAGGAGGGCGACATCATCCTCACCGTCGGCGCCGGCGACATCTACAAAGCCGGCGAAATGCTGCTGAAATA
>JAEDGJ010000085.1 GCA_016297585.1 Clostridiaceae bacterium
GCCGTCCGGCTTCTTTTGTATAAAAATCCGCGCCGAAATGCGATTGACACCGCTTCCGAAATGTGATACAGTTTTCTTTATCGAAAAAAGAAACGGAGGGGATGTCTGTGAGATTGCCGGGACGCGGCGACGCGGATATGACGCAGGGCGTTATCTGGAAGCAGCTTCTGCAATTTTCGGTCCCGATGGCCATCGGGCTGCTGTTTCAGCAGCTTTACAACACCGTCGATACGGTGGTCGTCGGCCGCTTTGTCGGCAAGGAGGCGCTTGCGGCGGTCGGCAGCACCGGCAGCATCGTCAACATGCTGGTCGGGCTCTGCGCGGGACTTTCGACGGGCGCCGGCGTCGTGATCTCCCAGACCTACGGCGCGCATGACGACGAGGGACTGCACAACGCGGTGCATACGACCGTAACCGTGACGTTCCTCCTCTGCCTGATCGCGACGTTTGCGGGCATGGCGATCGTCCGGCCGATGCTGCGGGCGATGGATACGCCGCAGGACGTATTCCCGGAGGCGGAGCGATATCTGACGGTCTATTTTGCCGGTATCTCGGGGCTGCTGCTGTATAACATGGGCTCCGGCATCCTGCGCGCGGTGGGGGACTCGACCCGGCCGCTGTATTTTCTGATCTTCTCCGCGCTCGTGAACATCGCGTTTGACCTTCTGTTCGTCATCCGCTTCCGGCTCGGCGTCACGGGCGTTGCCTATGCGACCATCCTGTCCCAGTTTCTGTCCGCGGTGCTGGTGTTCGTCGTACTGACAAGGACGAAGGCGGCGTACGGTATCCGATGGAAAAAGCTCTGCATCCGGGGCAGCGTGCTGAAGAAGATTTTCTCCATCGGTATGCCGTCCGGCATCCAGCAGGCGCTGACCTCGTTTTCGAATGTCTTTGTGCAGTCGTACATCAACTTCTTCGGCTCCGCCTGCATGGCCGGCTGGTCGGCGTGCAGCAAGCTCGACGCGTTCATCCTGATCCCCGTGCAGAGCATCGCGCTGGCGTCCACCACCTTTGTCGGACAGAATGTCGGCGCGAAAAAGCTCAGCCGCGCAAAGGACGGCGTGCGCCAGGCGCTGATCATCGCGCTGGTCATCACCGCTTCGCTGAGCGCCGTCGTGATCCCGCTGCGCCGCGGACTGCTCTCCCTCTTTACCGAGGAGGCCGACGTTCTCGAGTACGGCGCGCGCTTCGTCGCCCTGATCGCGCCGTTCTATGTGACGGTCTGCTTCAATCAGATCTATGCCGGCGCGCTGCGCGGTACCGGCGACGCGAGAACGCCGATGCTCGTCATGCTGGGCTCGTTCGTCGTCTTCCGACAGATCTTCCTCTATGTCACAAAGCTCCTTAACTGCGGCTTCATCCCCGTCGCGCTTGCCTATCCGATGGGCTGGATCTGCTGCAGCGTTCTGATGATCTTCTTCTACCACCGTGCGCCGATCAGCCGCGCGCAGCCCGAAGAAACCGGGATCGCGGCATAAAGAATCCCCCGAAGGCCCTGAAAACCGGGACTTTCGGGGGATTTCTTTGACAAATAACCGGGGGTTCCCGGGGAAAACGGCTCAGATGGCGCTTGCGAGCAGCAGCTCCACCATATCCATCGTTTTCGCGGCGTCCTCGATCGGGCAGATCGGCTTCCCGCCGGTGCGGACGGCGTTCAGGAAATCGATGTCCTCGGACTTGTAGCCGTAATACTGGTGATACAGCTCGCCGCCCGCGATTTCGAGGCCGTCGATCTTCTCGATGGACGGGCCGGTGACGCCCGCCGCGCTGATCGAGTACTGCGTCTTGCCGTTGCCGTACATGATGGTCGCCTCGCAGGCCGCGCTGCCGAAGCCGAGATTGATGAACGCCGTCGCGCCGGGGCCGTGGATGGTGAAGTCGTGGACGCGGCCCGCGCTCTGGTAGTTGGAACGGAGCGTGCCCGTGATGCCGTTACGGAAGCGGATGACCGACGACCAGGCGTTGTCGACGGGGCTGTTGTTGCGCGCGATGACGGTGGCGGCCTTCTCCGGCTCGGAATCCGCGAGATAGCGCACGAGATCCACCGCGTGGACGATGTCGCAGACGAACGCGGAGGCGTAATGCCAGCCGGACGCGACGTCGGAGTATTTGATGAACAGGCCGTCGACCTGCGTAAACTCGGTGACCTCGCGCATCCGCTTTAAGACGTGCTGCACCAGCGGCACGGCGCGGCGGTTCATCGCGGAGCCGCAGACGACGCCCTTTTCCGCGGCCTGACGCGCCAGACTGTGCGCCTGATACGCGGTGATGCCGGCGGGCTTTTCAAGCAGACAGTTGCGCCCGGCGGCGATGACGTCGTGCGCGACGCGGTAGGTCTTATCCGGCTCGACGAGGATCCAGACGGCGTCGAGCTCTTCATGATCGAGCATCTCATAGTGGTTTGTATAGAGCCGCTCGAAGCCGTACTTTTCCTTCGCGGCGCTCGCTTTTTCGATATGCGTATCGCAGACGGCGCAGAGCGCGATCTCACCCGTGTCGGCGATTTCGCGCAGGGACGGGAAATGGACGCCGTTGGCGATGCCGCCGGCGCCGATGACGCCGACCTTCAGAACCTGATTCATGTGTTATGCCTCCTTGTGTTGGATATCCTCCCCAAAAGAGGACGGACAAAGGGTGTAAGCGCTCCTCCGGCATTCCCGGATGGGAGGATTTACGGCTCGATCATGCCCGGCGCGTGACGGTGCGCCATCGCGCCGGCGAAGTAGTCGTCGAGCAGCGTGATGTCGAACTCGCGGATGACGTCCATCGCGGAAAATTCGTCGGTTTCGGACGTCACGAGCACCGCGCCGACGTTGCCGGGGTCGTAGACCTTGATCGCCGTGCCGTATTTGCACCGCGCGGCGTAGAGCTTTTCCCAGTTGTAATCGAGATGGACGACGGCATAGTCGAGGTTTGCCTCGGCGGTGACGTAGGGGTAGTAGTTCGTGCTGTGCGCGATTTTGGTGCCGAGGGGATTGACGATCGCGCATTCGTTCTGGAAAATCGCGCCGAGAAACCAGGAGCGGCAGGAATAGGCCCAGAAGCTCTGGAGAAAATCGCCGCCGTGATACTGCGAGCAGAAGACGATCAGCTCGGGTTGGCTTTTTACATACTTGCAGCGCAGCTCCTCGAAGTTTAAGTCGAAGCAGATCGCGCCCGCGACGCGGCCGAAATCGGTTTGGATCACCGGCGCGTCCTTGCCGAACAGCATGTGATTGAGCGTGTTTTCGGTATCGACGAGGTGATTCTTGTTATAGAAGCCGTCGATGCCGCCGCTGCGGTTGATGAACACCGTCTGATTACGCTTGGTGCCGTCGGGATAGACGGGGCCGTAGTTGTAGGCGATGTTGACGCGGTGCTCGCGGGCATAGGCCATCAGATGGTCGCGGATGCGGTCGCGGCGCACCTCGTAATACGCGCGCTTCTGCTCGGGGGTGTGCGACGGATAGCGGTCAAAGGCCTCCGGCAGCGCGATGAGGTCGGGATGATCCGGCAGCACCGGCGCGATGGCGCGGTCTAAGTACTCCATCGCACGGGCGACGGCGGCGTCCATGTCGGAGCCGTCGTCTTCGGGAAGATGGATGCGGGAAATGGCGGACAGTTTGACGTATCTTGCCATACAAACCTCCAAAAACACCAAATTTTTGACTCACGGAACCTTTCCTGCTTTCATTATAAACGAAAAAGCCCGGCTGTCAAATGAAAACCGGCAGAAAGCCCCGATTTATCAAAGAGAACACACGAAGCGACAAAAACGCCCGTATTTACAAACTCCGGCGGGGATAGTATAATACAAAGCGGGGAAAAAGGAACAAAAAAGGGAGGCGCATGGGATGGAGGGCGCGTGGAATCCGTGGCACGGCTGCCGGAAATATTCGGAGGGCTGCCGCAACTGCTATGTCTACCGGCGCGACGCGTCCGTCGGGCGGGATGCGTCCGAGGTGCGCCGGACGGCGGAGTTTGACCTCGGCACCCGGAAAAACCGGGACGGCAGCTACCGGATCCCGCCCGGCACGCAGGTGTTTTTATGCATGACCTCCGATTTCTTTCTCGAGGACGCCGACCCGTGGCGCGAGGAGCTCTGGGACATGGTGCGCGTCCGGCGCGACCTGCGCATTTCGATCATCACGAAGCGTATCCTCCGCGTGCGGGAATGTCTGCCCGACGACTGGGGGGACGGCTGGGAGCATGTGACGCTCGGCTGCACCGTCGAGAATCAGGCGGCCTGCGACGTGCGGATGCCGGAATTTTTATCGCTGCCGCTGCGGCACCGGTTTGTCATCTGCGAGCCGCTGCTCGAAAAAATCACCCTCGCGCCGTACCTGACGTCCCAGATCGAGCGCGTGATCGCGGGCGGAGAGTCGGGTGAACGGGCGAGGGTGTGCGATGAGACCTGGATCCTGTCACTGCGGGAGCAGTGCGCGGCGCACGGGACACCGTTTACGTTCAAGCAGACCGGCGCGCGGTTCCGGACGGGCGGCCGCGTCCGCGAGATCCCGCGGGAACGGCAGGCGCAGGAAGCGCGCCGGATCGCCGCGGGGTGGAAGCCTTAGTCCCGCGCCTCGAGGAACATCCGGTCGAACCACAGCGCGTCGACGTCGCCGGGACGTCCGCCGAACGCGGCGCCGGTCGCCTTCATCGAGACCCAGACGGTGACGTTTTCGTGCGGGAAGACCTTCGCAAAGCCGGAGATATGGGGAGCGATGAGATATCGGGTCAGTGTGAGGAGCGTGTTGGAGCCCTCCGTGAGGCCGTCGATGTCAAAGACGCGATAGAGCCTGTATTCGTTGGGGGTCAGATCCTCGATCGAGATAGGCTTTTCGAAATTGGCGCCGTTGTGGCGGAGCCGGAACGCGAGCGTGCCGCCGGGCTCGCCGGCGTGTCTGGCGATGTGCTGGTCGCGGACGTAGTCGGGCATCCGGTCGAGCTGGCAGCGCGCGGAGAAGCCGGTGACGGACTGCTCGTCGGGGGAATAGACGATGCCGAGCCCCCGCGCTTCCTGCGTGACATAGTCGTACAGGGGCACCTCGAGAACGTCGTCGCGTCCCGCGAAGCAGTCGGGGAGCGGATGGGGCTTGTGCGGCCCGAGATGGAAAAGCAGGGGGACGAGTCCTTCCCAGTACGGATGGGCGGTGATGCCGTGCTGCATACGGTAGGGCTCGGTCTGGAGGATCGTTTCGTTGACCGTGAGGGCGTAACGCAGCGCCGCCGTTTCGCGGGCGATGGGGAACGTCTCGCCGCGCTGCCGGGCGGCATAGAGAAGGCTGTCATAGCGGATGAGGATGGTGACGTCGAGGCTCGCGCGTGCCTGACGGACGCGGCGGGAGAGCACGCCGTCGTACGAAACGGCGGCGGCGGCTTCCTCAAAGAGGCGGTTTCCTTCGACAATGAGCTCATAGGGCACAAAATCGGCCTTGCTGAAGTTCTCGACGCAGCGCATCCGCAGCGGGGACTTCGCCGCGGCGCCGCAGGTGAGCTCGAGATAGCGCGTCAGCATCGGCGACGCGGCGCCGTAGTAGCCGTCCATGAAGTCGCGGGTCAGGGCGCCGGTGTCGGCGCAGGGATCCTCCGCAAGATGGGAGAGCAGCCAGTTTTTGAGGCACCAGAAATCGGAGAGCAGGGGTTCCTCGTGCTCGACGAAGTAGCCCTGTACGTTGTTCTTGGCATAGGTCCGGAAAAGATTGCCGAGACGGTAGGCGTTGGCAACGATGGTGGAGATGCGCACGTTGATGTTGTAGTCCCAGACGCACAGGGGGTTGCCGTTTGCGGCGCAGAGCCGCGACCAGCCCTCGAGGATCTCGAGCATATGGGCGTTGTTCGGATGGTCGAAGCCGTGGAGGATGTCGAAATCCAGATCGGCAAGACGAACGATGACGTTCTTTTCGGGGACGGTATCGTCCGTGGGGAGCTCCATATAGGTGAGGTACACGAGGGTTTCGACGAGGATGTCGGGATAGACCTTTGCGGCGGCGCGCGCCATGCGGTTGACGAAGCGCAGCACGTTTCCGGTGCCGCCGGACTTGCGGACGCGCTCGCGGCAGGCAGGGCATTCGCAGTCGAAGGTCGAGTCGTTCATCGAAAGATGGAAGTGATGGGGACGGGACTCGCCGCGCGCGTCGAAGTCCGCGTAGATGCGGGCGATGTCGTCCAAGAACGCCTTTTCAAAGGCCTGCAGGAACTCCTCGTTATTCAGGCAGTACTGTCCGTAGGGCAGATGGCGCTGCTCCTTTTCGCTCCAGGCAAACCACGTCGGGTGCTGTTCGAAAAGGCCGTCGGATTTCAGGATCTGGTCGACGGTATGGCAGCCGCCGCGCGGAGAGCAGGTGACGCCGCCGCCCCATTCGTCGGGGATCTGGAGCTGGTTCGAGCGGCGGCGCACGCAGAAGCGCACGTCGTCGCCGATGTACGAGCAGGTGACGGGCAGGCGCATGACGGCTTGAGGCTCGCCGCAGAGGTCGAGTGTGCCGTCGAGGGAAAACGCGCCGTGCTGCGGGACGGTCTCCTCGAGCGCGTTCCAGAAGCGCACGCCGACGGCGTCCTCGAGATAGTGCTCGACGGCGTAGAGGATGCCGCGGTCGGTGCTTTTGCGGCCGCCGGTCAGCACGAGCGCGCCGCTTGCGGCACGGACGACCCAGGCCTCGACGCCCTTCAGATCATTCCGTCCCTCCGGCGCGCGGATGCCGGCGGCATCGGCGAACGCGGTATAGCCGACGTAGAACGTGCCCTGCTCCGGCTCGGAGGCGATGGAAAACGTGTCGGAGTAGGCACGGGAAAGCCAGGTCTGCAGTTCCTCGGCTGCGTTGCGTTCCACCTTGGAGGGGGAGGCAGGAAGAATAATGCGGTAGTCCATGACTGCTTCTCCTTTTTGGTTTAGGTGCCGTCGTGCGCCTCGGAGGCGGCACGGCGTTTATAGTTGGCGGGCGTTTCGCCCGTGATTTTCTTGAAAACGCGGATGAAATAGGAGACCTCGGAGAGTCCCACGAGCGTACAGGTCTCCGCGACGCTGCGGTTTTCCTTCGTCAGCAGCTCGCAGGCGCGCGCGATGCGGACTTCGTTTAAGTATTCCTTATAGGACAGCCCCGTCGCGTCGCGGATGATGCGCGTGATGTTCTTTTCCGGCAGCGAGAAGAGCCGCGAGAGCGTCTCCGGGGACATGCCGTAGTCCGCGACGTTATCGCGGATGTAGTCGAGCAGGTCTTTGGCAAGCGCGGCGTTTTTCGTGTTGTCGGCGGCGTCCGCCGCGCGGCAGATCCGTTCGATCAGCTCCAGCGCCAGCGTGCGGAAGCTGGCGGCATCCTGCATGATGGCCATGATGTTGAGCTTTTCGTCGCCGATGTTCAGCTCCAGCTTATAGGAGACGCGCATGAGGACGTGGAAGATGTCGGAAAAGACGCACATCCGGGCAAACGGCTGCGTGAGCTTTTCCGCCTGCGCCATGAGCTGTGCAAAGCAGCGCTCCGCCTGTTCCCGATTCCCGTTTTCCAGCTCGTTCGACAGCCTGCGCAGCAGGACCTCGTCGCCGTGCGCGGAACCGGCGCTTCCGGCGTCCGCTCCGTCCGTTCTCGACAGCGCGTCCAGAAAGGAGATCGGGATCCTCGACAGCGAGTCTCCCGTCAGCCCGAGCCCGCAGCGCAGCGGGATGCCCAGCTCAGCGGCGACCGCTTCCGCAAGCTCCCGCACCTCGGACAGGCTTTCCGAGTCCCGGGAGGCGCAGAGGAAGGCGACGCATTCGCCGCCCGCGAGGGAAACGCCGCAGAGACTGAGCGTCTCGTCGGAAAGATCCTCGATGGCGGCGATCAGCGGCTCAGGCTCGGTTCCGGGATGGATGCGGGCGGTCAGAACGGCGTAAACGCAGTCCTCGGCGGGAAAATCCAGATACTGCAGCGTTTCGCGCGTGTACGCGTCGAGCTGACCGCAGATCAGAAGCTGGACAAGCTGGCGGCGGATGACGGCGCGCTGCGCCGAGAGCAGCATCATCTCGTCGTGCAGACGGTCGGAGGAGACGCGTTTTTCCTCGAACAGGTCGTCGATCATGCCGGACAGCAGCGTCAGCTCGTCGTCCTGCGCGGGCGCATCGGGATGGAAGCGCTGTACGAGCTGCCCGATGGGGCGGTAGTTCCGCCAGGCGGCGAACAGCGCAAGGCCGATCAGAAAGACGACGATGACGACCAGATAGGAGACGACCGCGCCGTTGACGAAGCGCAGGCGCGCAAAGGCGGACGAGCCCGCGGGCAGCAGCAGCAGCGAAAACTCCCCGTCGCGGGCCGAGGCCGTGTAGCGCTCCTGGCTCTCATGCGGCTCGCCGCCGGTCGTCGAGGCGATCAGCGTGCCGCCGCAGTAGACGTAGATGTCGCCCTCCGTCCGGCCGAAGGTGGTTTCGATATATTTCAGGATATTGTCCGACCGCACGATGAAGCCGAACACCGCGCGGTCGCGGTACTGCTCGGAGAACTTCAGCGGAAACAGGAAGAGGGCAAAATCCGCTTCGGGATTCTCTTCCTGTTTGGGCAGGACGACGGAGAACTGCTGCGTGTTCCGGATGCGCGCGTAGAAGCTTTCGTAGTTTTCGATGCCGAGCACGCTCTTGGCGAAAACGTAGAAGTCGTTTGTCGCGGCGGTGTCGGCGACCTTATACACCTTATCCGAACCGTCGTACATCAGAAAATACTCCTCGGACAGCGGAACGTGGCTCTTGAAGCGGGACAGGTAGTCGAGCGTGACGGCGGGATTGTAGCCGTTCTGAATGATGTATTCATGGCGGAAATAATACGACATCTGGAGCTTATACGTCATGTCACGCATAAGCTCCAGATTGTTGTCAAGGAGTCCCACCGCGATCTCCAGCTTATCCTGAAGGGCAGTCCTGTCCGCGCGGTTCAGCTCGGAGGCGGCGATCGAAAAAAGGACGAGCCCCACCAGAGCACACGACAAAAGCGCAATTCCCGTGTACGAAAGGATGTATTTCCGGATCGTTTTGGAGTGTCTCGGAATTTTCAAATTGTATCAGCCTTTCAGCGAACCGATCATGACGCCTTTGACGAAGTACTTCTGTACAAAGGGGTAGGCGATCAGCAGCGGCGCGGAGGCGATGTAGATGATGGAATACTTCATGCCCTCGGCCATGTGCTTCATGCGGTCGTAGTATTCACGCATCTCCTCGTTGGCCATGAGCTGCTCCTGGGTGAGCATATTGGACATGCCCTGGTTCTGGATGAGGATGTTGCGCAGGACGATCTGCAGAGGGACGTATTTGTTGTCGTTCAAGTAGATCAGCGCGGTGAAATAGTCGTTCCAGCGGCCGACGCCGTAGTACAGCGCGATGACGGCGATGATCGGCGCGGAAAGCGGCAGCGCGATGCGGAAGAACTGACAGAAATCGGACGCGCCGTCGATCTTTGCCGCCTCATACAGCTCGTTCGGGATCGAATTCTGGAAGTAGATGCGGGAAACGATCATGTTGTAGATCGAGAGGCCGCCGAGAATGACGATCGTGACCGGCCGGTTGACGAGTCCGAGCTTTAATACGGTCAGGTAGGTCGGGATCAGACCGCCGCTGAAGTACATCGTGAAGAGGAAGTACCACGACAGCCCGGAGCGGCCGGGAAGATCCTTTTTGCTGAGCACATACGCGGTGGGCAGCGTCAAAAGGAGGTTCCAGCAGGTGCCGAAGACCGTATAGAAGATGGTGTTCCGGTAGCCGAGCCAGATATCCGAGTTTTTGAACACGTTTGCGTAGGGCTCGAGCGTAAAATCCTTGATCCATAACGCCGTGTTGCCGAGCGAGACCTGCGTCGGGTCGGAAAACGACGCGATGAGCGTGAAATACAGCGGGTAGATGACGATGATGAGGATGATGACCATCAGGGCGACGTTGATCGTGTCGAAGATCACGTCGGCGCGCGTTCTTTTTACCATAACGTTTCCTCCTTTACCACAGACTGATCTCCGTGATCTTGCTGACGATCAGGTTCACGATGATCAGGAGCGTAATGTTGATGATGGTATTGAACAGGCCGATGGCCGTGGAATAGCTGTACTGCGAGCTGATCAGACCGACGTTGTAGACATAGGTCGAGATGACCTGTGAGACGGACAGGTTCAGCGAGTTCTGCAGAAGGAAGATCTTTTCAAAGCCGACGGAGAGGATGCTGCCGAAGTTCATGATGAAAAGGATGATGATCGTCGGCATGATCGTCGGAATGTTGACGTACCGGATGATCTGGAAGCGGGTCGCGCCGTCGATGCGCGCGGCTTCGACCAGCTCGGGCGATACGCCGGCGAGCGCGGCCAGATAGATGATCGTGCTCCAGCCGAGCCCCTGCCAGATGCCGGAGCCGACGTACAGGCTGCGGAAGTAGCGCGCTTCCTCCATGAAGGGGATGCGTTCCATACCGAAGAAGGCACGGATGTTGTTGATGATGCCGTAGGACTGGTTGAAGAACAGCAGGATCATGCCGCAGACGACGACGGTGGAGATAAAGTGCGGCGCGTAGGTGAGCATCTGCACGGTCTTCTTGAACTTCTGGTTCTGCAGCTCGTTGATCATCAGTGCGAAGATGATGCCGATGGGGAAGGTGCAGATGCTGTAGACGCTGATGAGGACGGTGTTGCGGATGAGCTTCCAGAAGTCGGGAAACGCGAAGAAGCGGGTGAAATG
>JAEDGJ010000238.1 GCA_016297585.1 Clostridiaceae bacterium
CGAAGCGGTCGTACTTCTGCTTTTTATCGGCGTCCGAGAGCACCTCGTACGCCTCGTTGATCTCCTTGAACTTCTCCTCGGCTTCCTTATTGCCGGGGTTTAAGTCCGGATGGTACTGCTTTGCGAGCTTGCGGTAGGCTTTTTTGATCTCGTCGTCGGAAGCGCTCTTCGAAACGCCGAGCACTTCATAATAATCACGTTTTTCTGCCATAGTTTTATCCTCCACATACGCCGTTTTGCCATGGAGCGCAAAATCGCTTCCATGGCAAAACGGGTATCAAGACAATTTCTCAAAGGGAGAGGGGGGATTTTTTATTTCTTCTCGTCGTCGTCGACCACACGGTAGTCGGCGTCGTAATAGCCCTGACCGTTCGCGCCGTTCTGATCCGCACCGGGATTCGCGCCCGCGTTCTGATCGTAGCCGGCATAATCCTGCGCGCCGGGCTGACCCTGCTGCGGGTTTGCGCCCTGATACATCTTCGAGGACAGTTCGTACATCTTCTTCTCGAGCGCCTCGGTCTGGGTCTTGATCGCGGC
Organism: Clostridiaceae bacterium; assembly: GCA_016297585.1. GTDB lineage: Bacteria > Bacillota > Clostridia > Oscillospirales > QAMX01 > JAAZKA01. The sequence goes on from JAEDGJ010000238.1 coordinate 538, forward strand.
GAAGTCGCTGCCCTTGGCAACGTTCTTCAGCGCGTCGATTTCGCTCTGGAGGGCGGCCTTGTCGTCGGCGGAGAACTTGTCGCCGGCGTCCGCGATCAGCTTCTCGCACTGGTACACGAGCTGGTCGGCGTGATTCTTCGTATCGGCCTCTTCGCGGTGCTGCTTATCCTCCGCCGCGTACTGCTCCGCTTCCTTAACGGCGCGGTCGATATCCTCCTTGGAGAGGTTCGAGGACGCGGTGATCGTGATCTTCTGCTCACGGCCGGTGCCGAGATCCTTCGCGGAGACGTTGACGATGCCGTTGGCGTCGATGTCGAAGGTGACTTCGATCTGCGGAACGCCGCGGGGCGCCGCCGGGATGCCGTCGAGGGTGAAGCGTCCGAGGGTCTTGTTGTAGGCCGCCATCTCGCGCTCGCCCTGCAGGACGTGGATCTCAACGGTGCTCTGTCCGTCGGCCGCCGTCGAGAAGACCTGGGACTTCTTGGTCGGGATCGTGGTGTTGCGCTCGATGAGCTTCGTGAAGACGCCGCCGAGGGTCTCAAGGCCGAGGGACAGCGGGGTCACGTCGAGCAGCAGGACGTCCTTGACGTCGCCCGCGAGGACGCCGCCCTGGATGGCCGCGCCGGCCGCGACGCATTCGTCGGGGTTGATGCCCTTGAAGGGCTCCTTACCGGTGAAGTTCTTGACCGCTTCCTGGACGGCGGGGATACGGGTGGAGCCGCCGACGAGCAGGACCTTTTCCAGATCGGAGGGCTTGAGGCCGGCGTCGGACATCGCGCGCTTGACGGGGCCCATCGTATTCTCGACGAGGTCGGCGGTCAGCTCGTTGAACTTGGCGCGGGTCAGCGTCAGCTCCAGATGCTTCGGGCCGGTGGCGTCGGCGGTGATATACGGCAGGTTGATGGAGGTGGAGGTCATGCCGGACAGCTCGATCTTCGCCTTCTCGGCCGCTTCCTTCAGGCGCTGCATCGCCATACGGTCGGAACGGAGGTCGACGCCATTGGACTTCTTGAATTCCTCGGCCATCCAGTTCATGACGCGCTCGTCGAAGTCGTCGCCGCCGAGGCGGTTGTTGCCGGCGGTCGCGAGCACTTCGAGGACGCCGTCGCCGATTTCCAGGATGGAGACATCGAAGGTGCCGCCGCCGAGGTCATAGACCATGACCTTCTGGTCGTGCTCCTTGTCGACGCCGTAGGCCAGCGCCGCCGCGGTCGGCTCGTTGATGATGCGCATAACTTCCATACCGGCGATCTTACCGGCATCCTTGGTCGCCTGACGCTGGGCGTCGGTGAAGTAGGCCGGGACGGTGATGACGGCCTGGGTGACCTTCTCGCCGAGGTAGCTTTCGGCGTCGGTCTTCAGCTTCTGCAGGATCATCGCGGAGATCTCCTGCGGGGAGTAGGACTTGCCGTCGATCGTGACCTTGTGGGCGGTGCCCATCTCACGCTTGATCGAGGAAATGGTGCGCTCGGGGTTCGTGATGGCCTGGCGCTTCGCGACCTGACCGACCATA
>JAEDGJ010000239.1 GCA_016297585.1 Clostridiaceae bacterium
TTCAAGAAAAAAGAAACATAAGGCGCAAAGCCCAAAAGTCCCGCCGGTCAAAAAAACTGACCGGCGGGACTTTTGAAAATCATTTGAGCATCCGCCAGAGCGTGCTGCGGCTGATGTCGAGATGCTGGGCGGTTTTCGTCTGGTTCTGCCCCTCCAGCTCGTAGACGCGCAGAACGACCTCGCGCGTGATATCGGCGAGCGGACGGTTGAGGTCGATCCCTTCCGCCGCAGAGGAAGGCGGCGCCTGTTCGCGGTCAAGCACCGCGCGGACCTGCGCTTCGGAAATGTACGAGCTGTCAGCGTTCACCACAAGCTCCTGTACGCATTTGACGAGCTGATCAATGTTGCGCGGCCACGGGAAGTTCTGCAAAAGAAGCATCGCCTCACGGGTGAGACCGATGACGCGCGTGCCGAAGCGGACGTTGGTGGCGTTTATATAGAGCGTGACGAGCGTCGGGATGTCGTCCCGGCGGCGGGAGAGCGGCGGCAGCCGGAGCCGGAGGGCGTGGACCGTTTCCGAGAGATAGGCATAGATCGGATCGCGGGAATACAGACCCGCGTCGCCGGAATAGGAAAGGAGAAACCGGTTGGCGCTGAGCGTATGCGAACCTTCGAGATAATCAAGCAGACGCGGCGCAAAATCGCGGTTCACGGCGTCAAGATGGCGGAGATAGATCGTCGAGCCGGTGTCGGCGAGCGGCGAGCGGTCGTCCTCGAGCAGCGTTTCCCAGTCCCTGTCAGTGAGACGGCCGATATCCACGAGAACAAGCGGGCTGTGGCGCAGGCGGCCGCGGCTGTGGATATACTGTGCGAAGCGGTCCTTGCCGGTGCCGTAATCGCCCTCGATGAGCACGGGCGCGTCGAGCGAGGCGTACTGCTCGCATATGGCGCGCAGCCGTTCCGCGGCGGCGTTGCTGCCGAGATAGTATTCGAGCGGGTTGCTGTTGAGCGTGCCGTCCGCGCCGGAGGAAAGATCGCAGAAGCGGATCGCCTGCCGCCCGCCGAGGAGGGCGGCCGCGCGGGAGACCGAGAAAACGGCGTACTCCTCCCCGCCGGAGACGAGAAGCCGCCCGCGGACGGTGAACATCTCGTTTCCGAGCCGCCGGCTGAGCTTCACACTGCTGCGTGCGAGGACATGCGAAACGTGCTGGCGCATCGCGCCGGCAAGCTCGGGCGGCGCGGGATCGAGCGTGGTAAACACTTCGCGTCCGTCGGGTGAATAGACGGCAAAGTCCCGCTCGTCCGAAACGAGAAGATCGCACAAAAGCGAGGCGCGCCGGTCGAGCGCCTGATACCGGAGGCAGATGTCCTTCGCGGCGTTGATCGCCGCCTCGATGCTCTCCATGCCGGAGACGATCAGCAGCCCGTGCATGCCATACTCATGCGCGCTCGTCGCGGCGATCATGTCGCCGACGATGATGCGCGTTCCGCCGTCGCGCAGCGCGGCGAGCTTTTCGCGGCACTCCTGCGGGCTGCGGATCGTGACGGTGGGGATGGAAAACTGCATGATCTCGCAGAGCTTTTCCGCCGAGTGCGTAATGCTCGGGTAGCCGACGATCGCGAAATTTTCGTCCATGCCCTGCGCAAGACGGATCGTGCGCAGGATATCGTAGGCGGAGGGGACGATATCACAGATGGGGATATCCATGTGCCCGCGGAGCGTATCGGCCGTGCCGCCGCGGGAGATCACCGCGTCAATGCCGCGGCGGTTATTGAGCGCCGTTTTCAGTCCGTCGTCGAGATTGCCGGTCTGGATGATGAGCTCCACATCGCCGCGCTGCGCGGCAATGTTCGTCATAAGGTGGTACATCCCTTCGTAGGGGGCGATGCAGAGGAAGCGCAGCTTTTTCATTCCCGGGCCCTCCGTGAGTTGTCATGACATTAAAATAAAACAGAAAGCGCCGCGACGCAAGTGTTTTATTTTTAAACAGCCCCTTAACACCGCTAAAAATGACCGATGAGACTATCTGTTTTTATGCATAAACACCAAAAAAGAAGGGGAAGAATTAGCGTCTGGCGGCAGAATGAAACGGAAGA
>JAEDGJ010000086.1 GCA_016297585.1 Clostridiaceae bacterium
GGGGAACCGTTCCGCTCACCTTTCGCGGACAGCTCCCCCTTTTTTTATTCCGCGCTTTTTTACGCGCGCTTCATCGCGTAGGCGACCCAGTCGTTGCGCCGCTCCTCGCGGACGACGGCAAAGCCCGTCTCCTCCAGCGCGGCGCGTACCTCAAGCGCGCGCGTGCCGATGATGCCGGAGACGATCAGCGTGCCGTCCGTTTTCAGCTGCCGCACAAACAGCGGCGCCATGCCGATGATGACGTCCGCGACGATGTTCGCGAGGATCACGTCGTAGCCGTCCCCGATCTTCTCCGCCAGCGCCCCGTCCGCCAGCACGTTGCCGCAGAACGTGCGGTACGCGGTAAAGCCGTTGCGTTCGAGGTTCTCGCCCGCCGTCTTGACCGCCGCCTCGTCGATATCCACCGCCGTCACATCGCCCGCGCCGCACAGCAGCGCCGCCGTCGCGAGGATGCCGGAGCCGCAGCCCATGTCGAGCACGCGCGCGCCCTTTTCCACGACGTCCTCCAGCAGCGTCACGCAGAGCTGCGTCGTCTCATGCGTTCCCGAGCCGAACGCGTTGCCGGGGTCCATCTCGAGCACATACCGCTCCGTCTGCGGGCAGGGCTCCCACGAGGGCTTGATGAGGAACTTCTTCCCCACCTCGATGGGCTTGAAGTACTGCTTCCACGCGCTCGCCCAGTCCTCGTCGCGCACGTCCTCGAGCTCGACTGCCATCCGGCCGTACCGGCCCTCCTGCGCCAGCGACTTCGCGATGCCGCGCAGTCCCGCGAGCTGTTCCGCGCCCTGCGCGTTCTTCGGCAGGAACACGCGGACGTTCGACTCGGCATTCTGCATCTTTTTCATCAGTTCCTCGTCCACATAGTCCCAATGCGGTGTGACTTCCTTCAGAAATTCGTCAAAATCCGCCGCGTCCTCGATCGCGCAGCCGTTGATGCCGATATTCGACAGCGCCAGCGTCAGCGGCTCGATGCCCGCCGTGTTCGTATAAACGGTAACCTGCACATATTCCATTGCTCGTTTCCTCCTATGATTCCCACCAAAAGTCGGCGGTGTAAATTGGTTGTTTCGACCGAAAGATTTTACTTGCTTTTCTGCCTCCGATGCTCTATGATGTTGATAGCCCATTTCACTTTTTCCGCAAGGGAGGAATTCCATGAGACCGGATTTCCGCGGCCTTCGCCGAAAGCTCCGCGACCGGATGGCATCCGGCGATGAGCTGGCGCATAACCGCGCTTTGATCCTCGCAGAAAACTGCACAAATTCCGTACAGGCCAATCTCGTCGGCGGCAACTTTTTCACCGGCCTTTTGCTGCTTCTGAACGCCAGCACCCTGCAGATCGGTATGGTCAACATCCTGACCTACGTCTGCAACACCCTCCAGCTGCTCTCTCCCCTGATTCTGGAACGCTACGCCTCCCGGAAAAAGCTCCTGATCTTCTCCCGTATCGTCATCCATGTGCTCAACATCGTCATGATCGGCCTGGTCGGCATTCTTCCCGTTGCCGAGCGCCTGCGCGTCACCCTCATCCTCGGCCTGATCGCGCTGCTCAACGCCGTTTCCGCCCTGACAAGCCCCGGCTTCTCCGTCTGGCACATCCAGAGTATTCCCGACCGCGAACGCGCGAACTACTTTTCCGCGAACCAGCGGCTCGTCAACTTCGCGGTGTACATCCTCATCCTCGTCGGCGGCCTCTTCATCGACCGCTTCAAGGCGATGGACCGCGAAATGCTCGGCTTCCTGATCCTGCGCGGCGTCGCCGTGCTCTTCGCCGTCTGGGACATCTGCCTGCTCGCCCGCATCAAGGAGTACGAATACCCGAAAAGCAATCCCCCCACGGTCAAATCGCTGTTTACGGAGCCCTTTCACGCCAAGCTCTATATGCTCAGCGTCCTGATCGGCTTTCTCTGGAACTTCTTTGCGACCACCACCGGCTCCTACTACTCGGTCTACATGCTCCAGCATCTGCAGGTCAGCTACAGCTTCCTGAATCTCGTCTCCGCGCTGTATGTCCCGGTCGTGCTCTTCCTCGCGCCGGTCTGGGCGCGCTACATCAACCGCACCTCGTGGCTCTCCGTCTTCTGGAAGGCGCTCCTCTTCTACGGCGTCTTCTACTGCGGGCATTCCTTCGTCAACGCCGACCGTCTCTGGCTTTATCCCGTCGTCGTCATCTTCTGCTTCCTGCTGTCCCCCGCCATCAATCTCGTCATGGCCAACATCGCCTATTACAACATTCCCGAAAAGAACCAGACGATTTACCTGAGCTTTTACTCCTTCTGCTCGATGATCGGCGCCATCCTCGGCAACCTGTTCGCGACGCAGTTCATGCTGCATACGGAGGGCCGCACCTTCCGTATGTTCGGCGTGCCGATGATCAGCAACCAGTTCCTGCCGACGATCACGGGACTGCTGATCGTCGCGCTGGGCGTCATCGTTTTCTTCCTCGACCGCCGCGAGATCCGGCTGAAAAAGGAAGCGCCTCCGGAGGAGGAGCCGTTTTGACCCGGGCGCCGTCAAAGCCTTGCAAAAGGCGGGAGCATGCATGCTCCCGCCTGATTTTATTTTTGCGCCATTTCATTGATCCTCTGCGCCAGCTCGTTTTTCACGCGCTCGCTTTCCTCCCGGTACGGTGCGTCCGCGCGGAACACCACCGGTTCGCCCTGTACGACGCGCTTCGACTTTTCGTCGCAGTACAGCGGCACGAACGGCAGTCCCCTGCCCTCCGCGCGCGTATACATCCTTCCGAGCAGCAGAAAACCGTCATACATCGCGCCGATGCCTTCGTTTTCGGCCGAATACTCGACATCCGGAAAAATCAGGACGCTTTCCCCTTTTTTCAGCGCCTCCAGACTCTCGCGGAACGTCGCATGGATCTTCGACGTACCCCTCCAGACCGCGATCGCGCCCGTCGAACGCACAAGACCGGAAATGACGCCCGAAACGAGCCACGCCAGCGCATTTGCCACCGGCTGCGGCATCCCGAAGCGCTTCGAAAACGTATATTCCGCATACTGCTTCCGGCAGCTCTCGCGGTCGAAGAACACATGCAGTACCCACGCGTGCACCGGGAAATCGAGAAGCGTCAGCGTCAGGATCGGGCCGTGCATATTATGATGGCTGCATACATAAACGCAGGCTTCCTCCGGCACCGGAACCTCCGAGCGCCATCCGGCATGCACGATCCGGCTGCCGACGCGCACAATGCGGTAAAAATTCCCCTGCCACATGGTCACGACTCCTTCTTCGATTCCGCTTTTTCCCCGCGGAACACCCAGCGCATCTGAATCTGATAGCTCGCTACCGCGAGAATGATGTCGACGCACGCCTTCAGGATGACCGCCGGCACCGGCAGCAGCGCCTGCAGCCCCAGAAGTCCGAGATACGACGCCATCATCTGCGTCAGCCACAGGCTGTAATAGCGCACCGCGCTGTCAAACTTGCCCCGTTCGGATTTGAACACATACCGCCGGTTCAGCGTGAAATTCACGGCCGACGACAGCACGCGCGCCAGCACCGTCGACGCCAGATAGCAGGCCGCCGTCCCGAGTCCCGCAAACAGGAACCGGTACGACACCCAGAACATCCCCACGTCGATGACCGCGGAAACCGCCGCCGCCACCGTATACATGCCGAGCCCGGACATGAGGATCAGGAACACGCGCCAGGTGTCCCGTCCCGCGTGCAGATGGGAGCCGGCGTTGTTGTTGTAGTAGATCGTCCGGATCCGCGTCTCGCAGAACGGCACGCGGTCGCGCACCGCACGGATGAGGACGTTCATCTCATACTCGAACCGGTCCCCGTTGATGCCGATGCACCACTCGAGCAGATCGCGCGGGAAGCCCCGCAGGCCGGTCTGCGTATCCTCGAGCTTCGCGCCGTACAGCAGATAGAAGGCAAAGCTCGTCAGACGGTTGCCGAGCTTCGAGCGCGGCGGCACGTTGGAGAGCCGCAGGTTTCTCGTCCCGAGGACGATCCGTCCCGCAGAGGCCTGCGTCATCTCGGCGACCCGCAGCACGTCGTCCGCGTCGTGCTGCCCGTCCGCGTCCGCGGTCACGACGCCCTGCATACCGGCAAGCGCGGGCTCGTCGAGCACGAACCGGTAGGCCGTCTTCAGCGCGCAGCCCTTGCCGCGGTTGACCGTATGCCGGCATACATAGGCGTTCGGAACGGACGCTATCTCGTCAAAGATCGGCCGGGTATCCGCGCGGCTTCCGTCGTCGACGACGACCACCGCCGGAATGCCGCGCGCCAGAAGCTCCCGCACATAGGCCGTCAGCTCCGGCTCGGGATTCAGCGCGGGGATGATCACCGCGCATTTGTACTGCTCTGCGTTTCCGCTCATATGGTTCCTCTTTTAATGGGGCAGTACGCCCCCGTATTGATGGGATTTCCCGGGAACGTCAGGTTCCGGGAGTCTTCCCCGCGTCGGGAACGCGGGTGTAAAATCGCGGCGCAGCCATATTACTCTCCCTTGAGCGTCCGCGTAAAGAGCGACGGATCGAGACGCACGCCGTCCGCGCGCAGCCGGTTCTGCAGCGCGCCGATCTCCGGCACGCTCCCCGACGCCGCCTGCATCGCCGCGGCCGTACCCGCAGCCTGTCCCGTCACCGCGCAGCTCGGGATCACGCGCGTCAGGTCCCAGCCGCTCTGCTCGCCGCTCTTTTCCGCGGCCGCGCAGCGTCCCGCGGCATAGAGGTTGTCGTTGACGCTCGCATGGATCATCGTAAACGGCAGCGAATACCGCATATGCAGCCGCTTCCAGTTGCCGATCATGCCGATCGCGTTCTCAAACCAGACGCGCTCGTGCTCCTTCTCGGAAAACTCCACGCCCGGAGCCTTCAGTCTCCGCGTCATGCGCAGCCCGTGATACGACGGGATCAGGAACGGATACGCATCGGGCTCCGTCTCGCGCACCTTTTCGAGGTGCTGCAGGACGAACTTGCGCATATCGATCACGTTCGCCGAAATATCCTCGAGCGTCGTGCCGGAATAATAGCGGCTCGTCTCGGGAAGCTTGCCCCAAAGCGGATCCGTCAGCCCGCGGAGCTTGAGCTTGCTGCCGTCGTAGGTATAGTGCCAGCCCGTGCGCACGTTTTTCGGATCGTCGACGGTCGGCTCGCCCGCGAAATAGCAGACATCCGCGTCTCCGGTGCAGTCGACGAACGCCTTCGCGCGGAATTCGGTCGTCCCGGTCTTCGTCGCGACGGTCACGGCACGCACCCGGCCCTCCGAGGCCTCCGCGCCGAGAATGCGGGCGTCGTAGAAGATCGTGACGCCTTCGCCGAGCAGCAGCTCCTCGCAGGCGAGGATCATCGCGGCGGGGCTGTATTCGGTCTCGTAGCGCTTGCCCGCACGCGCTTCCTCCGGCGCGTCATGCCGCCACTCGTCGGGAAGCCGCGTCACGGGCGCGTACTTATAGGAAAGCTTCAACAGCTCCTCCGGAATGCCGGTCGACATCAGCGTGCCGTCGCCGTCGTCCAGCGCCAGATAGATGACGATGAGCCCGAGCGTGGCCAGTCCGCCAAGCGCGTATTCCTTTTCGAGCAGCACAGTCTTCGCGCCGCTGCGCGCCGACGCCAGCGCCGCCGCAATGCCCGCGATGCCTCCGCCGCAGACGCATACGTCGAAATCTCTCTGTTCCATACCGTCTTCCCCGCTTTCCCCGTTCTTTGCGGCGCCCTGTTTTGCGCCGCCGGACGCTAATGCGACCATGATACTATATTATACCATTCCCGCCTTCTCTTGTCCAGTCCCTTTATGCGCAAATTTCGCCTTTCCGGACGCTTTCTGCCCCCTTGCGTTTTCCCGCGCCGTATGCTACAATAGAGCCACAATTATCCGTATCGGAGGAATGTTCCATGTACGATTTTTCGATCGGCGTCCGTTCCAATAACTTCCGCCTGCCGCTGCGCGAAAGCATCGCCAAGGCCGCCGAGATCGGCTGCCGCGGCATCCAGCTTCAGGCGACCGACGGCGAAACCGCCGCCGAAAACATGGACAAGGCCGCGCGCCGCGAGCTTTTGGCCTACGTCCAGTCCCTCGGCCTCGAATTCTCCGCCCTCTGCGGCGACTTCGGCGGCCACGGCTTCATGAATCCCGACGAAAACCCGGAACGCATCGAGCGCTCCAAGCGCGTCATGGAGATGGCGCTCGACCTCGGCTGCCGCGTCGTCACCACCCACATCGGCGTCGTTCCCGCGGATTCGTCCATCCGCCGCTACGCCGTTATGCACGACGCCTGCGAAAAGCTGGGCGCCGCCGCGGACGAGCTCGGCTGCACCTTCGCCATCGAGACCGGCCCCGAGCCCTCCCACGTCCTCTGCGGCTTTCTGGACAGCCTCTCCTCCCACGGCATGGGCGTCAACCTCGACCCCGCGAACCTTGCGATGGTCATCGGCGAGGACATCCCGCAGGCCGTGCGCAACCTGAAGAAGTACATCGTCCACACCCACGCCAAGGACGGCAAGATGCTCATCAAGACGAAGCCCGAGATCATCTACGGCGCGTTCGACGAGTCCCAGCTCGAAACCGGCATCCAGGGCGTCCAGTACTTCCTCGAAACGCCGCTCGGCGAAGGCTCCGTCCCGTTCGACGACTACTGCGCCGCGTTAAACGAGATCGGCTTTAAGGGCTATCTCTGCATCGAGCGCGAGGTCGGCGGCAATCCCGTCGGAGACATCACGCTCGCGGTCAACTTCCTGCGCAAATACTGCAAATAACGCCATCGCGGCGGGACTGTTTTTCGCAGTCCCGCCCGATTTTTATAAAAAAACGCATCGCGGCGCCAAAAAACGCACCGCGATGCGGCTTTTTTATTCCGTTTTGCCCGGCAGCGGCAGCCACGCGAGCACCTTCTGGATGTATTTGTCCCAGAAGTCCCAGTTGTGATTGCCGGGGCCTTCCTCATAGGTGAAGTCGAACTCCTTACCGTAGCGGCGGCGGAACAGGCGGCTGTCGCACAGCAGGGTGTCGTCCGTGCCGCAGGCCATATAGAGCTTCGGCTTCTCACAGCCCGACGCGATGACCTTCTCCGTCAGCGCGAACAGGTCGTTTTCCGAGCCCTTGATGCTGCGCTGCTTGCCGAAGACATACTCAAACTCGCTGTTTTCCCCGACGACGACGTGACGCTTGTACATCCCCTCGATGTTCACCGCGCCCGACAGGCTCGCCGCCGCCGCATAGCGCTCGGGATACGTCATCGCGAGCTTGTACGCGCCGTAGCCGCCCATCGACAGGCCCGCCGCGAACGTATTCTCGCGGCCTTCCGCCACCGGGAAGTACGCCCGGCAGATCGCCGGCAGCTCGAGGGCGATGTAGTCGAAGTACTTATGCCCCGATACCGTGTTCGTGTAGAACGCGCGGTGCGTCGACGGCATCACGACGATGAGATCCTTGCCCGCGACGTAGCTCTCGATCCGCGTGCGGCGCTGCCAGATCGTGTGGTCGTCGTACAGTCCGTGCAGCAGATAGAGCACGGGGTACTTCTTCGGCTCGGCCGGCGTCGGATACTGCGCGCTGTCGGGCAGCAGCACGTCGAGATTGACCGCCATTCCCAGCGCCTGGGAGAAAACATCCATATGAATCAGTGCCATGTTTCGTTTTATCCTGCCTTTCGTCCATCATTTGCAAATTGTCCCTGTCCGGCAATATTTTACCATAGGCGTCCGCCGATGTAAAGCGGTTTTTTCCCGTTTTTGCGTGTCCTGCCGGGGCAAAACCGCAAAAAGCTCTCCGCGGCATCGAATATACCGCGGAGAGCCGGTCAAAGCATTGCTTCGGAGGGCGAAATCAGACCTTATAGGTGCCGTATTTCTGCTCCGTATCGTCGGTGTTGAAGACGTAATCGTTGCCGGGGAGGACGGCGTTGAGCAGGATGCCGACGATCGCCGCGACGGCGAGACCGGTCAGGCTGATCGTCACGGAGCCGATGGTAAAGGAGATCGCGCCGGCGGTCGAGAAGTTGACGCCGATCGCAAGCACGAGGATGAGCGCCGCGATGATGACGTTGCGGGAACGGGTGAAGTCGACCTTATTCTCGACGATGTTGCGGACGCCGACGGCGGAAATCATGCCGTAGAGCACGAGCGAGACGCCGCCGATGGTCGCCTGCGGCATCGCGGTGATGATCGCCGCGAACTTCGGGCAGAAGGAGAAGAGGATCGCGAAGTACGCCGCGATGCGGATGACGCGCGGGTCAAAGACCTTGGAGAGCGCGAGCACGCCGGTGTTTTCGCCGTAGGTCGTGTTCGCGGGCGCGCCGAACAGGGAGGCCAGCGTCGTCGCAAGGCCGTCGCCGAGCATCGTGCGGTGCAGACCCGGGTCGGCGATGTAGTTCTTGCCGGTCGTGGAGGAGATCGCGCAGACATCACCGATATGCTCGACCATCGTCGCGAGCGCGATCGGCATGATCGTGACGATCGCGGTGATGATCAGGCTGACATCGGGATTCTTGAAGATGGAGAAGACGGTCTGGGAGCCGGTAAACGGCACGCCGATCCAGGCGGCCTCGCGGACGGCCGTAAAGTCGACGTTGCCGGTCACGGCGGCGATCAGATACGACGCGATGATGCCGAGGAGGATCGGGATGATCTTGATCATGCCCTTGCCCCAGATGTTGCAGACGATGACGACGGCGATGGCGACGAGGGCGATCCACCAGTTCGTCGAGCAGTTGTTGATCGCGGACTGGGACAGCGTCAGGCCGATGGCGATGATGATCGGGCCGGTGACGATCGGCGGGAAGAAGCGCATGACCTTTTTCGCGCCGAAGCTGCGGATGAGGGCGGCGAGGATCACATACAGAAGACCCGCGCAGGCGACGCCCAGGCAGGCATACGGCAGAAGCTCCGGTTCCTTATTCGGCGCGATCGCCCAGTAACCGGCGAGGAAAGCGAACGAGGAGCCGAGGAATGCGGGAACCTTTCCCTTCGAGAGCAGATGGAAGAGCAGCGTGCCGAGACCCGCGAACAGAAGCGTCGAGGAAACGGACAGGCCGGTCAGCGCCGGTACGAGCACCGTCGCGCCGAACATGGCGAACATGTGCTGGACGCCGAGGAGAATCATGCGCGGAGTACCGAGTGAGCGCGCGTCGAAGAGTCCTTCCTCGCCCAGCGCAAACTTTGGAGCCTTTGTGTCCTTTTTCATGTGTGACCTCCCTGTGATTTTTTCCGGGGGCATGACACATTCCCCCCTACATAAAAAAACAATCCGAGCCAAAAAGAAAATACCGCTTTTCTTTTCGTGGTCGGATCATCCCCAAAGCCCCGCACGCGGTCCGTCCGCCGGATTCGTGCGTCAGCGATATGCAATCCCGCAGGCTACTTTTGTGCGCGGCCTTAAAGATGTTTTAACCTTATTAAGGATACAGGAAAGCGGCGCTTTTGTCAATCACATTTTCGACAAAATACGCCGCGCTTTCGTTCATCTTTTAGACATATCTCGCGGGGCACGAAAAACGCGCGCCCCCGTTTCTCCGGAAAACGCGTTCCGGAGGAACAGAAGCGCGCGGCCCATCGGTGGTTTTACGCCTTCTTGCGCTTGGCGTTCATGCGGAAGTCGAGCGCCGCCGGCGGTTCGGCCGTCTCACGGTCGAAGGTGCGTCCCTCGCGCGCGGCCTTCTTTTCTTCGATGCGGAACCACAGCTCCGTCACGCTGACCTCGCCCTCGCGGATGTCCGGCACGCTGATGCCGCCGTCCGCGTACAGGAGCGCCTCGGCACGCTCCAGCTCGCCGGTCTCCACGCACGCCTGCGCGATATTCAGGCGGATGCGCTCGTTGCCCGCGACCTCGGGGGCAAGCTTCGGCGTATACTGCAGCAGCTCGCGGAAGCACTGTTCCGCGTTCAGGACGCGCACGGCGTCCTTTGCAAGCGACAGGTCGTCCGGCTTCATCAGCGACGCGCGCATCAGCATCAGCGCGCGCTCCTTCTTATGCCCGTGCAGTCCTTCGATCTGCGCGAGCCCCCACAGCGCCCACGCGGACGGCGCAAGCGTCATCGACCGGTCGAGCGCCTCTTTCGCGTCACGCAGATTCAGCTCCGACAGCCGCAGCATGCCGAGCTGGAGCCACGCGTACCAGTTGTACATATCGGCACCCTTGACGGACTCCTCGATCATGCGCACCCATTCGCGCTGGTTCATCCACGACGCCGGCACTGCGTTCGGATCCTGCTCGCCGAACGTCGCGCTCTCCAGCAGGCTGACCCACGCCGCCTGCTCGTCCCCGGTCGTGCCGAAGTCGAGATGCGGGCAGATCGCGGGCTCTCCCTCGACGCTGCGGCGCAGATTTTCGAGCGCGCCGTAGCCGCCGCCGTCGTAGACCTTGCGATCGGCCTTGGATTTTGCCATCGGACGGGTATCCGCAAGGAGTTTTTC
>JAEDGJ010000004.1 GCA_016297585.1 Clostridiaceae bacterium
TCCATCAGCGCGCGCGTGAGGTCGTATTCGTCGTGCGCCAGCGTCAGCCCGTACACGCCGCCGGACAGCCCCGTTTTGCGCCGGTTGAAGTTTTCCCCCGCGAGGAAGGGGAAAAAGAACAGCCCGTCCGCCTGCTTTCTCCGTCCGGCCGCAATGCCGTCCATCGCCGCGAGGTCGAAGCCGAAGCGGCTTTTCAGCCATTCCATCGACGATCCCGTGCCGATCAGCGACGCGATGCCGCCGTACAGCCCCGGCAGCACATGCCTCCCGACGCCGATGCGCGACGCCGAATACCGCGGCTCCTCCGAGACGCCGAACAGCACCCAGGTCGTGCCCGCCGACAGGATCACCTCGCCCGGACGCGACGCGCCGCAGCCGAGGCTCGCGCAGTACTGGTCGTGCGCGCCGTTATAGACCCGCACTTCCCGCGGCAGTCCCAGCATTTGCGCCGCGCTCTCCGTCAGCGTCCCGAGATACGCGCCGGACGGCGCGATGCGCGGCAGCTTTTCCGGCGGGAGCCCGAGATATTCGAGATATTCCCGCCGCCAGACGCCCGCGCGGAAGTCGTACAGGCTCCGCATCGCCGCGTTCGTCGGATCGGTCACGGCCTGCCCCGTCAAAAAGCGGTTCAGATACGAAAGCGTCGTCACGAACAGCGCGGCATTCGAAAAATGCTCCGGCTCGTGCCGCCGCAGCCACGCAAGCTTGCCCGGATCGAAGCAGGCGGCGCTCTCCCAGCCCGTGACGCGGTAGATCTCCTCTGCGCCGAAGGTCCCGCGGAACGCACGCTCCTCCTCCTGCGCCCGGGCGTCCATCCACGTCATCGCGCGCCGCAGCGGCTCGCCCCGCGCGTCGAGCGGCACGGTCGTCCCGCCCTGCGTCGACAGCGACAGCGCGCGGATCTCCGATGCGTCCGTTCCCCGCAGCGCCTGGCGCACCGCCTCCGCGATGCCGCGCGTCCAGTCCCGCGCGTCCTGCTCCGAGCCGCCGGACAGCACCGGATAGAGCGGATACGACGCACTGCCGGAGGCGAGGAGCTCGCCGTTTTCGTCGCAGACGACCGCCTTTGCCGCCGTCGTCCCGGCGTCCAGTCCCAGATACAGGCTCATCGCATCTCCTCCAGCGCCGCGCGGCAGGCGTCCGCGATGGCGTCCAGCGCCCGTTCGTCCGCCGTGACCGGCGGCTTGAGCAGCACCGCCGGCGGGCAGTGCACCTTGTACGCCTGCGCCGACGCGTCGATGGCGCGCGCGCCGAGCTTTCCCGCAAATCCGATCGCCGTCTTGACGTCGCCGAAGTGCAGCGCCGCCAGATGCCCTCTGCCCTCCGCGCGCCGCACGAGCTGCGGATACGCCGCCGCGAGCTCCCGCATCGACGCCTCGAAGCGCGCGCCGAGCCGGGCGATCTCCGCGCCGTTTGCTTCGACGAACGTCATCGTCACGAGATACGCAAGGCTCGCAAGCTCCTCCTGTCCGTTCGTGACGAGCGCGCCGAACTGATTTAACCGGTCGTATTCCGGCGTGACGAGCAGCTTGCTCGCCGGATATTCGCCGCCCGGGAAGCCCTTTCCGACGACCACCATGTCCGGCACGACGCCGTAGGCCCGGTGCAGATACATCCCGTCGTACCACATCCCGGTCTGGATCTCGTCGCAGAGCGTCGCCGTGTCGGTCTCGCGGCAGAGCGTGTACGCCTCCTGCACATATTCTTCCGACAGGCGCACGCCGCCGTAATTCATCAGGATCAGCTCGTGCAGGAATCCCGCCGTCTTGTACGGGGCGCGGTTGAAGGTTTCGAGCTTTTCGCGGAAGTCCGCGATATCGTTCGGGCGCACCGGCACGACGCGGTAAAGCCCCGCGCGCTCCATCCCGCGCGCCAGCTCCGGCCACAGGCCGCGCATCAGCTGCGTCAGCACCGTCGTACCGTGGTAATTGGCCTCCGGACCGCCGTTTTCGTCGGCCATCACGAGGAAAACCGGCACTTTTCCGCTGTACAGCGGCGCTTTTTTGCTGTCGTCGAGCTTATAGAAGCGCGAAAGCATCTCCTTGACGCCCGCTTCCACCGCCAGACTGCCCGTTTCCAGATTGATGACCCGGCGCGCCGTCCCCGTCGCCTCCGCGAGCCTCTTTTCGCAAAGCCGCGTGATATACCCGCGCGTATTGTTGTGCGTCGCGTTCGGGATCCCCAGCTCCCGCGCGCAGCCGATCAGCCCGTACCCCGGAAACGCGTGCCCGAGAGAGGCGTGATAGTGCTCGCTCTTTCCGATCAGATACAGCCTGCCGTCCTCGCCGATGCGGTAATACCCCGCCGCGGACAGGGGCGACATCCCCCGGTGCAGCGCGTCCGCAAACGCCTGCGTCGCCATCCCCGCGTTCTCCGTCTCCAGCGGCGCGCAGACCCGCGTGCCGACCAGCGGCAGCTTCTCCGCAAGCGACGCCTGGTACGCCTCCGGATAGAAGTCCACCTCCCGGCGCGCCGCGGACATGGCTCCCGCGTTTCCAAAAAACGCCGCCGCTTCACACACGCGGTCCGTATACGCTTCTCCCAAAAGTCCCGCCAGACTGTATTTCGGCGACCTGAACATACGCTTTTCCCTCCGACAGCATCCGTTGTAATGTTGCTTTCAGTATACACGCATTTCCGCCGGCCGTCAAGAGCATTTTGACCGGTTCTGTCAAATTTTATGGCAGAATCAGTCCATCCGGTACAGTGCCGTCCGTCTTGCGGCGAGCAGCGGCAGTGCGCGGCGCACCTCGCCGACGCGGGAGAGTTCGAGCGTCACGACGCGCACGGCGGCGCCTTCCCCGAGATCGCAGAGCACCCGTCCCCACGGGTCGCAGACAAGCGAGTGCGCGTAGGAGACATAGGACGCGGCCTCGTCCCGTGCGGGCGCCGCGCCGACGGTGAAGACCTGATTGTCGAGCGCGCGGGCGCGCAGCGTCAGCTCCCAGTGCGCGGGGCCGGTCGTCATGTTGAACGCCGCGGGGGCGAAGATCACCTGCGCGCCGGAGAGCGCCATCGTCCGGGAAAGCTCGGGGAACCGCAGGTCGAAGCAGATGCACAGCCCCATTTTGCCCCAAGGCGTATCGAAAACCGTCGCCGCGTCTCCCGCCGTCAGCGTCTCGGACTCCCGGAAGCGCACGCCGCCCGGCACGTCCACGTCGAAAAGATGCGCCTTGCGGTGGCGCGCGATGCGCCGTCCGTCCGGCGCAAAGACGAAGGCCGTGTTATAGACCCTGTCCCCGTCAAGCTCCGGCACCGAGCCCGCAATAAGATATACGCCCTCGCGCACGGCGGCGTCCCGCATCGCATCGAGCAGCGGTCCGTCCTCCGGTTCGGCATACGCGCGGAAGAGCGCCGTATCGTACGGGCAGCTCCACATTTCGGGCAGCACGCAGAGCGCCGCGCCCGCATGCGCCGCCTCCCGCACGGCGCAGACCGCCCGGCGAAGGTTTTCTCCCTTGTCCCGCGAAACGGGAAGCTGCAGAATGCCGATATTCAGATCTTTCATCCGGTTTTCCTCCTTTTATGCCGAAAAAGGCGGGGAAAATCCCGCCTTTTTATGAAAATCCCGCTTTTATCAGCGCACGGGCAGCTCCCGCGCGAACCGCGCGCACATCTCCTGCGCGTCCTCCATGCAGGACGCGTCGTACCACACCACGGTCTTCTGGCTTTTCAGCAGCTCCATATTCGCGTCGATCTCCTCCCGCGTCAGGCGCAGCACCGGGATCACCTGCGTCAGCTTCTCCCGGTTCCGCTTCCACACCTCGACGGCGCGGTCGGTGTTCGGATCCGACGACAGCTCCATCAGCACGAGATTCGGCAGCGACGCGGCGGACTCGAGGCACCGCTCGCTGAGGGCGTGCATATGGAGAAACACCCCGTCGAACTGCCGGTAGACGCGCTCCGTGCGCGGACGGCCGAATTCCTCGAACAGCGCCGTCGAGATCATCGTCGTCGTGTCCTCCGACACATGCCCGAGCCCTCTTCCGGGCAGCCATTCGCCGAATCCCGTCACCACGCCGCCGTACACGTCCCCGGCCGCCGCAAGCTGATGCTCGTAGTTCCAGATCAGCGCGTCCGCGCAGTAGTCGAGCAGCGCCTTCAGCGCCTCCGGCTCCTCGTAGAAATCGTAGAAAAAGTCGTTGCCGCGCAGCGTGTTCGCCATTTCCAGCGCGCCGGACGCGCCGCGCACCATCGGCAGGAAATACTCGCCGTATTTTTCGCGCAGATACGCGATGCCGCCGTTCACCATCCGGAACACGGGGTGATCCTCATCCATCGCGAGCTTATAAAGCTCCTCCGGCGAGTCGAGCATCGCGTGGTGCCAGCTCGTGTTGTCCGCGTAGTCGACGCGCCCGCCCAGAAACGCCGTATGCTCGGCGATGCCGTACCACGGCCCCTCCGCCGGCACCGTATCGTCCGCGAGCGCCGCCCGCCGCTCGAGCCTTTCGATCGCGCACTGCGCGCGGTCGTCCAGATACCGGAACATATCGTCCGGGAACGAGTAATCCGCGAGTGACAGCGCGCGCGACGGCATGCCGCCGATGGTTTTGACCTTGATCAGCGCGCAGCCGGTGGCCTTCGTATCGTAAAACGCCCGCGTTTTGGCGATGCACGCCGCGGTTTTGCCTTTATCGAGTTTCATGGTCTTATTCCTCCGTCTCCGGCGTCCCGATGCCGGCTCATTCCGCGTACCGGCCGAGCCGGTGCGCCGTCTCGTACATGGCAAGCACGTTTTCCACCGGGGTGTTGTCCTGTAAATAGTGCGTCGGCGCGAGACAGTAGCCGTGATGCGGCATCATCGTCTCGAGCGTTTCGGCCACGTTCTGCCGGACCTCGACGGGCGTCATCACGGCGAGCTTTGCCGTGGAGATGCAGCCGTGGAACGCAAGCCGGTCTCCGAAGCGTTCCGCCAGATACGAAGGCTCCATGTCCGCGGCCTCCGGCTGCAGCGTATCGACCGCGCGGATGCCCATTTCGATGAAATCCTCGAACGCCCAGCTCGAGCTGCCGCAGCAGTGGATCATCACCGGCTTGCCGTAGGCGGACGCGAGGTCGACAAGCGGCTGGTGGCGCGGACGGATCTGGCTGCGGAACATGTCGAGGCTGATGAGCGGCCCGCGCTGCGTGCCGAGATCCTCGCCCGTCCAGATAAAGTCGACCCAGTCCCGGCATTTGTCCAGCGCGCGCTCGAACATGGCGAGCTCGGCCTTCATGCGCCGGTCGAGCAGCGTCATCACGCTCTCGGTCTCCAGCGCGAGATCCATGTAGATGTTCTCCATGCCGCGGATCATGCCCGTATTGTTCATGACGTCCGAGATGCCGGGGTGTCCGAGGTAGACGGCCCGATCCGCATGGGCCTTGCACTGCTCCAGCAGGCCGTCGTAGTCGAAGTCGTCGGGATCCGGCACGGGCCAGTTCGCGATCGTCTCGTCGTCGGCGTCCGCGAGGGGGAAGTCGCAGTAATCCCAGTAGCCGCCGTCCCCGTTTGCCGCCCAGCGCGTGATCGCGCCGGAGAGGGGATTGACGCGGCGTCCGGGTCCCGGCTCGGGAAACAGCGGTTTTCCGGTATAGGCCGGCATCAGCCCCCGGAAGTCCACGCCCAGCGCGCGGCCTACGCTGTCCTTGTCCGCCGCGACGCCCAGCGCCGCCGCCGTGCGCCGCAGGATGCCGGGATTGGCAAAGAATCCGATGGGCACGCGGTCCGTCTTTTCATGCGCAAACGTGCGCAGCACCCGTTCCTTCGACGTCATGTTTCCTTCGTAAAGCTCCAGCATGGGTTTTCGTCCTTTCCTCTCCGCCGTCGCAGTGATTTTTCCTTACGCCCTGCCGTATTTGCGCGCCGCTTTCAGCATCACCGTCAGACTGCGCGGATTCACGTCCGGCTGGATGTTGTGCGCCGCGGCGAAAATGTAGCCGCCGTCCCGGTTTAATATTTCGATGGTCTCGTGCACCGTCTCATCGATCCGGCTCTCGGACGCAAACGGCAGCAGCTCCTGCGTATCGATGCCGCCGTGGAAGACGATCCTGTCGCCGAACGCCTCCTTCAGCTTCCGCGGCTGCATATCCGCCGCCTTCGGCTGGATCGGGTTCAGGATCTCCACGCCGCTGTCGATCAGGTCGTCGACAAGCCGGTATACGCTGCCGCAGGAGTGGTGCAGGAATTTCGCCTTCGTGAAGCGCTTGGTATAGGCGATGCGCTCGGCAAAATAGGGCTTGATCAGCTCCCGGAACATATCCGGCGAGATAAACGGCGCGTTCTGCGTCGCAAAGTCGTCCCCGCTGGACGTGTAGTGGACGTACGGCCCCACCGCCGTGTAGTACCGCTCGATGACCCGCTTCTGGTATTCCAGCACGCGCTCGAAAAAGCGGTGCACCCATTCCTCGTCCACCGCCATCCGGTACAAAAAGTCCTCGAAGCCGCACAGCCAGCAGCCAAGCTCGAAGATGCCGTACACCGGATGCTCCGCGCAGATGACGTAATCGGTATTCTCGTACAGCTCCCGGGCCTTTTCCGCGTGAGAGGCGATCTGGCGCTCGTCGATGGAGTCCGGATCCGGGAAGCGGTAGGCGTTCAGCTCGTCGAGCGTCGCGTCTTTGAGCGGCGTGCTCACATGCTCCCAGTACATGCCGGTAAAACGCCGCCGGATGCCCCATTCGTCGATGTACTCCGTATCGGAGATCCGCTGAAAATGCGAATCCTGCGGTACCAGGATCTGCCCGACGGAGCGCGTGTCGATGTCAAAATAGGTAAGCAGCCGCTCGTCCAAGCGCCGCACCCTGCCAAACGGCAGATTTTCGTTCTGCTTGGGGCCGAATCCGAGAAAATCCAGCAGCCTGCTCTCGCTGTTGCCCTCCATCGACGAGAGCGGGTTCCCGCCGAGGTCGATGAGGAGGTTTTCGGGCTTTTCATGCCGCATCGTGCGCGCAAAATCCTTTCTGCGTCCCATTTTTTCACTGGTCCTTTCTGTACGTTCCGATCGCATCCAGCTGCGCGCGGATATTTTCAAGCGGGAAGCCGTTGTCCGTCTCCACATAAAAATACGCGCCGCCGTTCATGATGTCAAACGCCTTTGCCGCCGCGTGCACCGCCCGCGTCACATCCTCCGGCGTGCCGTGCGTCATCACGTTCGCGCGGTCGATGTGGATGGCGCAGGCGAGATGCAGCTCACGCAGCTTCGCCGCAAGCGCGGGCATGTCGTAGGCCGTCAGCTGCGGCCAGACCTCGTCCGCGCCGATCTCCCGCAGATCCGCAAGGATCGGCTCGACATAGCCGCAGGTATGGAAAAACACGGCCTTCCCCTGATCCTTCGCGTACCGGATCAGCCTGCGGTAGCGCGGCTTGAAAAACGTGCGCCAGACCTCGGGGGACAGCAGCATCGCCCGCGACGTCCCGAAGTCGTCGCCGAACTGCACGGCGTCCACTCCCGCCGCGCACGTCAGACGCAGCTCCTCCATCACATATTCCACCAGCATGTCGGCAAGCCGGTTGATCTCGCGGCCGTTGTCGTACACGTCCATCAGCACGTCCTCAAACGGGCGCAGCGCGTGCATCCGTTCAAAAAAGCCGAACCAGCCGCACTTTTCGTACCGGGTCTGTTTCACCTGCGCGACGTGCCGCGCAAACGCGTCGAAGGCTTTCCCGTCCGCAAGCGCGTGCGGCGGGCACCGGAAGCCGTCCAGCGCCGCCCAATCCGCGAGCGGCTGGCGGCAGGGATGCCCCATCATGGCGAAGATCCGCGATTCCCAGGTGACGCCCCATTCGTCGGTTTTGAATTCGTGATAGCTGCCGTCCGGATCGCGGGCGTCCGCGGGAAGCTGCGGCACGGGCTCGTCCGAGAAGTCCTCAAAATCCCCGGGATGCGCCTTTATGAGGCTGCGGAGCGCCTCCCCGTGCTCATAAAGCCCCCGTCCGCAGCGGTGATATTCCAGCGGCGCCTTATCCACCGGCTCAAACGCCAGCGCCGCCCGGACACGCTCTCTGCTTGTCATATCCGTCGCTCCTTTTGTCTCGGGCCGTCTGCGTTACTTCGCACAAATGGAGAAGCGGCGCTCGAAGTTTGTTACGTCGTTGAAGAAGATGTTGAAGCGGCCGTCCGACGGCGGTACCGCGCCGAACAGTCCCGTCACGATGTCGTTTGCGGCAAACGCCGGGCCGATCGTCACGGTATCCGCGCCGTCGAACAGCTCGAGCATGCCGCGCTGCGCGATCAGCCTGCCCCCCGCCGCCGCCGGGATGTGGTAGCCTTCTCCGCGCACGAGCACGTTCGGCTTCACGCCGATCTCAAAGCGGATCGTCGAGCCCGGGCAGCCCTCCGTGCGGACGTCGATGTCGAAGCCGCCGTCCGACGGGATGATGCGGATCGTGACGGCGATCGAGAGATGCCCGGAGGTCTCGCGGCGGCCCCGGTCCATCTGCCACCAGTCCGCCGTGCCCTGATCCTCGCCGAACGGCTGCAGATAGCAGCCCTCGCCGGTGTACGTCATCTCGTAGGCGCCGTCCGGGCATTCATGGATGTTTTCCACCAGCAGATGCCGGCAGTTGAAGAAGTTGATGCCGCCCTTGATGTAGAAATCGATGTCGTTTTTCCGACAGAACAGGAAGATCGGCAGCTTTTCCACCGCCCAGAGGTTCAGACCGGCACGGCTCAGGCGCAGCAGCCCGGAGCCTCGGACAAGCCGGTTGACCTCGAATACGGACCTGTCCGCCGGCTCCGGCAGCTCCGAAAACGCCTCCGGATAGAGCCGCAGGTCGTGGACGGCCAGCGGGAAGGGACGCCCGTTTTGGATGCAGTCCTCCAAAAGCAGCACGCCGATTTTCTGCAGTTCCCGGTCCCGCAGCGCGCAGCCGCACAGCAGGTACTGATAGGCGTATTTTTCGGCGTAGGGCGCCGTTCCGCGATCCTGACGGGTGGAGTTTTCGGTGAAAATGGAGCAGTCGCTGTGGATGAACGCGCGCATCAGGTTCAGATTGCGGCGGACGTGCTCCAGAAGCTCCGGTTTTTGCAGATTCTCCGCGAGCAGCAGCAGCGCGCGGTTGTTGATCTCGTTGTAGCCGCCCGCCGAGCGCTCCGCGTATTCGCCGTCCTCGCTGCAGTCGATGCGCTCCGCCAGATATTCGCCGATGCGCGCAAGGCAGCGCGGGTCGGGCATCAGGCGGTGGATCAAGGACAGCGCGGCGCAGATCACCCAGCGGTGGTTCGGCGTATGGAAGCCCTCATGGAGGAGCGCTTCCTTCATGCGGCGCAGCGTTTCGAACAGATTGTCCCGGAACGCCTTTTCCTCCGCGTTCTGCGCGTCGATCAGCAGCGCGGGCTTTGCCAGCGCCAGCACCACGAACGCCGTATCCGGCGCGGAATGGAAGTTGCAGCAGAAATAGTCGACCGTGCCGTCCTCATGCAGGTGGTTTCGCAGATGGCAGACCAGCCCGTCCGCGCAGCGCAGCACCGCGGGATCGCGGTAATACCGGCTCTGCGGGCAGAAATACAGGTCGATCAGCGTACCGGCGGAGGCGCCGCCGTTCTCCGCGACCACGCCGAAGCCCTTGTTGTAGTACCCGCCGAAATCCGGGCTCTGCGGGTCGGTGATCTGGTATTTCAGCAGAAATTCCGCGTTTTTTTCCGCGCTTTCGACGCTTCTTTCGAGATATGTCATGACTCTTCTCCCCGTTTTTCCGTCCGGTTTTATGCGAAATCCGGCGCTTTTCTCTCCGGCATCGCGCAGAGCGCGCGGTCGAGATCCGCGATCAGCGTGTCCGCGTCCTCGAGTCCCACCGAAATGCGCACGAGCCCCTCCGGCACGCCTTCAAAATCCCGGACCTCCTTGGCGCTCAGCCCCGGTGTGTTCACGACGCTTTCAAAGCCGCCCCAGCTCGGGCCTTCCTCGAAAACGTCCAGCGATTTCACCATTCCTGCGATCGCGTCGCTGTCCGCGTCCGGCACGAAGCTCATCAGGCCGCTGTAGCCCGTCATCTGCGTCTCGGCAAGCGCGTGTCCCTCGTCCGACGCAAGCCCCGGATAGTACACCTTCCGCACGCGCGGGTGCTGCTCCAGAAAGCGCGCGACCTTCGCCGCCGTCGCGCTGTGGCGCGCCATGCGCACCTCCAGCGTGCGCAGGCTGCGGATGAGCAGCCACGCGGCGAAGGGATCCATGCAGGCGCCCCAGGAAGCGCGCTGGTTATTGCGCAGCGCGTCCAGCTTTTCCTCGCTGCCCAGCACGACGCCGCCGAGGATGTCGCTGTGTCCGCCCAGATACTTGGTCGCGGAGTGGATGCTGTAGTCGATGCCCAGTTCGAGGGGCTTCTGATACAGCGGCGTCGCCCAGGTATTGTCCATCACCGCCGCCGCGCCGCAGGCATGCGCCCTCGCCGCGATCTCCCGCAGCGGCAGCACGCGGAAGATGTTGGACGACGGGGACTCGAGATAGAACACCTTCGTGTTCGGACGCACGGCGGCGTCGATCTCCTCCGGCGAAAAGCGCTCCAGATACGTCACTTCCACGCCGTATTGCTTCATTTCCGTCTCCAGAAACGCGCTCACGGGATAGTACGCGCTGCGCAGCATCAGGATATGATCCCCCGCGTGCAGCAGCGAGGACAGCGTGGCCGTGATCGCCGCCATGCCGGAGGCAAAAACGCGTGCCGCGGGCGCGTGCTCGAGCGCGGCGAGCTTTTTCTCGAGAATTTCGATCGTCGGATTGTTGATGCGCGAATAGCTGTACCCGTGCGACTCGTGCTTGCGGGTAAACAGCGTGTTCTGAAACACCGGCGGCACGATGGCGCCGAGGTAGCGGTCGTAATCGTCGCCCAGATGCGCGCAGATGTCCGCCG
This sequence comes from Clostridiaceae bacterium, assembly GCA_016297585.1. Taxonomy (GTDB): domain Bacteria; phylum Bacillota; class Clostridia; order Oscillospirales; family QAMX01; genus JAAZKA01. The sequence goes on from JAEDGJ010000004.1 coordinate 10,829, forward strand.
GGCGGTTCGGTTCTTTCATGTTTTTTCCCCCGAAATCCCTCTCTCTCCCGGGAAAACCGCCCGGGGGAGGATGGGATTTTTTACTTATTTTTGCTCTCGTAGATCTTATCCGCGTCGCGCATATGCGCAAGCATCGTGCGCACCGTATCGTCGTCCGTTTCGATGCTCTCGAACAGCACCGGCGTCATCTTGAGAACGGACAGCTTCAGGATGCGCGTTGCCGTAAAGCCCTTCACAATAATCCATGCCCTGCAGGTTCAGCAGGTCGCGCGCCTGCTCCGGTCTCGATAAAGTCCCGCCTGTTCTTTTCAAGCTCCGCCCATTCCCCGTGCCGCACCCGGCGCGTCATCTCTTCGATATGGCGGATGTATTCCCGCTTCAGCATAGATCCCTCTCCGTCCTAAAAAAAGCCGGCAGGATCCGAAGCACCCGTCTTTTCTGATGATTCGTAATCCGAACCGGCTTTTTTTCTCAAGCTTTCGGTAACCTATTCCATTATAATTCGCAATCCGGGACTTCGCAATCGGAAAATAAACGCAATTCTTGTACAATCCGCTACACTTTACAGGCAGATCCGCATCGGGCTTCCGCCGCAGAAGCGGCTCATTTTCCCGCCGCGATCGCGCGCAGGCGCTTCATCACGCCGTTTTCGCCGCGTCCGAAATAGTCGTGCAGCGTCTTATACTCCGCATAGAGCTTCTCATAGACGGCCGACGCCGCCTTCCCCGGCGTATAGACCCGCGACTCGAGCGCGCCCATCCGTTCGGCCGCTTCCTCGACGGTCGCCATGCCGCCCTTGGACGCTCCGGCGGCCGCCGCGGCAAAGATCGCGCTGCCCAGCGCGCCGGACTGCTTCGACGCGCCCACGCGGATCGGCATATTCAGCACATCCGCGTAGATCTGCACGAGAGCCGGGTTTTTGCGCGCGATGCCGCCCGCCGCGACCATCCCGGAGACCGGCACGCCCGCGTTCCGGTACGCTTCCACGATCATCCGCGTGCCGTACGCCGTCGCCTCGATCAGCGCGCGGTACATCTCCTCCGGCGTCGTCCGGAGCGTCATGCCGAGCATCAGCCCGGAAAGCTCCGCGTCGACGAGCACCGAGCGGTTGCCGTTCCACCAGTCGAGCGCGAGAAGGCCGCTTTGCCCCGGGGAAAGCTTCGACATCTTCTCCGTCAGCAGCGCGTGGATGCCGATGCCCCTTTTGCGCGCTTCCTCCGTATAGCTTTCCGGCACGCAGTGCTCGACAAACCACGCGAAATGGTCGCCGACGCAGCACTGTCCGGCCTCCAGCGCGTAATACCCCGGCACCGCGCCGTCCGCCGCGACGCCGCAGAAGCCCGGCACGACCGTCTCCGCGCGGTCCAGCAGGATGTGGCAGGTCGACGTGCCCATGATCGCGCAGAGCTGCCCCGGACGCACGACCTTCACCGCCGGCAGCGTGACATGCGCGTCGATGTGCGCCGCCGTCACCGTCGTGCCGGCTTTGAGTCCCAGCGCCGCCGCCGCCTTTTCCGTCAGCTCGCCCGCATACGCGCCCGAAGCCACGACCGGCGCGGCCATCTTCCGGTACGCGTCCGCGAGTCCCGGGTCAAGCGCGCGCAGAAAGTCCTCCGACGGATAGCCGCCCACGGGACTCCAGTACGCCTTGTAGCCCGCCATCGCCGCGTTCGCGACGCGCCGTCCGCAGAGCTTCCACACGAGCCAGTCCCCGGCCTCGAGAATGCAGTCCGCCGCGGCATACACGTCCGGCGCCTCCGCGAGAATCTGCCAGATCTTCGGAAGCGCCGCCTCGGAGCTGACGCGTCCGCCGTAGCGGCGAAGAAACGCTTCTCCGCGCCGGACGGCCGTCTCCTCGATGACCGCCGCGTATTTCTGCGCCGCGTGATGCTTCCACAGCTTGACATAGGCGTTCGGCTCGGACGAAAACGCCCCGAGCTCGCACAGCGGCGTGCCGTCCGCCTTCGCCGGCAGCACGGTGCAGCTCGTGAAATCCACGCCGATGCCGATGACGTCGCCGGCATCGACGCCGCTTTCCCGCAGCACCGCCGGCACGATCCGGCGCAGCGCCTCCAGATAGTCCGACGGCACCTGCAGCGCCCAGTCCGCGCCCAGCGGCGTGCCGTCCGGAAGCGTCCGGTCCATCACGCCGTGCGCGTAATCCGCCGCTACCGACGCGACCTCCCGGCCGTCCTCCGTGCAGACGAGCAGCGCGCGGGCAGAAAGCGTTCCGAAATCCAGTCCCAACGTATACTTCATCTTGTTCTCCCCCTGAAAGCGCCCGTTTTTTTCATGTGATCCGGTCTGCATTTACTCTTTTTCGACATACCATCCGGCATGCACCGTTTCGCCGTCCGCCCGGTAGTACAGGCCGAAGCCGTCCGTATACGGCGCCGCGGCGAGCGCCTGTGCCGCCGGGATGATGCCCGTGTTCGCGCCGGTGCGGCGGAAGGTGACAAGATCGATGTACGCCGTCTCCAGCTCTCCGCCGAAAAACTCGCACACCGCGACGGCGCGCCGTTCCCCGAGGATCCGGATGCCGCCGCATTCCGCGCCGAAACGGACGCAGAACCGCTCCGTTTCTTCGTTATACGCCGCTTCCAGCAGGAAAAGCTCCGCGTCGCCGAGATAGGACGACAGGATGCCGTACGCGAGCTGCGCCGCCTGCGCGATCCGCGCGGTCTGCTCCTCCGTGTCCGGCGCATAGCCCGCGGCCGTCTCCTCCTGCGGATTTTGGAACGCGATATGTCCGTCCGCGTAGACGCGCAGCGTGCGTTCCTCCTCGACATAGACGCGCGTGCCGCCGCTCTCGTTATACACACGCGGCATATACGCGTTAAAGCCGAATCCCTCGAGCACGTCCTTTGTGATGCGGTCGTAATCCGATTCCGAGGACGTATCGAGCACCCGGTGCTCCGTGACCTCGGGCACGGACGTCTGCGGCGTCAAAAGCAGCACCTCGCACGCCTCGGCGAGGTCTTCCTCATAGGCAAACCGGTAGCCGTTCGCCGTCTGCTCGGCGGCAAGCGAGATCAGGTACGCCGCGTCCGCTTCCGTCCGGCAGCGCAGGATCGTGCGGTCGTCGGATTTATAGTACAGCACCGCCGTACCGTCCTCGACGGCCAGCACGACGTACCGCGCCGCGCCCTGCATCGATTCCGACGGCTGCGCGCCCATCAGCCGCGCCAGCGCCGCAAGCGGCACCCTTCCCCCGAAATCCATGAACACCATCGTCCCCGACAGCGCGTCGCGCCACTGATACGAGGTCGCGGGCGACGGATCCTCCGCCGTTTCCAGCGCCTCCGCCAGCACCGCGCCCATTTTCTCAAAGCACGCCGACGCGGTCTCCCGGTCCGTCGTGCCGTAAAGTCCCGCGCCCGTCTCCGCGCGCACCGCGCAGGACAACGGCGTGACCGCCCGCGTCGCATACGACATCTCCTCATATCCCGGATACAGCGCCGTCTCCTGCTCCTCCACGCCGAACGCGCGCCGCAGAAGACCCATGCCGGACACGCCCATCGTATACGACCAGACCATATACGTCAGCGCCAGCGCCGTGCACAGCAGTACGACGCAGGCGATGTTCTTGAGTTTTGCACGCAGTCTGCTCATGCCGTTTCTCCAAGCGGCAGCCGGACCGTGACCGTCGTGCCGACGTCGACCTGGCTTTCCACCTCGATCCTGCCGTTGTGATACTTCACGATGTCCGACGCGATCGCAAGCCCGAGGCCCGTGCCGCCCTTATCCCGCGAGCGCGCCTTTTCTACGCGGTAGAAGCGCTCAAACAGCCGCGGCAGGTCCTCTTTGGGGATGCCGACGCCGTTATCCTGCACCGCGATGAAGAGCTCGCCGCCGCGCGCATGGCCGGAAAGCGTGATCTTGCCGCCGTTGGGCGTGTATTTGACGGAGTTGGCGAGAATGTTGACGACGACCTGCTCGATGCGCTCCCGGTCGGCCGTGATCTCCGGCATTTTCTCGTCCAGCTCGAGCGTCAGCGTATGGAAGCGGTTCTTCGCCTCGAACAGCATCGCGTCGTAGACGTTTTCGAGAAGCTTTCCCGCGTCAAAGCGCGAGAGCTTCAAGTCGAACTTGCCGTTGTCGAGCCGCGACAGCGTCAGCAGATCCTTGACGATGCGCGCCATGCGGTCGGATTCGTTGTTGATGACCCCCAGAAACCGCGCGTTCGTCTCGGGCGGCAGGTCGGGGTTCTCGAGCAGCGTCTCCGTATAGCTTTTGATGCTCGTCAGCGGCGTGCGCAGCTCGTGGGAGACGTTGGCGACAAACTCCCGGCGCGAGCGCTCGAGCTTCTGCTGCTCCGTGATGTCGTGCAGCACCGCCATCGTGCCGCGGTCGTTTTCCTCCACGCCCAGCGGCGCCAGAAACACCTGGAAGCTGCGGTCCCCGCGCGTATATTCGACGGTCGCCGCGTTCTGCGCATCCTGCGCGCTCCCGGTCTCCGGCAGATCGCCGAGCACGTCATCGTACGTCAGATTCTCCGAAAAGCGGATGCCCAGCATCTCCTCCGCCGCCGGATTCATATGCAGGATCTTCCCGTTCTTGTCGAACGCCGCCACGCCGTCCGTCATGTGCAGAAACAGTGTGTTGAGCTTGTTGCGCTCGCCGTTGACGTCGGCCAGCGTCTCCTTGAGCGTTTCGGCCATGTGGTTGAAGGTGCGCGTCAGCTCGCCGATCTCGTCGTCGCTCTGCACCTCGAGCATCCGGTCGAATTTGCCGGACGCGAGGAGCGCCGCGCCCTTCGTCACGTTCTCCAGCGGCGTCGTCATCGTCTTGGACAGCAGAAAGCTCAGAAGGATCGCGAACAGCAGTCCGAACAGCACCACCTGCACCGTGATCTTGAAGAGCATCCACTTCATTTCGGAAAGCTCGGCGTTGCTGTCCTTGATGTACAGGATATAGCCGTCCCCCTCGGCGGAGACGATCGGAATCGCGAAGTCCATGTAGCTGTCCGAAATCACCGTCCGGTCGCCGACCTCGCCGCCGAGCGCGCGCACGATGTTCGGCGTGATCTCGAGCGTCGGTCCCGTCACGGCGTCGGAGCCCGTGATGTACTCGCCCGAGCGGTCGAGGATGTAGCACTGCCGGTACATATCGAGTCCTAAAGGCCCCGAGTAGGCGTAGACCATCTCCCGCAGACGCTCCGGCGCGCCGTCGCCGGACGCTTCGGACTGCAGCGACGTCAAAAACTGCGTCGTGAACACATCCTCCATCTGCGCGCGGAACTCGTCGATATAAAAGGACGACACGCGGCTTAAAAGCAGCGTTCCCACGACAAGCATGACCGACAGGATCAGCAGTACGAGGATCAGAACGAGCTTCATGTGCAAGCTTCGGAACATCGGGAAACCTTCCTTTTTCGGCGTAAGAGCACAAAAGTTTTTTCTCCGGAAAAAGCGCTTCCGGGAGTCGCAAAACACCCGGAAGACACGAAAAAACCGTCAGTTCGGCGACGCGAAGTAGTAGCCTACGCCGCGGCGCGTCACAATGTACTTCGGAGATGCCGGATCCTCCTCCAGCTTCTCGCGCAGCCGCCGCACCGCGACGTCCACCGCGCGCAGATCCCCGTAATATTCATAGCCCCAGACGCTCGACAAAAGCTCCTCTCTGGAAAACGCCCGGTCCGGCGCGGACGCCATCGTCTTCAGCAGCGCAAACTCCCGCGCCGTCAGATCGATCGACGTGCCGCAGCGCTTGACGTCGTGCGCCGCCTCGTAGATCGCGATGTCGCCTATCTCCAGGTCGGGCTTCTGCACATCCGGCTCCGCGCGCTGCGTGCGGCGGAGGTTTGCCTGTACGCGCGCGAGAAGCTCCCGCATCGAAAACGGCTTCGTTATGTAGTCGTCCGCGCCGATCTCGAGGCCGAAGACCTTGTCCGTCTCCTCCTCGCGCGCCGTCAGCATGATGATCGGCACGCTGCTCTTTTCCCGGACGCGGCGGCAGATCTCAAAGCCGTCCATCCCGGGCAGCATCACGTCGAGCAGGATCAGGTCAAACTCGCCGCTCTGCGCGCGCTCCAGTCCCGCCAGTCCGTCATAGACGGCCTCGACCTCGTGCTTTTCACGCTCCAGATTGAACGCGACGATGTCCGCGATGGCGGCCTCGTCCTCCACGATTAAAATCTTCGCCATAGAAAACCTCCTGTTTTCGGACTCACAGCGCGCCGCACGCCCGCAGCGCAAAGATCCACACAAACATCGTCGCCACGCTGACGATCGTCGTCACGATGACCACCTGCCCCGCGAGATCGCCGTCGTTGCCGCTCTGCTGCGCCATGACGTAGCTGGAGATCGCCGTCGGGGAGCCCGCCATCGCGAGCAGCGCGCCGATGGTGCTGCCGCGGTAGCCGAACGCCAGCGCGATCGGCAGCACGAGCGCCGGCATCAGCACGAGCTTGCCGATGCACACGCCGGCAAGCGCGCGCGCGTTGCGCTTCATGCTGGAAAACGTCAGCGTTCCGCCGAGCGCGATCAGCGCCAGCGGCGTTCCGATGTTCTTTAAGTTCTTAAGCGTCTGGTAGATCGCCGACGGCAGCGAAATCCGCGTCAGAATGAACACATACGACAGGATCGCCGCGATAATCAGCGGATTTTTCAGGATGCCGATGAGCGCGCCCCGCACCCGCTTCATGCCGTGCTCCGGCGTTACAAACCAGGTCAGCGCAAACACCGCCAGCACGTTGAAGACCGGGATGATGAACGGCAGCAGCATCGACGTCGTCCAAAGCTCCTCCTCGCCGAACATATTCGTGACCACCGGCACGCCGAATACGAGGAAATTGGAGCGGTAAATGCCCTGAATGATCACGCCGATGCGCGTTTTATCCTTGGTGACGAGCGGCACGATCAGCAGCAGCAGCGCAAACGTGCCGATGATGCAGCCGACGGCGAGGCCGACGTAGCGCCAGTTGAAATCCGACACGGTGTCGCGGCAGTCGTAGATGTTGCAGAACAGCATCACCGGCAGCAGTATGGAAAAAGACAGCTTGTTTGCCGACAGGAAAAACGCCTCCGACAGCGTCTTTCTCCAGCGCAGAAAGACGCCCAGCGCCATCAGCAGCGCCAGCGGCGCCACCGCGTTCAGCGAAAATACCAGGGTATCCAGCATGGCTCACTCCGCCCCCATTTACAGCCTTGCCGCACGATCCCGTTCGGCGACCGCCAGCTCGTCGCATCGGTTGTTGTTCGGATTCTCCGCGTGCCCCTTGACCCATACGAATCTGACCCGGTGGTACTCGCACAGGGAAAGCAGCTTTTCGAAAAGCTCCGGGTTTTTCGCGGGCGTCTTGTCCGCCTTGACCCAGCCCTTCGCCCGCCAGGACGCGGCCCAGCCCTTCGACATCGCGTTGACGAGGTACTGCGAATCGCTGTACAGCGTCACGTCGCAGGGCTCCTTCAATAAAGACAGCGCCGCGATCGCGCCGGAAAGCTCCATGCGGTTGTTCGTCGTCGACGCCTCGCCGCCGGAAAGCTCCCGGCGGTGGACCCGGTCGGCGCCGCGGTACTCAAGGATCGCGCCCCAGCCTCCCGGCCCCGGGTTTCCCGAGCAGGCCCCGTCCGTCCAGATCCGGACTTCCTTTCTCACTCGCCGTCTCCTTCATCCGCCGGTTCCGGAACCGGCAGCTCCTCCGCGGCGTCCGGCAGCTCCTCCGCAGGCAGTTCCGCGGCAGCTTCGTCTTCGGACGCGTCCTCCGTCTTTTCGATGAACGCGACGTCGATGACGCGGGTATCCTCCGCCGCGCGCAGCAGGATGACGCCCTGCGACGATCTTCCGCAGACGCGCACATCCGCGGCGTCGGCGCGCAGCACCTGTCCGTCCGACGCGATGATCAGCAGATCGCCTTCACCCGCGATCTCGAGCACGCCGGCGAGCTTTCCGGTCTTGTCCGTCAGGTCGTGGCAGATGACGCCGCCGCCCGCGCGGTGCTTTTTCGGGAACTGCGATTCCGCCGTGCGCTTGCCGTAGCCGTTTTCCGTCACGGTCAGCACGTCGTCGCCTTCCTTCAGCGCCACGGCGCCCGCGACATAGTCGCCCTCCGCGAGCCGGATGCCGATGACGCCCGTCGCGGAGCGTCCCATCTCGCGCGCCTCCTCCTCGCCGAAGCGGATCGCCTGACCGTCGTGCGACGCGATCAGGATGTCGTCGTGGCCGGAGGTCAGCGCGACGGAGACGAGCCGGTCGCCCTCGCGCAGGTTGACGGCGCGCAGTCCCACGCGCCGGATGTTCGAAAGCGCCGACAGCGCCATGCGCTTGACGATGCCCTCGCGGGTGACGAGCACGAGATTGCGCTCGTCCTCGCCCTCGACCGGCGTCAGCGGCACGAGCGTCGTGACGTGCTCGTCCGCGTCAAGCTGCAGAAGGTTTACGATGTTCGTTCCCTTCGACGTGCGGGACGCCGAGGGAACCTGATAGCCCTTCATGCGGAAAACGCGGCCCATATCGGTGAAAAACAGCACCGGATTGTGCGTTTTCGTGACGAACATCGTCGTCACGGCGTCCTCCTCGCGCAGGGACTGGCCGGATACGCCGCGTCCGCCGCGCCGCTGGGCACGGTAGGCCGTCACGGGCAGGCGCTTGACATAACCCGCCTGCGTCAGCGTGAAGGCATTGTCCTCGTTTTCGATCAGATCCTCGATGTCGAGCTCGTCGTCGACCAGCTCGATCTGCGTGCGGCGCTCGTCGGCGTATTTTTTGCGGATCTCGAGGATCTCGCGCTTGACGATGCCGTACTGCAGCTCGTCGGAGACGAGGATCCGCTCGTATTCCGCGATTTTTGCCTCCAGACCGCGCAGCTCCTCCTCGAGCTTGTCGCGCTCCAGCCCCGTCAGGCGGCCCATGCGCATATCGACGATCGCCTGCGACTGCTCGTCGGTCAGCCCGAAGCGGTTTTCGAGGTTTTCCTTCGCGATCGGCTCCGTTTTCGACGAGCGGATGATATGGATGACCTCGTCGATGTTGTCGATCGCGATTTTGAGGCCTTCCAGGATATGCGCGCGCTTTTTGGCGCGTTTGAGCTCAAACCGCGTCCGGCGGGTGATGACCTCCTTCTGAAAGGCGATGTACTCGCCGAGCATCTGCTTTAAGGTCATGATCTTCGGCTGGCCGTTTGACAGCGCCAGCATGATGACCGACACGTTCTCCTGCAGCAGGGAATAGCTGTAGAGCTGGTTTAGGACCACCTGGGGATTCGCGTCCTTTTTCAGATCGATGACGATCTTAAGGCCGAGACGGTCGGAATGGTCGGAAAGATCGGCGATGCCCTCGATGCGCTTGTCCTTGACGAGGTCGGCGATGCCCTTGACGAGCTTGACCTTGTTGACCATGTACGGGATCTCCGTCACCTCGATGCGGCGGCGGCCGTTTTCCTCGAGGATCTCGCATTTGGCGCGCAGGCGGATGGTGCCGCGCCCGGTCGCATAGGCGGCGCGGGTGCCGGCGCGGCCGACGATGGTGCCGCCGGTCGGGAAGTCGGGGCCTTTGATGAACTGCATCAGGTCGTCGAGCGTCGCGTCGGGATGGTCGATCTGATAGACGACCGCGTCGATGACCTCGCCTAAGTTATGCGGCGGGATGTTCGTCGCCATGCCGACGGCGATGCCGACGGAGCCGTTGACGAGCAGCTGCGGAAAGCGCGACGGCAGCACGGCGGGCTCCTTGTAGCGTCCGTCGTAGTTGGGGACGAAGTCGACCGTATCCTTTTCGATATCGGTCATCATGTCCATCGAGATCTTCGCGAGCTTCGACTCGGTATAACGCATCGCGGCGGGCGGGTCGCCGTCGACGGAGCCGAAGTTGCCCTGGCCGTCGACGAGCGGATAGCGCAGGGAGAAGTCCTGCGCCAGGCGGACGAGCGCGTCGTAGACGGACGCCTCGCCGTGGGGATGGAAGTATTTGATGACGTCGCCCGCGGTGGCGGCGGACTTCGAATAGTTCTTGTCGGGGGTCAGGCCGGAGTTGTACATACTGTACAGGATGCGCCGGTGCACGGGCTTCATGCCGTCGCGCACATCCGGCAGCGCGCGGGACACGATGACGGACATGGAATAGTCGATGAAGGCCGACTTCATCTGCCGCTCGATGTCCATCGGGATAATATGCTGTGTGTTGGGGGTTTCCATACTGTTTACTCCTTCAGGCGGCGTAGCGTTTGGACGGATGCCGGCTTATTTCTCAGATATCGAGATTCTTGACATACTTCGCGTTCGCTTCGATGAACTCGCGGCGCGGCTCGACGGCCTCGCCCATCAGCACCGAGAAGGTGTCGTCCGCGCTCGCGGCGTCCTCCATGCTGACGCGCAGCATCACGCGGTTCTCCGGATCCATCGTGGTCTCCCAGAGCTGCTCCGGATTCATCTCGCCGAGTCCCTTATACCGCTGGATGTCGCAGTCCGAACCCGCCTTCGCCAGAAGCTCGTCGAGCTCCTCGTCGCGGTAGGCGTAGCCGACGAGCTTTTTGTTCTTTGTGACCTTGAAGAGCGGCGGCTGCGCAAGATAGACGTAGCCTCCCTCGATCAGCGGCCGCATGAAGCGGAAGAAGAAGGTCAAAAGCAGACAGCGGATGTGGCTGCCGTCGACATCGGCATCCGCCATAACGATGACCTTGTGATACCGGAGCTTTGCGGGGTCGAATTCCGCGCCGACGCCGGCGCCGAGCGCCTGCACGACGGGCATCAGCTTTTCGTTGCAGTAGACCTTGTCGACGCGCGCCTTTTCGACGTTGAGCATCTTGCCCCAAAGCGGCAGGATCGCCTGATGCGCGCTGTCGCGTCCGCCCTTCGCGGAGCCGCCCGCGGAGTCGCCCTCGACGATGAAGATCTCGGCCTTCTCCGGGTCGCGGTCGCGGCAGTCCCAGAGCTTGCCGGGCATCGCCGCGCCGTCGAGCGCCGATTTGCGCCGGGTCGCGTCGCGCGCCTTCTTCGCCGCCTCTCTCGCGCGGGCGGCGTTGATCGCCTTGTCGAGGATCGTGCGCGCGGAGGCCGGGTTTTCCTCGAGATAGGTCTCGAGCTTCTCCGACACCACGCTGTCGACGAGCGTGCGCATCTCGGAGTTGCCGAGCTTCGTCTTGGTCTGCCCCTCAAACTGGGCGTTCATGAGCTTGACGCTGATGACGGCGCACAGCCCCTCGCGCACGTCCTCGCCGGACAGGTTCTTGTCCGCGTCGCGCAGGATGTTATACTTACGGGCATAGTTGTTGATGACCTTCGTCAGCGCGTTTTTGAAGCCGGTCTCGTGCATGCCGCCTTCGGTCGTCTTGATGTTGTTGGCAAACGAGAGGATCGTCTCGTTGAAGCCGTCGTTGTACTGCATCGCGATCTCCGCGCAGCAGTCGGCGCGGTCGCCGCGGAAGTAGATGACGTCGTCGTGCAGCGGCGTGCGGGAGCGGTTCAGCCAGGAGACGAAGTGGCGGATGCCGCCGTCGAATTTCATCTCGGTGCGCACCGGCTCGTCGCCGCGCAGGTCGGCAAGCTCGATGGAAAGACCGCCGTTGAGGAACGCCTGCTCGCGCAGACGGGTCAGCAGCGTATCGTATTCGAAGACCGTCGTCTCGAAGATCGACGCGTCCGGATGGAAGCGGACGGTGGTGCCGGTCGTTTCGGTATGCGGCAGCTTCTCAAGCTCGCCCTGCTTGGCGCCGTGGACGAAGCGCACGCGGCGGTCGTCGCGGCCGTTGTGCGTCTCGACCTCCATCCAGTCCGACAGCGCGTTGACGACGGACGCGCCGACGCCGTGCAGGCCGCCGGACACCTTATAGCCCGCGGTGCCGAACTTGCCGCCCGCGTGCAGCACGGTATAGACCACCTCGAGCGTGCTCGTGCCGGTCTGATGGTGCTTTTCCGTCGGGATGCCGCGGCCGTTGTCGACGACCTCGACGACGTCGCCGGGCAGGAGCGTGACCTTGATATGCGTGCAGATGCCGGCGAGCGCCTCGTCGATGGCGTTGTCGACGATCTCGTAGACGAGATGGTGCAGTCCCGCGACGGAGGTCGTGCCGATGTACATGCCGGGACGCTTGCGCACGGCCTCGAGTCCCTCGAGCACCTGGATCTGCGACTCGTCGTAGACCTGCGTGACGTGCAGATCCATCGGCTCCTCACCGGCGGGCGGGGCGGATTGTATTTTATCGAGCGCTTCCTGCGTGATCTGTTCGCGCTGTTCCATGTTTTCTCTTGATTCTTCCATAAAAGTCTGCCTTACTCCAAAATTATTTCAAAATCGCACCGGAAAACAGCCGTCATTCAAAGCTCCGGCTGTTCTGTGCCCGCCGCCGGAGCGTGGAGGCGGCAAGAGGGGAGATATACACCTTATAGCTGCCGTTTTCCTCGCATAAAACGAAGGATTTCGGCAGATTTTCGCCGATATTGACGACCATGCCCTTCTTCTGCGCCTCCGCGAGAAAGTCGCGCGTCGCCCGGGTCACGGTCGAGGTATCCAGATCGAATACGCCGATGATCTGGCGGTTTTTCGCCATGACCTCGTCGCCCAAATGCAGATACATGCCTATGTCCTTTCCGTCACACGGCCGCCCTCCACGACAAAGACCTTTCTTGCGGCGGCGGAAAGCGCCGATAAAGCCTCGTCGCAGGCGGTGATGAAAACCTGTCCGCCGCCGATGCCGCGGATGATATAGTCCCGGCGCCGCTCGTCCAGCTCGGAGAGCACGTCGTCCAGCAGCAGCACCGGCGCGTCGCCGTCGTTTTTGAGGAAAATATCCCGTTCCGCGAGCTTGCAGGCGACGGCTGCCGTGCGCGCCTGCCCCTGCGACGCATACTCCCGCGCCGCGCTGCCGCCGATGAAAAAAAGCAGATCGTCACGGTGCGGCCCCGTTAACACGCTGCCGGTGCGCCGTGACGCTTCCCTGTGCGAAAGATAGTGCTCCCAGAGCTGCCCCGCGATGACCGACGCCGGCGCGGCGGGATCCGGCACCGTCGAGACCGTCCGGTACTCCGCCGCAAGCGTCTCGCCGCCCGCGATCTCCGCGTGATACGCCGCCGCGCGGGAGACAAGGCTTTCGCAGAACGAGGCGCGGTAGGGGATCATCCGCGCGCCGACGCAGCAGAGCCGGTAGGAGAAGTCGTCGAGCAGCCCGTCCGGATCCCCGTCGCGCAGCAGGCGGACGAGGTGCGCGTGCAGCTTATTATACTCTGCGTATAATTTTGAATAGTTCGGCCGCAGCGCGCAGAGCGCGGTATCGATAAAGCGGCGGCGGATGGCCCCGGCGCCGCGCACGAGCTCCAGATCCTCGGGGCAGAAGAGCACGACGTGGAACAGCGAAGCAAGCTCGGCTGTCCGTCTCTGGCGGACACCGTTGACAAACGCCTGTTTGCGGTCTTCCAGCAGCAGCCGGACGTCGTACTCCCGTTCGCCGCCGGAAAGACGCGCCTCCACCGCGGCGCCCGCCGTGCCGAACCGGCGCAGCTCTGCGTCGCGGCGGGTGCGGAAGCCCGTGCCGCGCGACAGGCAGACGATCGCCTCGAGCAGATTGGTCTTTCCCTGCGCATTCGCGCCGAGGATGAGATTGGTTCCCGGATCCGGGACCATTTCGGTATCCGCATGGTTGCGGAAATCCGTTAAGCGCAGCGAGGACAGATACATTTATTTTACCGTAAAAGTTTGTCCGTTAAACAAAACCACGTCGTCCGGGCGCAGTTTTTTGCCTCTTTCGGTGCAGATATTGCCGTTTACGCGGACAAATCCCATCTGGATGATGTGCTTGGCCTCGCCGCCGGTCATCACGACGCCCGCGAGCTTGAGAAGCGCCTCGAGCTTGATGAATTCGGTGTCGATGTGAATGATTTTGTCTTCGTTCATACGGAATCCTTTAAGCGAACGGGCATGATGAAATACAGATACCGGTCTCCCTCGGTCGGCACGATGATGCAGGGCGCGAGGTCGCCGTTCAATTCGAGCAGCGCCGTTTCGTCCCGGCAGGCGCGCAGGGCGTCGAGCAGGTAGCGGCTGTTGAAGCTGATGCGCAGCGGGTCGCCCGAAAGGGTCTCGATCGGGCATTCGTCGTAGGCGCGGCCGACGGAGGTGTTGCAGGTGATGCGCGCGACGCTGCCGTCGAACAGGAAGATCGTGTTGTTCTTCAGCGTCTCGTTGATGACGATCGACGTGCGCTCCAGGCTCTTCATGAACGAGTCGGTCGCGATCTTGATCGTGATGCTCGAGGATTTCGGGATGACGTTGCGGTATTTCATGTACTCGCCTTCCAGAAGCTGGGAGGTAAGCACCGTATTGCCGATGGAAAAGGCGATATTCTTGCGGGAAACGGCGATTTTCAGCGTTTCCTCCTCATCGCCGAGGAAGCGTTCGAGCTCGCGGAGCGACTTCGCGGGAACGACAAAGCTGACCTCCTCCGCGGAGTCCCGTTCGATCGGTTCGCGGCGGATCGCCATGCGGAAGTAGTCGAGCGCGACGACGGTCAGGAGGTTCTGGGTAAATTCGAACTTGCAGCCCGTGAGGATCGGGTTGTTGTCGTTGTCGGACGCGGCGAAGAGGACGCCGTTGATCATCGAGCGCAGGAGACCTGCCGGCAGCGATACGGAATATTCTTCCAGAAGCACGGGCAGCTCCGGGAAATCCTGCGGGTCGAGGCCGATGATATTAAAGACGGACGCGCCGCAGGAGAGGGTGGTCATAAAATGGTCGTCGCTCTCGATGGTAATGACGTCGTCGGGGAGAGAGCGCACGATGTCGAGGGTCAGCTTGGCCGGTAAAACGAGGGAACCTTCTGCGCGGATGTCGGCGCCGACGGTGGTGCGGATGCCGAGCTCGGAGTTGTAGCAGGTAATTTCCAGTGCGTCTCCGGCTTTGAAGAGAAAGCCCTCCATTGCCGGGATCGGGCTCTTTACCGCGACGGCGCGGATGGTATTGGAAAGACCTTCCTGAAGGATGGCTTTTTCACAGGATATTTTCATGGCGGTAACAGTTCCTTCCTGATGTTCTGGAGGGGGAGGCGGTTTTGGGGTGTAAAAAGGAATAGGTTTTAAGGCAGGAGAACGAGACGTAGAGGGCGGGGGTTTGGGGAAAACCGGTGTCCGGCGGAGATTTTGGAAGATTGAGCGAGAAAAGGCCCGATTTTCCGGGGAAAGTTTTCCCATGCACATGGGGGAAACGGCGGTGGATTTTCTCCGCACTTTCCCGGGGAAGCAATTTTTCCCCCGCGGGGTTTTCCCCAATCCCCGGGAAAGCACGGGAAAACTTTATCCTTCGCGGATCGTTTTCATCAGGTTGTTGACCGTGGTCTTGTAGGCCGGATCCGACTCGAGCATGTTCTCCGCGCGCGCAAGGGAGGCGCGGATCGTCGAGTGGTCGCGGCCGAAGGTGTCGCCGATGTCCTGCAGCGACAGCCCCGTCATGACGCGCACGAGATAGATCGCCGTGTGCCGCGCGATCATCGTGTCCGCGTCGCGCTTCTGGCCGAGGATCTCTTTCTCCGGAATGCTGAAGAAGGAGGCGACGTGGCTGATGATGTAGGCGGGCGTCGGGTTCAGTCCCGGATTTTCGCGGAAGATGTCCTCGATGGCCTTTCCGGCGGTCTCGAGGTTGATGGGCGCGCCCATGAAGACGTTCAGCGCCATCATTTTCTTGACGGTGCCCTCGAGCTGGCGGACGTTGTTCGTGATCTTCTTCGCGATGAAGTCGACGACCTCCGCCGGCAGCTCCACATGCAGGTGCTTGGCTTTCGCCAAGACGATCGCGCAGCGCATCTCGTAGTCAGGCGGCGAGATGTCGGCGAGCAGACCCATCTCGAACCTCGAGACCAGTCTCTCCTCCAGCCGCGGGATCTCCTTCGGCGTGCGGTCGGACGTGAGGACGATCTGCTTGTGCTCCTTGTCGAGCGCGTTGAACGTATGGAAGAATTCCTCCATCGTCGAATCCTTGCCCGCGATGAACTGGATGTCGTCGACGAGCAGCAGGTCGATCTTGCGGTACTTGTCCCGGAATTCCTGCATCCGGTTGCGGGAGATCGAGGAGATCAGGTCGTTTGTGAAGTCCTCGCTCGTGATGTACATCGGGACGCGGTTGGGCCAGGTGCGCTTGAACTCGCCGGCGATCGCGCCGAGCAGATGCGTCTTCCCGAGCCCCGACGGGCCGTAAATGAAGAGCGGGTTGTAGGTCTGCGCCGGATTTTTGGCGACGGCGAGCGCCGCGGCGTGGGCGAATTTGTTCGAAGCGCCGACGACGAAGGTGGAGAAGCTGAACTCCTCCTCCGGGATCTCCTCCCGGACCTGCTTTTTGCGCGAGTGGACCTCGTACTCCTCCGGCGTCATGACGACGATCTCGATGTCGGAGGAAAAGAGCTCACGGAAGGCGTCCGCGAGCAGATTTTTGTACTTGCGGACGATGATATCCTTTTTCATTTCATGGGTCGTCATGATGACGGCGCGGTCTCCGTCGAATTCCTGCAGCACCGCGTCGTCGAACCAGGTCGTCAGCGCCACCGGCGTCATCAGCTTTTTCGAGCTGATGAGCGAGAGGATGCTGTTCCAGATGTCGGCGTAAGTTCGCATAGGTTTTGTTCCGGATAAAAACCGGGGATTTCCTTCCTTATTATAATAATACCTGCTCCACGTTAGTATAGCACAAATCCCGGTCTATTGCAAGATATATTTTTCCCCCGGAAAATTTCAAAAACCCCTTGCAATGCGGCGCGGGATGCGATACAATAGCAGCGGAAGGGTTTTTGAGGGAAAATGGCACAGGAGAAACGTTTCTCCAAACCCTTTTTCATCCGGTAAGAGACTTAATTTTGTGGAAAGGATGGATCTTTGGGAAATGACACCGGAACGCAGAAAAGAGCTTGCGGATTTTGCGCTGCAGATGCGCACCGACTGCATCCGCATGACGAATCACGGACAGTCCGGCCATATCGGGAGCATGCTCTCGATGACCGAGCTTGTCGCATTCCTCTACAACGGCGTGCTGAACGTATCCCCGGACGATCCCCGGTCGGACGCGCGCGACCGTTTTCTCCTGTCGAAGGGCCATGCCGGCGCCGCCGTGTATGCGGCGCTGTGCCGGAAGGGCTTTTTCCCGGAGGACTGGCTGATGACCTACTACCGCGATAACGGAAAGCTGATGGGACACATCAGCCACCATGTGCCGGGCGTGGAGTTTTCCACCGGCTCGCTCGGACACGGGCTTCCCGTGGCCGCGGGGATGGCGCTTGCCGCGAAGAAAAACGCAAAGCCGCACCGCGTCTTCTGTCTGATGTCCGACGGCGACATGAACGAGGGCTCCACCTGGGAGGCCATCGTCTTTGCCGCCCAGCAGAAGCTCGACCGCCTCGTCGGCATCATCGACTACAACCGGATCCAGGCGCTCGGCTTCTCGAAGGACATCGCCGATCTCGAGCCGCTTTCGGAAAAGCTCGCGGCGTTCGGCTGGGCGAGCGTGACGATCGACGGACACAGCTTCGAGGAGATCGAGGCGGCGTTCGAAAAACTCCCCCTCGAGCAGGGAAAACCCTCGATGATCATCGCGAAAACCGTCAAGGCGCGGGGCGTGCCGTGGCTGGAGAACACCGTGAAGTCGCATTACGGCTACATCCCGGACGACCGGGTGGAGGAAGCGATTGCCGGCTGCCGCGCGCTGCGCGACACCTATGTGAAAGGAGCGTGACGGGATGCGTACGGTATTCAATCAGACCCTTTTAGAGCTTGCAAAACAGGATCCCCGCATCTACATGATCCTCGCGGACATCGGCTACGGCGAGATCGAGCCGTTCCGCGATGCGTTCCCGGACCGGTACTACAACGTCGGCGTCGCCGAGCAGAACATGACGGGCGTCGCCTGCGGCGTCGCGATGGAGGGCAACATCGCGGTCACCTACTCGATCGCGAACTTCCCGACGCTGCGCTGCCTCGAGCAGATCCGCAACGACGTCTGCTATCACAACGCCAACGTCAAGATCGTCATCATCGGCGGCGGCGTCAGCTACGGCCCCCTCGGCGTGTCCCATCACTCGACGGAGGACATCGCGATCATGCGGGCGCTGCCGAACCTCGTCGTCTGCGTCCCCTGCGACACGAAGGAGGCCGAGGCCGCGACGCGGGCGATGATCGCGCACGACGGCCCGTTCTACTACCGCTGCGGCTACAAAAACGAGCGCGATATCCACGATGAGCCGATCCACTTCCAGCTCGGCCGCGCCATTCGCATCCACGACGGGCACGACGCGGCGCTGTTCTTCACGGGCCCCATCGGCTATAACGCCAAGCTCGCCTGCGAAAAGGTCGAGCGCGAGCACGGCATCTCCGTGCGGCTCGTGAGCCTACACACGATCAAGCCCATCGACCGGGCGGAGATCGTCTCGGCGGCGCGGGACATCGGAAAAATCATCACGCTCGAGGAGCACAACCTCTCCGGCGGCATGGGCTCGGCGGTCGCGGAGGTGCTGGCGGACGAGGGCGCGGTCTGCCGGGTCCGCCGCATCGCGTTCCCGGACATCAACGTCTCGAAGGTCGGCTCGCAGGAGTGGCTGCGCGCGCAGTACGGCATGGACGTCGACTCGATCGCCGAAGAGATCGTGCGGATCTGCCGGCAGAAGGATTGACGGACGGACAAAAAACCGGTATAATAAAAGAAAAAAGTTTTCCCCCGCATGGGGGAAAACTTTTTCCCGGAAGGAAGGCTGAATTTTGGAATGCGCAATAAGGTTTTGATGGTTCTGGTGGACGGCATGCGTCCCGACGCGCTGCCGCTCTGCGGGCATCCGCTGTTTTCCCGGCTGACGGAGGAAAGCGCGTACACGCTGTCCGCGCGCACCGTGTTCCCGTCGGTCACGCTGCCGTGCCATATGTCGCTGTTCCATTCGGTGGAGCCGGAGCGCCACGGCATCCTGACGAATCTCTATGTGCCGCAGGTGCGCCCCGTAAAGGGACTGTTCGACGTGCTGCATCTGTATAAAAAGCGCTGCGCGATGTTTTACAACTGGGAGGAGCTGCGCGATCTGTCCCGTCCCGGCGCGCTTTCGTACTCGTATTTCGCGAGCCTGCACACGCTCGGCCTCGCGAAGGCGAACGACCTCGTCGCCGACGCCTGCGCGCAGGTGATCGCGTCCGACGCGCCCGACTGCGTGTTCCTCTACCTCGGCTATACGGACGAGCAGGCGCATCTGACGGGCTGGATGGGAGAAGAGTATCTCGCATCCATCCGCCAGAGCTTCGACTGCATCGAGCGGGTGCTGCGCGTCCTGCCGGAGGACTACAGCTTCCTCCTCACCGCCGATCACGGCGGGCATGACCGCTGCCACGGCACGGATATGCCGGAGGATATGACGATCCCGGTCTTTCTGCGCGGAAAAGCCTTCGCGCCCGGCGTCATTCCGGGCCCCGTCTCCATTCTCGACCTCGCGCCGACCGTCGCGGCGCTGCTCGGCGTTCCGGCCGACGACGACTGGGAAGGAAAGCCGCTTTGCTGAAAATAAATCGGAATTTTCCCCGGGATCGGGGAAAACGTTCCCCGGGACAGAAAAAAAGCCTGTCCCGGGGAGCTTTTTTTCGCCGCGGGCAAAGTTTTCCCCTGCCATGGGGAAAACTTTGCCCATCAAAACCGCGTTTTTGTCCCGGGCGGGCGCGGAAAATTCATCGATTTTTCACTTGCCGAACGCCGCGGTGCGTGGTATACTGGTACAGACAATGGATTAGTATACAAAAAAGAGGGTTGATCGATATGAAGCTCGGTATCATCCGGAATCAGAATGACGAAAACGCGTTTGCTTTCGCAAAGGAAAAGGGACTTTCCTTTGTCGAACTCTGCCTGAATTTCGAACCCGAGGCGCAGCAGTTCATCGCGCAGGCGGATGTCCTGAAAAAGCGCTCGGAGGAAGCGGGGATCCCGTTTGCGTCGATCGGACGCTGGAACGCCTCGCCGCTCGACGAGCAGGGAAAGATCCGTCCGCATCTGCTGGAGGAAGCGAAGCGCACGATCGACGCGGCGCACGCGCTCGGCTGCCCCGTATACGTCTGCGGCGCGAACTGGGTCGAGGGGCTGTCGCTGTATCAGAACTACACCGCCGCCATCCGCTTTTTCGGAGAGGTGCTCGACTATGCCCGTCCGCTCGGCATGAAGGTCGCCGTCTATAACTGCCACTGGTCGAACTGGATCACGGGCGCGAAGGAGTGGGAGGTCGTCCTCGGCGAGCTGCCGGAGCTGGGCATCAAGTTCGACGCGTCCCACAGCATCGCGGGCGGCCGGGACTACATCACCGAGCTGCGCGACTGGGCAAACCGCATCTATCACGTCCATATCAAGGGCTTTGTGCAGATCGGCGGGCAGTATGTCGACGCGCCGCCCGCGGGGCTCGACGCGATCAACTGGCCGACGGAAATGGCCATCCTCTACAGCGCGCACTACAACGGCGGGCTCTCGATCGAGCCGCATTCCGAAGTCTGGCAGGGCGAGCTCGGCGCGCGCGGCATCGACTATACCATCCGCTATATGAAGCAGTTCCTTCTGGACTGATCTTGGCATATAAAGTGAGGAAAATACGATGAATTATAACTTCGCCTCCCGTATCGGCGGCCTGAAGCCGTCCGCCATCCGTGAGATCCTCAAGGTGACGCAGGACCCCTCCGTCATCAGCTTTGCCGCCGGCAATCCCGCGCCGGAGGCGTTCCCTGTCAAAGAAATGAAGCAGATCGCCGACGAGCTCTTCGACGAGCGCGCCGCCTATGCCCTCCAGTACGGCGTTTCCGAGGGCTATGCCCCGCTGCGTGAGCTGACGGCGGCCCGTCTGAAGGAAAAATACAACATCGGCACCCCCGACGACGACCTGATCATCCTCTCCGGCGGCCAGCAGGTGATGGACCTGACCGCGAAATGCTTCCTCAACGAGGGCGACACGATCCTCGTCGAGGATCCGAGCTTCATCGGCTCCTTAAACTGCTTCCGTTCCTACGGCGCGCATCTCGTCGGCATCCCGATGGAGCCCGACGGCATCGACGTCGACGCGCTCGAGCGCGCGCTGAAGACCGAAAAGAACGTGAAGCTCATGTACCTGATCCCGACGTTCCAGAATCCGACCGGCCGCGTCATGAGCCTTGCCAAGCGCCGCCGCGTGCTGGAGCTGTCGAAGCGGTACGACGTCCCGATCATCGAGGACAACCCCTACTATGAGCTGCGCTATTCGGGCGAGTATGTCCCGACGCTCAAGAGCCTCGATACCGACGGCCGCGTGATCTACGCCGGCAGCTATTCGAAGGTGCTTTCCCCCGGCATCCGCCTCGGCTTTGCCTGCGCGAACAAGGAGGTCATCTCGAAGCTGGTCGTCGTCAAGCAGGTGTCCGACGTGCATACGAACCTGTTCTTCCAGATGATCGCCGCCGAGTACCTGTCCCGCTACAGCCTCGACGAGCATATCGCGCAGGTCTGCGCGATCTACCGCGAGAAGCGCGACGCGATGGCCGACGCGCTGAACAAATACTGCGCCGACACGCTGCATTTCGAGTCCCCCGAGGGCGGTCTGTTCCTGTGGTGCGACATCCGCAGCGGACGCGACGGACGCGACCTCTGCACGATCTCCGGCAAGAAGGGCGTTGCGGCGGTTCCCGGCATCGCGTTTGCGATCGATCCGGAAAGCACCGTCCCGTCGATCCGGCTGAACTTCTCGCTGTCCACCTTTGAGCAGATCGACCGCGGCTGCCGGCTTCTGGGAGAGGCCGCGCGGGAGCTTGGTTAATTCAAGGAGGAAACAAAAGAACATGGATACCCCGAAAAAGCGCATTTTTTCCGGCATCAAGCCGTCCGGCGAGCTGACGCTCGGCTCCTATATCGGCGCGATCCGCAACTGGGTCGCGCTGCAGAACGACTACGACTGCCTCTACTGCATCGTCGACATGCACGCGATCACCGTGCGCCAGAATCCCGCCGACCTGCGCCGCCGCACGCTCGAGCAGCTTGCGCAGTACATCGCCTGCGGGCTCGACCCGGAGAAGAACATCGTCTACATCCAGTCCCATGTGCCGGCGCATGCCGAGCTGTCGTGGGTGCTCGGCTGCTACACGATGTTCGGCGAGCTGTCCAGAATGACCCAGTTCAAGGATAAATCGCGCAAAAACGCCGACAATATCAACGCGGGACTTTTTACCTATCCCGTGCTGATGGCGGCGGATATCCTGCTGTATCAGGCCGATCTTGTCCCCGTCGGCGAGGATCAGAAGCAGCACGTCGAGATCGCCCGCGACATCGCCGGCCGCTTCAACCAGGTCTACTCCCCGACGTTCACGCTGCCGGAGCCCTTTATCCCGAAGACCGGCGCGCGCGTGATGAGCCTGCTCGACCCCTCGAGCAAGATGTCCAAGTCCGAGCAGGGCGGCGACGGCTGCATCACGCTGCTGGAAAACCCCGACGACATCATGCGCGCCTTCAAGCGCGCCGTGACCGACAGCGAAACCAGCGTGCGCTTCGACCCCGAGCACAAGCCCGGCGTGTCGAACCTGATGACGATCTATTCCTGCGCGACGGGCAAGTCCTTCGCGGAGATCGAGGCGGAATTTGAAGGCCGCGGCTACGGCGACTTCAAGACGGCCGTCGGCGAGAGCGTCGTCGAGCTGCTGCGCCCGATCCGCGAGAAAACGCAGGAGCTGCTTGCAAACCGCGACTATCTCGAGAGCATCTACGCCGCCGGCGCCGAGCGTGCCGCGAGACTGGCGCAGAAGACGCTCGACAAGGTGTACCGCAAGGTCGGATTTGTGCCGCGTGCGCGCGGATAAGCCGCGTCTGCGGCAGGGGGAAGGAGGGATCTTTTGACCCCTATGGACTATTTCTCGATTCTCCTCGCGTTTCTCGTCGCGGGAATCGTCGCGTTCGCGGCGACGCCGCTGGTCAAGAAATTTGCCTATGTCGTCGGCGCCATCGACGTGCCGCGCGACAACCGGCGGATGCACAAGACGCCGATCCCGCGGCTCGGGGGACTTGCGATTTTCCTCGGCTTCCTCGTCGCCGAGCTGCTGTTCGGCACGATGGACCGCACGATGGCGTCCGTCCTCATCGGCGCGCTGATCGTCGTAACGCTCGGCATTCTGGACGACATCCTGAGGCTCAAGGCCTGGATCAAGTTGATCGTGCAGATCGCCGCCGCCTGCATTCCCGTGCTCTACGGGGGCTTGCGCATCGAGTTTCTGACGAATTTCAACCTCGTCTCGGGGGAACGGTTCCTGTATCTCGGCTACCTGAGCATTCCGCTGACCGTCATCTGGATCGTCGGCATCACGAACGCCGTCAACTTCATCGACGGGCTCGACGGACTTGCCGCGGGCGTCAGCACGATCTCCTCGCTGTCGCTGCTCGTGATCTGCTGCGTCACGAACGATCCGTATGTCGCCGTCGTGATGGCCTGTCTGACCGGCGCGCTCGTGGGATTTCTGCCCTATAACTTAAATCCCGCGAAGATCTTCATGGGGGACACCGGCGCGACGTTTCTCGGCTTCCTTCTCGCGACGATGTCCGTACAGGGGCTGTTCAAGTTCTATACCGTCATCTCGTTTGCGGTGCCGTTTCTGATCCTCGGGCTGCCGCTGTTCGACATGGTGGTGGCCGTTTTCCGCCGGATCCTGTCCGGCAAGAGCCCGACGGCCGCCGACCGCGGGCATATCCATCACAAGCTCATCGATATGGGCTTCAACCAGAAGCAGGCCGTGGCCATTCTGTACGCCATTACGCTGATCCTCGGCGTGATCGCGGTCATTCTGGCGCTGTACGGCTCGTCGGCGGCGCTGCTGGTGCTGCTCGGGCTGCTGGTCATCGGCGTGATCGTGTTCCGCATCTTCCTGAAGCCGGAAAAAAAGGACGCGGGAGCGCCGTCCGCCGGAGAAGCGGAAAAAACGGAGGAGAAACCGGAACCGAAGGAATAGAGGAAAGGCATGGATAAAAAACGCGGCGTCAAAATCGCCACCGTCGCGGTCATGGCGGGGATCGTGCTGCTGTTCGGCGCGCTGATTCTGTCCGATACGCTGAGAAGCCGGCGGGGCACGAGCATCGTGCTGCCCGACGCGGGCGAGCTGACGATGACGGGAGATCCGCAGAACCGCGACGAGGACGCGCCGGCGGCGTATGAGGAGGTCTCCATCGAGCCGGACAACGTCCGCGCGGTGCTCGAAACCCTGTCGAGGCCGCAGTCCTATGTGCTGCGCGCGATGACGGAGGTGTTCTCGGGAGAGGACAGCCTTTCCGCGCAGGTCCTCCATGCCGTCCGCGGCGACGCGACGGCGACGGTGCGCTATACGGAGAACCGCTCGGAGCATACCGTGCGCTCCCGCGGCGTCACCTATGTCTGGCGGGACGGCGGGGAGCTGCGCGAATACGCCGCCGGGGATTACGGCGGCGATGCGGCGGCGGGACTGCCGACCTATGAAATTCTGTACGATACCGCCGGCCGGGATATTCTGTCCGCGGCATACCGGCAGTACGAGGGCTTCTCCTGCGTCTTCTTCCGCGTGCGCGACAGGGGGCTTGCGCTGACTGCCGACTACTATGTGGACATCGACACGGGTCTTTTAGTCTACTCCGAGACCCGGGACGCGTCCGGCGCCGTGCTGTATACGATGCGGATTTTAAGCATCGTGCTCGACACGCCCGGAGACGACGCGTTTGCGCTGCCGGACGGGAGATCCGCGCTCTAGCGGCCGGGAAAGCCCGTTAAAAACAGCGCCGCGAGGATGAGCAGCAGGTCGTCGTCCTCCGATTCCCGCAGCGTGAAAAAGAGGATCGCGGCCAGCAGCAGATCGTCCGTGGACAGCTCGGACAGCCGGACGCGGGACAGAATGCTCCGGAACGCGGAGACGAGCGTTTCCCCCGAGCCGGGCAAAGCTTTTCCCGCAGGCGCGGGCGGCGGCGTCTCCACCGGAACGTAGTTTGCGTCGATGACGTCTGTCTGGGTGCGCTGATACATGGAAGCCTCCTTCCTTTCGGCGCCGTTTCAGACGGAAATGTCGTTTCCGGACATCGCGCCGAAGGCGTGAATCGCCGTGCGGACGGTTTTCGCGGTGGACAGCATCTGCAGCGCGCGGTCCACCTGCGATGCGCGGGAGGGGTTCAGGAACGGTTTGAGCGCGTTCAGCAGCGCCTCCGCGCGTCCGGCGCCGGAGAGCGCTTCCCCCTGCGGCGCCGGTTTTTCCATGCTGCCGAGCAGTCCCAGAAGCGGGGACAGGTCGGCGGAGGCGAGATTCCCCGCCAGCGCCTTCAGCTCCGGATTTTTGTCCATGACCTCCATGATGCCCGTCATCAGGGAGTCGAGACCGCCCTCCGCGGGGCGTTCGTTTTCCGTACTCATCCGCGGCTCACCAGATCCGCGAGCTTTGACGCGGCGGCGGCGCCCTCCTTTGTGGAAAGCAGCCGGGCGAGTGCGGCCTTCGCGGCGGCCTTGTCGCCCCGCAGCATCGCCTCCGACGCCGCCTTCAGGACGTCCGAGCCGCCGTCCGCCATGACGCGGGCGAGCGCCGCGCCCTCCTCCGATTCCATCAGGCTTCCGAGCCGTTCGAGTCCCGCGGCGAGCTTCGGATCCTGCTTTGCGCGGATCATCAGCTTCATCATGGCTTCCCAGTCTGCTGCCATCGATCATACACTCCTTTTTTGCCGTATCGGGGTGCGGTCCCCATTGGCAGTATATGCGCGCCTCCCCGGAAAATGTGCTTGCGAGAAGGAAAGACTTATGCCGAAAACAGATCCCGCGCGCGTCCGCGCCATCCTCGACGCGCTGGCCGCCCTTTATCCCGATCCCGTCTGCGCGCTGCGCTACGGCAAGCCCTATGAGCTGCTGTTTGCCGTCATTTTGTCGGCGCAGTGCACCGACGCGCGCGTCAACATGATCACGCCGGCGCTTTTTGAAAAATACCCCTCGCTCGAGGCCTTTGCCGGCGCGGACATCGCCGACGTGGAGGAATGCATCCGTTCCTGCGGCTTCTACCATACAAAAGCGCGCGCGATCGTCGAAACGGCGGGGATCCTGCTCGATTCCTACGGCGGAGAGCTGCCCGATACGCTCGAGGAGCTTGTAAAGCTCCCCGGCGTCGGCCGGAAGACGGCGAACCTCATCCTCGGCGACGTCTACCGCAGACCCGGCGCGGTCGTGACGGATACGCACTGCATCCGCATTGCAAACCGGCTCGAGCTCTGCGAGGGCCGCGAGCCGGAAAAGGTCGAGCGGGCGCTCCGGGAGGTCCTGCCGCCGGAGGAAAGCTCGGATTTCTGCCATCGGCTCGTGCTGCACGGCCGCGCGCTCTGCACGGCGCGCCGCCCGGACTGCGCACACTGCCCCCTTTACTTATCCCTTTGCCGCGGCGCGTAAAACCTGCGCGTCCCGCGGCGGATATGCATAGCGTTCCCGCATTCCGGGAAACGTCCATTTTTCTTGAGGAGGAAATCATATGGCTATCAACACGATCGGCGTCCTGACTTCCGGCGGCGACGCGCCCGGCATGAACGCGGCCATCCGCGCCGTCGTCCGTTCCGCGATCGCCAGCGGCATGCAGGTCATCGGCATCCGCCGCGGCTACAACGGTCTGATCAACGGCGACACCTTCGAGCTCGACGCCCGCAGCGTCGACGGCATCCAGACCCGCGGCGGCACGATGCTCTACACCGCCCGCTGCATGGAGTTCAAGACCGAGGCCGGCGTCAAGAAGGCCGCCGACATCTGCCGCTACATGGGCATCGGCGGCATCGTCGCCATCGGCGGCGACGGCACCTTCCGCGGCGCGCTCGACCTGTCGCGCTCCGGCATCTGCACCGTCGGCATCCCCGCGACGATCGACAACGACATCGCCTGCACCCGCTATTCCATCGGCTTTGACACCGCCTGCAACACCGCGCTCGAGAGCATCGACCGCCTGCGCGACACGATGCAGTCCCATGAGCGCTGCTCCGTCGTCGAGGTCATGGGCAACAAGTCCGGCGCGCTGGCGATGTACGTCGGCGTCGCGTCCGGCGCGACGTCCATCCTGATCCCGGAAAAGCCCGTCGATCTTGAAAAGGACGTCTTCGAGCGGATGCGCCGCGGCCGTATCCAGCACCGCAACCACCACATCGTCATCGTCGCCGAGGGCGTCGGACACGCCGACGACATCGCGAAGGCGATCCACGAGGCGACCGGCGTCGATACGCGCGTGACCGTGCTCGGCCACGTCCAGCGCGGCGGCTCCCCGACCGCGCGCGACCGTGTGGCGGCGACGAGAATGGGCTGCCGCGCCGTCGAGTGCCTTGCCGCGGGCCTGACCAACCGCGTCGTCTGCGCCCACAACGACGAGATCATCGACCGCGACATCGAGGAAGCGCTCGCGATGCAGCCCGAGTTCCACGAGGAGCTCTACCGCGTGTCCCAGATGACCGTTCTGTAAGCCGGACCGGACCGCATACAATACGAAAAAAGGATCGCGCCGCACGGAAACCCCGCTTTCCGCGCGGCGCGCGGGTTATAACGCATATGGAAAAACCGATGGATTACCGTCCGACCGTGCGCGCCTGCTGGTTCGGCGCGACGATTATGGCGATTACCTGCAATTTCACCCCGATGCTGTTTTTGCATCTGCGCGACACCTACGGGCTGTCCTACGCGCAGCTCGGCGGGTTGACGTTCATCAATTTCCTGACGCAGGTGGGGACCGACCTCGCCTTTTCCAAGGCCGCCGACCGCTACGGCTTCCGGCGCTTCGTCGTGCTGGGGCAGTATCTGTGCGCCGAGGGCTTTCTGCTGTTCGCGTCCGTGCCGTGGGTCTTTTCCGGCGCGGAATACGCGGGATTTTTGCTGTCCACGGTCATTTTCTCCGTCGGCGCGGGTCTGCAGGAGCTGCTGCTGTCCCCGATCATCGACGCGACGCCGTCGGAAAACCCGGCGCGCGCGATGTCGCTGATGCACTCGTTTTACGCGATCGGGCAGGTCGTGACCGTCGTCGTGACGACGGTGCTGATGGCGGTCTTCGGCATGGAACGCTGGCCGCTGATCCTCTGCGGCTGGGCGGTGTTCCCGATCGCCTGCGGAACGATCTTTCTGCGCGTACCGCTGCGGCAGAAGGTCAGCGAGGCCGACGCGACGCCGGTGCGGACGCTGCTTCGCTCGAAGATCTTCCTTTTGGGTTTCGTGTCCATCCTGTTTGCCGGGGCGACGGAGCTTGCGATGTGCCAGTGGACGTCCTCGTTCCTCGACCGCGCGCTCGAGCTCCCGAAGGTGTGGGGCGACATCCTCGGCATGGCGGGCTTTGCCGTCATGATGGGGCTCGGACGGATGCTGCACGGCGTCTGCGGCGAAAAATGGCGGCTGCGTCCGGTGCTGATTTTAGGCTTTGCGGGCGCCGCGCTCTGCTATCTGACGGCGGCGCTGACGAATGTGCCCGCCGCCGCGGTGATCGCGTGCTGCATGACGGGGCTGTTCGTCTCGCTGGCATGGCCGGGCGCGCTGTCGCTCGCGGCGAAGGCGCTGCCGATGGCGGGCGCGTCGATGTTCGCGCTGATGGCGGCGGGAGGAGACATCGGCTGCGCGGCCGGACCGTGGCTTTCCGGACTGCTGTCCGACGCCGTCGTCCGGAACGCCGCCGCGGCGGTGGGCGCCGGCGCGGATCAGCTCGGCCTGCGCGCGGGATTGCTGTTCGGCACCGTTTTCCCGATCGGCGGACTCATCGCGCAGTTATGCCTTCTCAGAATGGATCGTTTGGAAGAAAAGTCTTGCGAAATCGCAAAATTGTGATATACTAGGGATAAAGAGCGCGCGCCCGCCGTCCGAAAAGGGGCTCCGGCGGGCAATCTACAAAAGGAGCGTGTATTTATGTCAGAGTTCAAGGTCGGTTTTTCCCGTGTCGATATTACCCCGCCGCTGGGGATCCCGATTGCGGGTTACTACGTCAAGAGATTCGCGGACGGCGTTCTCGACAACCTCGACTGCAACTGCATCGCGGTGTCCGACGGCGAGAAAACGGCGCTGCTGTACTCGCTGGATATCATCAGCATCAACCAGGAAAAGGACGACGAGTACCGCGCCCAGATCTCCAAGGCGACGGGCGTGCCCTATGAGGGCATCTTCCTTGCCTGCACGCATACCCATACCGGTCCCTCCGTCGGCCGCGGAGAGACTGCGGACGACGCCGACGGCATTGCGGTCTACGACGACTTCCTCGGCACCCGCCTTGCCGACGCCGGCGTGTTCGCCATTGCCGACCTCGCCGACGCGACCGTCGCGGTCGGCCGTTCCGTCTGCCGCCGCGTGTCCTTCATCCGCCGCTACCGCATGAAGGACGGCTCCATCCGCACGAATCCGGGCGTCAACAACCCCGAGATCGACGCGCCGATCGGCTCCCCGGACGAGACCGTCCAGGTCGTCCGCCTGCGCCGCTGCGGTAAGAAGGAAGTCGTCGTCGTGAACTTCCAGTGCCATCCCGACGTCATCGGCGGCTGCAAGATCAGCGCCGACTGGCCCCGTGCGGTCCGCGAGACCGTCGAAGGCGCGCTGGGCGGAGACGTCTTCTGCGTCTACTTCAACGGTACGCAGGGCGATACGAACCATGTCTGCACCGACCCGAAGGAAGGCGAGCTTGAGGGCCTCGAGCTCGAGAGCTTCGACGATGTCGCCCGCGGCTATGAGCACTCCCACCATATGGGCCGCGCCGTCGCAGGCGCCGCGCTCGAGGTGTACGGCAAGTGCGCCCCCGTGCAGGCGGGCCCCGTCCGCTATGCGCACAGCGTGCTGCGCGTCCCGTCCCAGATGCCGACGGCAGACCAGCTTCCGCTCGCGCACAAGTACAACGACCTGCACAATGCCGGACGCGACGACGAGATCCCGTTTGAGGGCATGCAGCTGACCACCGTCGTCGCCGAAGCGGCGCGTATGGTCAAGCTCGAGAACGGTCCGGATCACTTCGACCTCTACCTGTCGAGCGTCTCCATCGGCGACGTCGCCTTCGCGGGCTTCCCCGGCGAGCCGTTCACTGACATCGGACGCGGCACGAAGGAGGGCTCTCCGTTCAAGATGACGATCCCGTGCTGCCTCGTCAACGGCTCCGAGGGCTATTTCCCCGTCGAGAGCGCGTTTGCCGAGGGCGGCTATGAGGCCAGAAGCTCGAGCTTTGCCGCCGGGATCGCGGAAGCCCTGATCAACGGTCAGGTCGAGCAGCTCAAGAAGCTGAAGTAAGTTTTTGCATACCGTACGGGCGCACGGGGGAAGTCTGTCCTGCCGGTCATGACCGGCGCAGGACTGTCTCCGTGCGCCCTTTTCTCAAAAAAGGGCGGAGTTATCCCACGGGACTCGTGGAAAAATAAATGTTGAGGAGGATCATTCCCTATGCTGCAAGCCGGTTTTTCCCGCATCGACATTACCCCGCCGCTCGGCACCTATATGCAGGGCTATTACAACGCCCGCCGTGCCGACGGGATCCTCGATCCCCTGACTGCCTCCTGCATCGCGTTCCGCGACGGGGAAGGGCATACCGCGCTCGTCTTTTCGCTCGATCTCATCGGCATCGAACAGAAAACGGCCGACGAAGCCCGCAGAACCGTGGCGGACATCGCCGGTGTGCCGGAGGAGGCGGTGTTTCTCGCCTGTACGCATACGCATACCGGACCGTGCATGTCGACAAAGCTCTACCCCCACAATCCCGTGTACAACGGCTACTGCTTTGCGCGTCTCGGCACCTGCGCGAAGGCCGCGATCGACGATCTCGCGCCCGCGGAGCTCTTTGGCGCCGAGGGGCGCGCGGAGGGCATCTCCTTTGTCCGCCGCTTCCGCATGAAGGACGGCACGATCCGCACGAATCCCGGCTGGAAGAACCCCGACGTGCGCTGCCCGATCGGTACGCCGGACGAAACGCTGCGGCTGGTGCGCATCGTGCGCGAGGGGAGCCCGGAGATCGCGGTCGTGAACTTCCAGGTGCATCCGGACGTCATCGGCGGCACGAAGTGGTCGGCGGATTTCCCCGGCTTTGTGCGCCGGACGCTCGAGGGCGCGCTGCCCGGCGTCCATGCCGTCTACCTCAACGGCGCGCAGGGCGATACGAACCACTTCGACATCTCCCGCAGCCCCGCGGATCCCGATGCCGCGGCCTTCCCGGTCGGCGGCTACGCGCATGCGCGCTATATGGGGCAGGTCATCGCCGCCGGCGCGCTCGCCGTCTACGGTACCGCCCAGCCGCTCGGAGGTCCCGACCGCGTGGCATATGCCGTGCGCGACCTCGAGACGCCGGCAAACCGCCCCGCGCCGGACGAGATCCCCCGCGCGCGGGAGATCGTCCGGCTGCACGAGGCGGGACACGACGATCAGATCCCGGAAACCGGCATGGGCGTCGTGACGCTCGTCGCCGAGGCGTACAAGATGCTGCGTCTGGCCGAGGCGGGAGATACGCTGAAGCTGCATATGTCCGCCGTAACGGCCGGGAATCTGGCGTTTGCGGGCTTCCCCGGCGAGCCGTTCACCGACATCGGCCGCGGCGTGCGCGAGGCGTCGCCGTATCCCTTCACGATCGCCTGCTGCCTCGTCAACGGCTCGGAGGGGTATCTGCCGATGTATTCGGCGTTTGCCGAGGGCGGCTATGAGGCCAGAAGCTCGGAATTCTGCCCCGGCGTCGCCGAGGAGCTGATCGCCGGGCAGGCGAGACTGCTGCGCGCGCTGCACGGATAA